>JANNEY010000531.1:0-7131 GCA_031379235.1 Opitutaceae bacterium | reverse complement strand
CCTCTCCCGAGGCGGGTGATGTGGCCGGGAGCGCGGCGCGGGAGCGCGGCGAGACGCTTACGGCAGCGTCTTCAGGCGGAGATTCTTGAACTCGATCGTCATGGGCTGGCCTTGATGGAGCTGGAGCGCGATGACGCCGGACTTGGCGCCGAGGACGGCGTCCGTGTCGGTGACATCAGCGGTGAGCTTGCCGTTGATGAAATGCTGGAGGTGATTGCCGTTGGCGACGATCGTGAGGTCGGTCCACTCGCCGAGCTTGTAGGCGGCGGCGATCTCGGCGGCGGGCGTGGCGCCGGGGAGTTTTTCGACGGCGGTTTTCTTTTTCTTTTGTCCGGCCTTCTTGGCGTCGTCGACCATCGTGGTTTCGCCGATGCGGATTTTCTCACCCGTGGTCATCAAAATACCGCGGCCCTTTTCCTCGTAGAGCATGCCGGTGTAGGTGAACGGAGAATCAATGTCGGCCTGATAACCGGCGACGACGAACGCGGCGGCGTCGACGACCTTGCTGCGATACTGCACGCCGGAATTGCCCCAGCGCTTCTCGTTCTGGCCGGTAAGGCGGAACTGCAAGCGCAGCTCGAAGTTGGCGGGCTCGGCGGTTTGGTAGACGAGGAACGTGTTTCCCTTCGTGGGTTTGTCCGCGGTGGTCTGGCCGACGATGACGCCGTCCTTCACGGACCAGAAGTCGAGGCCCTTCCAGCCGGTGAGGTCTTTGCCGTTGAAGATCGGTTTGAAGCCGGATTCGGCGGCGAAGGCACCGTGGGCGAACGCGAGGAGCGCGGTGGTAAGGAGGAGTTTTTTCATAGGGAGGAGTGGTTGAGGATGACGACGGAGGGAAGCAGAGACAGCGAGACGGAGGGAAAGGGCCTCAGTGATTGTGCACCGCGGGTGCGGCGGGTTTGGCGGTGGGGTTGGCTTTGAGATAGTCGTCCACATTTTTCGTCACGACAAGCTGTCCAAACATCACGGTCCAGTGCCCGGGGAAGGTGCAGACATATTCGTAGACGCCCTCGGTGCGGATCGCGTTGGCGGGGATCTTGAGGGTCTCGCTGCGGCCGGGCTCGATGAGCTTGGTGGCGGCGATGATGTCGGTGGACTCCGTCACCCACGCGCGGCCCTGGCGATCGGTGAATTCGGGGGCGAGTGACATCGCCTCGGTGCCGATTTTGGCGCGAGTGTCGGGCTTCACGATGACGAGGTTGTGCGGCATCACGTCGGGATTTTCGAAGATGATTTCGAAGGGCCGGCCGGCCTGCACGACGATGCGCGGCGTATCGAAGCGCATCTCCTCGACGACGGCGCGCACGATAAACGTGGCGACGCGGAGACCGGAAAGAGTTTTACGCAGCGCTTCCGATTCCTCGGCGGGCAGCGTGCCCGTGAGATCGTCGGCGACTTGGATGGCTTCGACGTAGTCGCGACTGGTGCGCTCGCTCGTGTGGGTCTTGCCGGCCCAGGCGATCAGCGCGCGGGCGGCGGAACCCGCGGCCTCGGGCGTCCAGCTGGCGCGGGGCAACGAGCGAATACCCTGAGCGGCAGTCGTCGCCTGATAACCGCGCTCGATCATCGAGACGAGTGCAGCAAAGACCTTGGCGGGTTCCTTGCGCGTGCTGACCGCGGAGCGGATCGCGTCGCGCTGAATGGCGGCGACGATGTTGTCCGGGCCTTGGATATCGGTGAGGTTTTGCGCGAGGATGGGCATCACGCGATCAAAGGCGGTCGCGCGCAGCTCGGCGTTCGGGATCAGGTGAATCCCACCGAGCAGGCTGGCGAACGAGAGCGGCGAGGTGGACGCGGTCTGCCACGCCGGCTCGAGCGAGCCATCGGCGAGGGCGACGGCGCCGAAGGCCCACGTGCGGGCCTCGGAATTGTCGGCCAGCGCGAGTTTGAGCAGCGCAGCGCGGTGCGGCTTCAGATCGGCGGGAGATTGCGCGAGGAGGAGGCGGCCAACCGCGCGCACGTCGATCTCGGCGGGCGAATCGATCGTTTTGACGAGCAGGGCGACGGGCGCGGTGTTGCGCACCTTGGCGAGCGCGGCGAGCGCCTCGGCGCGGACGACATCGGTCACACCGGTGCGGCCGAGGAGATTTTCCGCGACGTCCTCGGTGCGCGGCATCTTCACGACCTCGGCGACGGAGAGCGTGCGCAGGAGGTAGCGCGCACTGGCCGGATCGCCGTCGGCGAATTTGCCGCCTTCGCCCATGCGCTTGCGCCAGAGCGGGCGCAGTTGGCGGAGCGTTTCGCCGATGGTGTAGTCGAGGTAGTAGTCGACGGAGAGTTTGGTGGCGGCGAGCGCGACCTCGGTGGCCTCGGGCACATCGAAGAAACTCGCGGCGCGCACGGCATGAAGGCGCACGCGTTGGTTGTCGTCGGAGGCTTGTTTCTGGAGCAGCGCGAGGGCGTTCGGCACGCGGTCGCGCCAGTAGCAGAGGACGCGCGTCGCGGCGGCGCGAGCGTCGGCATTCGGCGAGCGGAGGAGCTGCGCCAGTAGATCGGTGTTCACGACGTTGTGCCACTGATGCACCCACAGCGCCTCGGTGAGATGGTGCTGATATTCGGGATCATTTTTGTCGAGGCCGGCGACCCAGGTCTTCACGCCGGCGATGACTTTGGCCGCGTCGTGTTTGCCGAGCTCGATCTTGGCGAGGTTGCGGATTTGGTTTTCGCCGCGCTTGAGCAATGCGAGCAGCACCGGAATCGACTCGCCGTCGATCTTGGGCTGCCACGCGAGGTTGCGGCCCTCGGCGGTCACGCGGTAGATGCGGCCGTGTTCGTGGTCGCGGTTCGAGTCGCGGAGATGGCTCTGGAGATGGCCGATGAGCGGATTGTGCCAGTCGCAGATGTAGAGCGCGCCGTCGGGGCCAGTGGCCGTGTCGATCGGGCGGAAGTTGAAATCCTTCGACTGAACGATGTCGGGCTCGCGCGTGCCCTTGATGCCTGCGCCGTCTTCGCTGAGATGCACGCGGTAGATGCCCTGAAAGCCGATGACGTTGGGATTGAGATAATCGCCCCAGTATTCATCGGGGAAATGTTTGCTTGTGAGAATCGTGCTGCCGGCGCTGGGCCGCGACGGCCGGTCCCAGATGGTTTTCAGCTTCGGATGTTTCGCCGGGTAGTCGAGCCGGCCGCTGAACGCCGGGCCCCAGTAGGTGTTGTTGCCGGTGGCGTCGGTGATGAGGTCGTTGCCCCAGTAGTCGAAGGCGCGGCCGTGCGGATTGGCGAAGCCGTAGGCGATGTAGGTGTCGAATTTTCCGGTGAGCGGCTCGTAGCGGTAGATGGCGCCGTCGATGTTGCGCACGGCCCCGGCGACGGTCTCGACCTGCGAGCGGTGGAAGACGCCGTCGCTGAACAGAATCGCGCCGCCCGGCTCGTAGACGAGCGAGTTGGCGGTGTGGTGCGAGTCGGCGGAGTCGAGGCCCATGAGCACGCGTTCCGTGAACACGCCCTTGCCATTAACATCGCGCACGAACCAGACGTTCGGCGCCTGCATGAGCAGAATGCCGTCCTTGAAAAATTGGAAACCCGTGGGGCAGTTGAGGCCGTCGAGCCACACGGTGCACTTGTCCGCGCGACCGTCCTTGTCGGTGTCTTCGAGGATGATGATCTTGTCGCCGTTCTTGGACAGCGGCGTGCGCTCGGGGTAGTTGGGCCAGACGGAGACCCAGAGGCGGCCCTTGGTGTCGAAGGCCATCTGGAGGGCCTTGGCGAGTTCGGGAAACTGTTTCTCGCTCGCGAAGAGATTCACCTTCAGGCCGGGCGCGACCGTCATCTTCGAGATCGCTTCATCGCCGTCGAGAAACGGATAGGTGCCGTCGATATTGGAACCGGGTTTGTTGGTGCCGAATGAAGTGACGGTGGGAATCTCCACCATCTCGACCGGACCGGTCTTGCCGGCGGCGAGCGCCCACGCTTTGCGCTCGAGGTTAACCGTCATCGCGTCGCGCTGCGCCATCTCCTCCATCATGATTTGCGTGTTGGTGATCTTCGGTGCGTCGGGATGCGAGACGTAGGCGATTTTGGAGCGGTCGCCGTAGATGTTGTAGCCGTCGACCGAGCGGTAGTGCGAATGCCACATCTCGTTTTTGGCGTTCACGGCGGCGCGGAGTTTCTGCGCTTCGGGACTGTCCATGGCGGGCGCAGCGTCGCCGAAGAGCGCGGGATAAATTTTTTGCGCGACCTTGCCCTCACCGGCGTCGTTCAAGTGGACGCCGTTGATGGTGAGCGGGGGCTGGCCGGTGCGCGCGGCCTCGGCATAGAGCTCCTGCGAAGGCGCGAAGAGATTCACAAACGTGACGCCCGCCTGATCGCGTGCGACCTCGGCCATCGCCTGCGTGTAGGCGGCGAGGTTCGCGTTGATCTTTGGATCATAGGCGTAGTTGGGATCGGGGTGCTTCTCGACCGCGATGGGGGAGAAGAGCACGATGCGCGGGGCGGCGGTGCCGTTGTATTGTTTCGCGCGCGTGTCGCGGAGAAATTTTTCCAGGTCTTCCTTGAACTTGGGCAGGCCCTCGGCTCCAGCGAAGGATTCGTTGTAGCCGAAGAAGGAAAACACGACGCCGGCCTGAACCTTGGCGAGCCACTCGTCGGGTGTGCCGAAATCTTTGGAGCGAGCCCGCGCGGTCAATTCATCGCCGGACACGGCGAGGTTGCGCACGACAATTTGGTGCGCGGGATTTTTCGCGTGGATCATCGTCTCGAGCCAGCCGTGGTGCTGCATGCGATCGCCGAGGGCATTGCCCACGATGGCGACGCGGTCGCCGACATTGAGCGTGAAGGGCACGTTGATGGCCGCAGGAACGGCGGCGCTTGCGGCGGCGGGCGTGGCCGGGGCAGTGGCGGCCTGCTTCTTGGTCGGTGGCGCGGTCGGGCCGGGAGGCGGCGTGCCGCCCTCGGGCACCGTTTGGCCGAGCGCGTAGACGGCGGGCGTGAGTTGGTAGCGGTAGCCCTTGAAGCCGTATTTCCGCGGCGCGTAGGGATCGACGAGGTTTACGTCAGCCTTGGCGGGGATGTCGCGGCCGACGGCCCAGAAAACGGAATTAACGACGAGGCGGCGCAGGGACTCGTTCGTGAGATCGGTGGCGGCACCCATCGTGGTGGTGAAGACCTTGTTGGTCTTGCCGCTTTCTTGGGTGAACGTGCGGGTCCACGCGATCGGCATGGCGGGGGAGTTGATGCCTTGCTCCGCCTTGTCGGTGGCGCGTTTCTTCAGTTGCTCGGCAGGCACGTCGGCTGAGTTCATGCCTTTGAGCACGAGTCCGCGGAGGAGAATCTTCGCGTCCGCGGGCGGGTAGGCTTCGTAGACATCGCTGTCGCCGAAGACGGCGGACACGCCGCGCAGAAGCGCGTCGTTTTTCGCGCCGGGCTCGGTGACGCCGCGCGTGGCCTCGGACTTGTGCTTGCCCCAATGCGTGACCCATGTCTCGCCGAGGACCTGTTTGCCGAAGCCGCCCGCCCACGGTGCCTTGGCGTTGTAGGAGTATTTGGCCCACTTGCTGTCGGCCGGAAAATTAAACGCGTGAGTCGAGGTGCGGAGCGCGATCAACGGCACGCCGCGCTCGAAGGCGCCGACGAAGCGCGCCATCGCCTCGTCAGACCAGTTGCGGAAACGCAGACCCATCACGATCGCGTCGGCGGAATCGAGCGCGGCGGAATCGGGGAGCGACTTCTGGTTGTCCGGATTGATCGTGCCATCGGGATCGAGCGGGAAGAGCACGGTGCACTTGAAGCCGTGGCGCTGGCTCAGGATCTTCGCCAGCATGGGCAGCGCTTCCTCGCTGCGATATTCCTCGTCGCCGGAGAGCAGGACGACGTGCTTGCCCTGCGCCTTGACGCCGGCGGGCGGATTGAAAACGAGGGAGGATGGCGCGGCGGCAGCGGCGGCGAACGCGGCGCACGCCGACGAAAGGGCGAAGAGACGACTGAGTTTCATAGCGGAGAAAAAGTAGGGCGGGTCTGTGACCCGCCCTGGTTTGGAGTTTTTGGGATATATCGAATCAGCGCCTGAAGCGCGGGGAAAAATGGGCGGGTCAGAGACCCGCCCTGCCTCAGGCCTGCTTCACTTTGACCCACTTCTTGGCCTTCGCGGAGGCGAGCACGGCGTCGGTGACGTAGTCGGTCGCGAGGCCGTCTTTGAAATCGGGCTTGCAGCCTTGGCCGCTTTCGAGGCCGCGCACGAACTCGACCATTGCGTGGACGAAGCTGTGTTCGTAGCCGAGCTGGAGGCCGGGCACCCACCAGTTGCCGCAGTAGGGATGATCGCCGTCGGAGACATGGACGCTCTTCCAGCCGCGCTCGGTGCCCTCGTCGGTGTAGTCGAAGATCTGCAGGCGGTGCAGATCGTGGAGGTCCCACTTGAGCGACATATTCGCGCCGTTGATTTCGAAGGTGTAGAGGGCCTTGTGGCCGCGGGCGTAACGGGTGGACTCGAAGAGACCGAGGGAGCCGTTGTTGAAGTGACAGTGGAACAAGCACGCGTCGTCGATGCTGACCTTCTCGACCTTGCCGGTGAGGTTGTGCTTCCGTTCCTTGACGAAGGTCTCGGTCATCGCGCTGACGTCCTTGATGCCGCCGTTGAGCCACATCGCGGTGTCGATGCAGTGCGCGAGCAAGTCGCCGGTGACGCCGGAGCCGGAGACCTTGGCGTCGAGGCGCCAGAGGCCGGTGCCGCCCTGCGGGAGGTCGGCGTTGATGGTCCAGTCCTGGAGGAAATTCGCGCGGTAGTGGTAGACGCGACCGAGCTTGCCGGCGTCGATGAGCTGCTTGGCGAGCACGACGGCGGGGCAACGGCGGTAGTTATACCACACCATGTTGGCGACGCCGGCCTTCTTGACCGCCTTGAGCATGGCTTCCGCTTCTTTGCCGGTGCGGCCGAGCGGTTTTTCGCAGAGGATCATCTTGCCGGCTTTGGCGGCGGCGATGACTTGCTCGGCGTGGAGGTTGTTGGGTGTGGCGATGTCGACGACGTCGATGTCATCGCGCGCGATGAGTTTCTTCCAGTCGGTCTCGATGGACTTGTAGCCCCACTTGTCGGCGAACTCCTGGGTCTTCGCGGCGTCGCGGCCGCAGACGGCCTGCGGGACGAGCTCGTAGGACGAGGGGAAGAAGTGGTTAACCTGATGAAAGGCGTTGCTG
>JANNEY010000526.1:0-6285 GCA_031379235.1 Opitutaceae bacterium | reverse complement strand
TTGTCATTGCGAGCCCGGCTCGGCGGGCGCGGCAATCCATCTGAAACAACAGATGGATCGCCACGTCGCTTCGCTCCTCGCGATGACAATGAGACTCACAGCCGCGGGGCCGCCGGCTTGCTCGGAGTATCCCAGGCGTTCACGCCGGTGAGGTTGAGCTTGCGCCGATAAACCTTGTCATTGCAGGTCGCGTAGAGCGTGTCGAATTTCTCGCCGCCGAAGACGAGGTTGGTGCAGCGGCCGTTGGGTGTGGGGATGATGAAGTTCACGCGGCCGGCCTGATCGCAGATTTGGATGCCGAGGCGCGTGGCGACCCAGAGGTTGCCGTTGCGATCCACCTTGAGGCCGTCGGCGTAGGCTTGATCCTCGGTGTCGGGCGCGTGCACCCAGTAATAGCGCTGCTTGTGCGCGAGCATGCCATCGGGCTGGACAACGTAGCTGTAAACCCAGTGCGAGCGGTAGTCCGCGACGTAGAGCAGCGACTGGTCGGGCGAGAGCGCGATGCCGTTGGCGTATTTCACGCCGGTGTCGACGACCTGCTTCGAGCCGTCGGGCTTGATCAGCCAAACCTTGCTCGGCTCGTTGCTGTTTCCGCCGGGAGGATTTGTGACGTAGACGTTGCCGTTGTGCGCGACGACGAGATCGTTTCCGGCGATCTCGCTCGCGATCACGGAGGCGCGACCGCTCGCGTCGTAGGCGAGAATTTGCTGTGTGCCGGTGGCGACGGCATAGAGGCGGCCATCGGGGCCGAAGGCCTGGCCGTTGGCGCGCTTCGTGTCGGAGATAAACTCCACCGGCCTGCCGTCGGGACCGATTTTGTAGGCTTTGCTCGCGGGGATGTCGGTGAAAAACACCTCGCCCTTGGCGTTGACGACCGCGCCTTCGGAAAGGCGGTAGCCTTCGCCGACGAGCTGCCACTCCTCGCCCGGAATCAAAATGGGACCGAGGCGTTCGAGCGGCGCGCGGCCGGCCTTCACGGGCTGCGGCCAGCCCTGCCAGAGCCAGCGGATCGCGTCGGGGAAGACCGCGGTGCCGAGCTTGCCGTTGTGGCCGCCCTCGCCCCACACGTGCTTCACCTCGTAGTTCGCATAGGTGAGCGCGCGTTGCATCGTCTGGTTGGCCATCCACCAGTCGCCGCCGTAGATATTGTTGTCGTTGGAGCCGTCGACGAGAAAGACGCGCAGCGGCTTCGGCTCAAATTTACGGATGAGCGTCGGGTAGATGTCGCCGCCGCGCAAGCCGACGAAGGTGCCGACGTTGCTAAACACCCGCGTGAACGCGTCCGGCCGCTCCCACGCCGCCGTGAACGCCGCGATCGCGCCGCTGCTCGAGCCACCGATGGCGCGGTCGTTGCCCGATTGCGAGAGGCGGATGCGGCGGCCGTCGCTCGTGCTCTTCGTCTCGACGGCCGGCAGCACTTCCTCGAGGAGGAAACGCGCAAAGGCGTCGCCGAGTCCGTCGTATTCGTAGCTGCGGTTGAAGCGATCGAGCGCGGCCTTGGCGTCGGCCGTCTTCACGATTCCGGGCGGAACCACCACCGCGATAATCACCGGTAGCTCCCCCCGCGCGATCAGGTTGTCGAAGACGACGGGCACGTTCCACTGCATGCCGTCCTGATTCACGTAGACGCAGGCGGGCTTCGCCGGGTCATATTGTTTCGGCACGTAGACGGTGATCTGCCGCGTCGTGCCCGGGAAAATTTTCGAGCCCGCAAACTCAAACTTGATCTGCTCTCCCTTCGGCACCGCGGGATTCACGATCGAATCGGGGTGCGGCGGATAGTCGTCGACGGCCGCGCGGAGGGACGCAAGCGAAGCGATCGCAAGGCAGGCGGTGGTGACGCCGCGAAGGAAGCGGAGGTGGTGGGGCATAAAGAGCGATGGAACGCCTAACGAATCCCAAAGACCGTTTCATCCACGAGCAGCTTGTCGGGATATTGCATGCGGCCGTGCATCAGGACATCGCCGTCGAAGGTTTCGTGGCGGACGTCGGCGAGGCGCACGGCTTGTTCGATTTTCTCCGGGCGCATGCCACTGAAAATCGACTTGGCCTTCTCGTCGGCAAGCAGCACGGGGGCGTGGTAGGCGAAAAGGTAGTCGAGCTGGCGCGTGCGGATCATCTCGCTGATGAGCTGCGCGCCGCCCTCGACCAACACGCCGGGGATGCGCTCCTCGGTGCATTTTTTACGGAAGTCGGTGAATGAGACGCGCTGGGTCGGCGAATCGAAGGTCCACACCTTGATGCCCATGTCGCGCAACTTCCGCACATAGCCGAGGCCGCCATGCGGCGTGGTCACGACGATCGTGCGATCGCGAAACTCGTCGGTGAAGACATTGGGGAAATTTTTATCCACGACCGTGCGGAGCAACCCGTCGAAAACAAAGCGCAGCGGGCACCACTCCTTCTCTCCCTCACGGCGCGCGGTGAGACGGGGATTGTCCTTGAGCACCGTCATCGCGCCGACCGCGATGCCGGGAAACAACCGGCGCCAGCGATGCACGTCTTCGCGCGAGCGCACGTTCGTGATCCATTTCGATTCGCCGGTGCGGCACGCGATCTTGCCGTCGAGGGTGGAGGCAACTTTGGCCGCAATGATCGGGCCGCCCTTCGTGATCCAATGGTTGAAGATGAGGTTGAGGTCGGTGCACTCGCGCTCGAGCACACCCTTGATCACTTCGACGCCCGCGGCGCGCAGGGCCGCGTAGCCGCCACCGAGATGCGCGGGATTAGGATCAGTCGCGCCGACCACCACGCGTTTGATGCCAGCGGCGATGATGGCATCGGTGCACGCACCCGTGCGGCCGTGGGTCGAGCAGGGCTCAAGCGTGGTGTAGAGCGTGGCCCCGGGCCGCGGCGTTTTTCCACGAGCCAGCAAAGCGAGGCGCTCGGCATGCGGCCCGCCATCGGGTGCCGTCGCGCCCTCCGCCACAATGTGGCCATCCTCGACAATAATCGCGCCGACCATCGGATTTGGATGCGTCGTGCCCCAGACACTGCGCGCAACCTCCAGCGCGCGACGCATGAAGACTTCGTGAGGCTCAACCGCGAACATAGGGATTGGTGGCACGTTCATGGGACACCGTCGTCTTAGGGCCGTGGCCCGGAAATACCACCGTGTTTTCCGGCATGGTGTAAATCTGACCGCGAATTGACCGCTCCAGCAGCGCGAAGTCTCCGCCGGGCAAATCCGCGCGGCCCACACTCCCATTGAAAAGCGCATCGCCGACATACGCCGCCCCGAGTGCCGCAAAATAAAATAACACGTTACCCGGACAATGCCCCGGCACGTGCCGCACCTCCACTCGTTGGCCAAGCGCCTCAAACGTCTCGCCCTGCGTCACCCAATGATCCACGTGAATAGGCTCGAGATTCATCCGCTCGCCCATGAAGCGCTCCATGATCTCCGGCGTCTCGATCAGCACGCGATCGTCGGCGTGCGCGCGGACCTTCGCCCCCGTCGCGCGCACAACCGCCGCCCCACCCTGTGTGTGATCCCAGTGGCCGTGCGTAAGCCAGAGTTCGGTGAGCCGGCATTTTTCCCTTTTAAGGATCGGCTCCACGTCGGCCCAAACATCTCCTGGGGCATCGATGAGCACGGCCTCGCCGCGGTCAGGTGCCGTGAGCAGGTAGGCATTGGTCTGAATCGGCCCAGCGGGCAAAATGTGGACGTTCACGCCGCCAATCCACGCGGTTTCAAAAAACGCGCAATCGTTATCACGCGCGGGCGTGGGTCCGTTTGCTTTGTCAGGGCGAGCCCGGGCCGCCAGGCGCGGCAATCCAACCGACCATTCAGAGGGATGGCCGCGTCGCTTCGCACCTCGCCATGACATCAAACGGCAAACCGACCCGCGGTCACCCCAACTCCCCACTTGCCACTGCGCCCCGGCGCTTGGCAGTCTGCCCCTTTTCCCATGCCGACACTTAAGTTCGCCGTCCTTGCTGGAGACTACATTGGGCCCGAGGTCATGACCGAGGCCTTGCGCGTGTTCGAACACGTCGCGAAGCAGGAAAGCCTCACGCTCGCCTACACGCAGGCCGACGTCGGCGGTGCCGGCATCGACAATCACGGCAATGCGCTGCCCGACTCCACGCTCAAACTCTGCGAACAAGCCGACGCGATTCTCTTCGGTTCCGTCGGCGGCCCTAAGTGGGAAAAACTCCCGCCCAAGGAGCAGCCCGAGCGCGCGGCGCTGCTGCCGCTGCGCAAGCACTTCACGCTTTTCGCCAATATCCGCCCCGGTCTCCTCTACCGCGAGCTCACCGATGCCTCGCCGCTCAAGACCGAGCGCATCCCCAACGGCATCGACATCGTGTGCATCCGCGAACTCACCGGCGGCGTCTACTTCGGGCTCCCCAAGACCACGACCACGCTCCCCGACGGCGACGTGCAATCGATCGACACGATGGTCTATAAGAAATCCGAGATCGAACGCATCCTCCAGGTCGCGATCACCACGGCCCGCGCGCGGAAGAAAAAACTCTGCTCCGTCGACAAGGCCAACGTCCTCGAGACCTCCGTCCTCTGGCGCAAGACCGTGACCGACTACTGCGCCGCCCACGCGCCCGACCTCGCGCTCAGCCACATGTATGTCGACAACGCCGCCATGCAGCTCGCGCGCGACCCGAACCAGTTCGACGTGTTCGTGACGGAAAACATGTTTGGTGACATCCTCTCCGACGAGATGGCCGTCATTTGCGGTTCACTCGGCATGTTGTCTTCCGCCTCTCTCGGCGCGGGGAAAAATTCGCTCGGCCTGCCCTTTGGCCTCTACGAACCCGCCGGCGGGACCGCTCCCGACATCGCAGGGAAAGGCATCGCTAATCCCTGCGCCCAGATTCTCTCGGTCGCACTGATGCTCCGCTTCAGCTTCGGCCTCGAAAAAATCGCCACCCGGATCGAAGCCGCCGTCCGCAAAGCCGTGACGACCGGCACGCGCACCGGCGACATTGCCTTCGGCAAGCCGAGCGTCGGCACTCGCGCGATGGCGGACGCGATCATCGCGAACCTCTGATCGTTCACCACGAAGGCACAAAGGACACGAAGGTGACGGAAGAGCGGGAGGACATCGCCAATCGAGTGATTGGCGCGGCGATCGAGGTCCACAAACACCTCGGCCCCGGCCTGCTCGAATCAGCCTATGAAGCCTGCCTCGCCATCGAGCTGACCCACCTCGACCTTCCGTTCGAACGGCAGAAGATTCTGCCGCTTCACTACCGTGGCCAATCCGTCGATGCCGCATATCGACTCGATTTCGTCGTCGCCGGGCAACTGAGCCTCGAACTCAAGTCGATCGACCAACTCGAACAGATTCACACCGCCCAAGTCTTGACCTATCTTCGCCTCACTCGATTGAAGCTCGCCCTCCTCATCAACTTCAACGTCCCGCTCCTCCGCGACGGCCTAAAGCGCGTCATCCTCTAATCTATCTTTGTGTCCTTCGTGCCTTCGTGGTGAACCTATTTTCTTCATGACCTCCGCGCAAATCCGCCAGAGCTTCCTCGATTTCTTCGCCTCGCAGGGCCACACGATTGTGCCGTCGTCGTCGTTGATGCCGGACTCGCCCGGGCTCCTGTTCACCAACGCCGGCATGAACCAGTTCGTGCCCATCTTCCTCGGCGACCGTGCGCCCGACGTTTCCAAGTGGGCCGGCGTGAAGCCTTCCAAGGACACCCGCGCCGCCGACACCCAAAAATGCATCCGCGCCGGCGGTAAGCACAACGACCTCGAGGACGTCGGCTTCGATACCTACCACCACACTCTCTTCGAGATGCTCGGCAACTGGTCCTTCGGCGACTACTTCAAGAAGGAGTCCGTCAACTGGGGCTGGGAACTCATCACCAAGGTCTGGGGCATCCCGGCCAAACGCCTCTTCGCCACCGTCTACTCCCCCGACAAATCCAAGGGCGACCCCTCCGACTTCGACCAGGAGGCTTACGACATCTGGGCCAAGATTTTCACCGCTGCCGGCCTCGACCCGAAAATCCACATCGTCCACGGCAACAAGAAGGACAATTTCTGGATGATGGGCGACACCGGTCCCTGCGGCCCGTGCTCGGAAATCCATTTCAATCTCCTTACCTCCGACGACGAGATCGAAGGCCGCAAAGGCGTGAACAGCTCCTCGCCCCGTTGCATCGAAATCTGGAATCACGTATTCATCCAGTTCAACGCCAACGCCGACGGCACCTTCTCCCCGCTCGCCGCCAAACACGTCGACACCGGCATGGGCTTCGAACGCGTCGCCGGCATCCACGCCGTCTCGAAGGGTTTTACCGATTTCACCG
>JANNEY010000501.1:0-2893 GCA_031379235.1 Opitutaceae bacterium | reverse complement strand
CGCATTTTTTGTGCGACCACGGTGCCGTCCATGTCGGGCAGATTGCGGTCGAGGAGGACGATATTGAAACGTTTTTCCGCGAAGAGCGCGAGCGCCTCGGCGCCGTTGCGGGCCCGTTCGCAGGTGAGCCCGAGCCGCCCGAGCACGGCGGTGGCGGCCCAGGCGTTGTAGTCGGTGTCCTCGACCAAGAGCACCGCGGTGTTCGGCAGGGTGCTCGCGAGGTCAGGTAAGACGGGCGGTGCCGTGGTCACAGTGAGCGGCAGCCGGAGAGAGAAACGCGAGCCTGTGCCGACCGTGCTCTCCACGCCGACGGAGCCGCCCATGCGGTCGGCGAGCAGCCGACAAGCGGCGAGACCTAGTCCACAGCCTTGAATCTCCTCGCCGGCGCTCGAACGAGCGAGGCGGGAGAATTTTTTGAAGAGATTGATGTGATCTTCGGCGCGAATGCCGGGGCCGTGGTCCTGCACGATGAATTCGATTTCACCGGGCGCTTGAGCGGGTTGCGCGACCGTGAGCAGGATGTCGCCGCCGGCGTATTTCAGCGCGTTCGAAACGAAGTTGACCAGAATCTGCTGGATGCGGCCGGCATCGCCGACGACGTGGGCGGGAAGAGTCGGATCAATCGCAACCTGGATGGTTGCTCCGCGCTCCGTCGAGTCGGCGCGCAGGGTTTCCACGACCGAGTGGAGTAACTCGCGCGGGACAAATCCGCTCGGCCGCAGTTCAAACCGTCCGGCCTCGATGCTGGCAAAATCGAGCACGTCGTCGACGAGGGTCGAAAGATACGACGTGCACTCCCGCAGTGTGGAGACGATCTCGCGCTGGCGTGGTTCGAGGTGGGTGTCTTCCAATGCCAGCGCGAGACCCACGATGCCGTTGAGCGGATTGCGGATGTCGTGACTCATGTTGGCCACGAACTGTGTCTTCGCCGCATTGGCCTCCTCCAGTTCGGCCGTGCGTTGCCGGACTTTCGCTTCCAGCAGGGCATTGCGCTGCCGCAGCGTGCGCACGCGCAGCCGGTAGCAAGCATAGATGGCGGGAGCGAGCGCTAGCACGACGCCGACGGCGGCCGGCCAGGTGCGCCACCACGGCGGCCGAACTTCGAAGGTTCCAATAGTAACCTCACTCACCGCGCCGGTGTCGGCGACCGCCCGAATTTCTACGGAGTAGCGGCCGTCGCGCACCGCGGTAAGTTCTCGTCGCGAATTTGCGCCCGCGGGCACCCAGTCAGAATCCACGCCGGGAATCCGGGATTCGAGGCGCAGGGTTGGACGGACGGCGAATTGCGGAGCGGCAAAGCGAAACTCAATCGCCTCCGTATCGTAGGGCAGGGCACCGGTAACCGGGGTGGAGACGGAGTTCTCCTTCGCGCGGGCAAGGATTTGGACGAGCGGTGGGCGCGGCGACGGAGCCGAAGGCGCAGCACCGACGGCGTTGCGCAAAATTCCCGTCGAGCCTCCGATCCAGAGCACGGTTTCTTGATTGGCGACGCGCTCGGCCAAGATGCTGCGAGGTGAACCGATGGAATTGATGTCGTCGACGGCATGGGGGCGCCAGATGGCGCGGTCGCCTTCCACGACGATCTTCCCGATTGTGGCCGCTTGATTCGGAGTCCTCGCGACGACGACCCACAGTTCCGAACGGTCACGGTTCGGTGATGTGGCGAGGGTTTTCCGCTGCGGGAAATTTTCGATCGGATGAAAGACACTCGCGCCGGGAGGCTTCATCCAGCCGCCGGTCTGGGTGAGCAGAAAAATGTCGCCTTGGGCAGTCGCCAGCGTCGTGGCCGAACCAGTGCTGGCGATGGCACCGGTCGTGGTGGGAATCGGGTTGCGCGTCACGGTGCCGTCGGTTTCCACGACCAAAACCCCGCGGCTCATCGTGCCGAGCCACAAACGGCCGTCATCATCTTCGGCAAACGTCCGCGCAATATCTGGCAGTGCTTCGGCCAAAGTTTCCACTTTGCCATCGGGGGCCAAAATCTTCACATCACGGAGCTCAGAAAAAAAGAGGTGATCCTTTTTCAGACGCGACGGCTCCAGCGATAGGATATCGCGGCGATTGTTTTTATACACCGTCGTTCGGATGCCGTGACTGAATCGGCTGATTTGATCCAAGTAGGCGACGAACAGCTCGCCCGACATGGTTCGAATTTCCAAAGCGTATTCGTTCACATCCGTCCGAGGTTTAAAACGTGATTGGCCGGGTTGCTGTTCGTGGAGTGTGGCGTCGATCAGCGCGTAGATGCGATTATCCGCCAGCACGAGCGATCCCGCGTTCCCGATTGGGACCTGGGCTCGCTGGTCGAAAATGGTGGAGTTCGAACTCAGTCTGACATGGAAGAGGTGCGAACGGGAAATCCCCCAAAGCTGCGCCTCTCGATCCAAAAATAAATCAGAGACGACGCTGCCTGGCAGGCCGTCGCTTTCACCGATCTGCTGAAGCACAACGCCGTCACGGTTGATGATTAGAATTCCGTCGCGGCCGGTGCCCAAGGCCAGTTTTCCGCCCCCGAGGTCAACGACACAGGTGAGGCTCGCCCTCTGAATGAGGGCATCGGTTTCGGGTGCGATCGGGTGCATCTCACCGGAGGACCATTCCAAAATTCCCTCGTGAGTGATGAGCAGCCAGCCAGTGCCGCGTGGTTCGAGCCAGAAGACACCCGCGTTACCGAGATGCTCAACCGGAATAAATTCTTCCGGTCCGTTGTCGCCCAGCGTCAGCAATCCGGTGGGCTTGTGCTGAACAAAGATGGTTCCGTTGGCACGGCTCGCGCGCAAGCGGCGGCTATTGGGGAGCGACCAGATTCTGAATTTCTGCCCGTCCCAACGCAGGATCTTATCTTGGGTGAAAAAGACGGCACCAGTGCCCTCGGCCATCGCTTGGAAAACTT
>JANNEY010000485.1:0-17112 GCA_031379235.1 Opitutaceae bacterium | reverse complement strand
GCTGGAGCCGGGACGCCCTCGTCCCGCCCAACGCGACGAGGGCGTCGCGTCTCAAACTCCAGCCAAGGTGGGCCGTCGCGTCCCGGTGGCGGCATGGATCGCCGTGCTCGTGGTCGCCCTCAGCGCCGGCGGCTACTTCGGCTATCGCGAATACGTCGCGCGTCGCGCGGCGATGATCCGCGCGGTGCTCGGCCAGGCGGAGCCGGTGAAAAAAGAGAGCCGCGTGCTCGTCGCGCGTTTCGAAAATCTCAGCGGCGAGCCCGCGTTCGATCTCACCGGGCAGTTGATCGCGGATCACATCCGGCGGTATCTGCCCGAGTTGCTGTGGGTCCGGGAGGCGGTCACGTTGCCCGCAACCGAAAAAGTCTCCGCCGATCTCACCGCCGCCGACATGAGCCGCCTCGCCCGGAAGACCGGCGCCGATGCCTTGATCGCGGGCGCTTACCACCGGCAGGGCGACAAGGTGGTCCTGCGTGGCCGGGTGTTCGACCTCGCGCGCGGCAAGACGTGGGCCGACCTCGCGCCCATCGAGGGGCCGGTCGCCGATGCGTCGGCCGCGATCGAGGAGATGGCGGAGCGGCTCCTCGGCATCGCCTCGGAATTGGGCGCGGATCGGCAGGGCGACCGGGACGTCTCGGCGATGAACAACTTTGCCGTGCCCCAAAGGTTGGATTCGCGGCGCATCGAGAGGCTCTGGGTTGCCGGCCAGAGCCGCGAACAACGAGACGCCCAACTACGTCGCAGCTACGAACTCGATCCCAAGGGTGCCGCCAGTGCGCTTGTTTCGATTGCCGTGCAAAGGATCGATTGGACGCCATTGGACTACGCCGGAAGCGAGGCGATGCTGACGGAGATCGACACGTTGCCGCCCGAGCGGCTGACCCCATGGGACCGCGAACAGGTGGCTTGGGTGCGAGCCATCACGAAGGGAAACCTCCCCGCGATGCTCACGGCCGCACAGCGTTTGCACGGCTGGTTTCCGAAACACACGATGTGGCACCGGCAAGTGCTCACCGGCTTGGTCGTGTCATTGAGGGCGAAGGCGATTCTGGCGGAGTTTGCCGAAGTGGCGCCCGGCAGTCTGCGCGAAAAAGATCCCACAGTGTGGCAGTATCGGGTTCCCGCTCATTTTCTGCTCGGCGACGATGCCGCCATGCTCGCGGCGGCTTTGCGCTACCGTGAACTCTGGCCGGATCGCCATGGAGCATTGCAATCGTGCATCTGGGCTCACCTCCGCCACGGCGACTACGCCGCGGCCACCCGGCTGCTGGACGAAGCCGACGGCCTGCGCTCCGAGCCCGGGGCTCCCGTGGCGGGGCACTATGTCCTGGCGCTGTCGCAAGTGCGTCGGCTCGGGCGCGCCGGCACGCCCGAGTTTGCCGCGTTGGCGCAGAAGGCAGAGGCGTGGTTCGCTTCCCGGCCGCCGCAGGAAGCAGCGGGGGAGCGGCAGCGCTACCAACGGGCCCGAGTGCGCTATCTCGCCGGCCGCTATGTGGAGGCACGGGCCGAGGGCGACGATCTGGTGAGGGAAAAACCCGACAACCTCACCTATCGCGGCTTCGTCGGCTCCTGCGCGGCGCGGCTCGGCGACACCGAAGGTGCCCGGGCCGCGCTGACGTGGTTGCACGCGGTCGATCCGAAATATCGCTTCGGCCAACACATCTATCTTCAGGCGCGGATCGCGGCGCTGCTCGGCCAGCGCGACGATGCGCTGCGCCTCCTGCGTCAGGCGATAGGTCAATTCGCCGCAAACCTGATGCAGTTCAATCCCATCACCGATTTCCTGCTCGACCCGGACTTCGAGCCGCTGGCGAACGATCCCGATTACAAGGCCCTCCTCGCGCCGAAAGGTTAGGCGCCATTTGGAGTGCGGCGGCTCGACGCCGCTTTCGACGGCCCGCGCGGCCCCGAAGCCGCTTCGGGCCGTCGCACTCCAAAACGATCCTGCACAGCGCCGCCCGCATCTATGACAACATTGTGCGAAGATTCCCGAAAACGACGCTTGATCGCCGAAATGCTGGGCCTTTACCTTGCGCCGTTTCCGTCCACACACACGTTCACCGCATGATCATCAAAGCCTATCTCAAGCCGTCCTGCGGCTGGTCCAACGGTGTCCGCGCGACCCTGCGGAAGCACAACCTGCCGTTTGAAGACATCGACATCATCAACAACCGCTCGAACTACGCGGAGATGGTGCAAAAGTCCGGCCAGCCGCTCTCTCCGTGTGTGGAAATCGATGGGGTGATGCTCGCTGATATCTCGGGCGAGGAGGTCGAAAATTACCTGCTCAGCAACGACCTGGTGAAACCGACGTCCGTCCGACCGGACGTCCCAACGAATGCGGGTTGCTCGGATGAAGAGCACGCCAAGATGGCCACCAAAACAATCCGCTTCTTCTAGGTAATACGCTGAGAGCACTCCGCACATAATAATTCACGGGCCGCTCTCGCAGAAGACGAGAACGGCCCTTTTTTTGCGCTCACAGCAACCCTTTCTTTTCTCCCGCTCATGAAATCCGCGACGAACCGTATTTGCCGTGTAGGGCCGGCGCTCGCCGCCGGGCCGTCACGCAACGGACACCACAATCGCAACGGCCTCCCGACAAGCGGCAGCCCTACCTAATCTCAAACGCATCTGGCCCGAAACCGGCTCCACCTTCCGACTTATCCGTGAATACGACGCAGACCACCACCTCAGACACCGCCGGTCACCATCCCGCGCTCGACCAAGCCATGCCGCGCCGTTCTCCAAGCCTGCCGCGCAAACAGGGGCTCTACGATCCGTGGTTCGAGCACGACGCCTGCGGCGTGGGCTTCGTCGTCGATATGCACGGCCGCAAGTCTCACCAGACCGTTTCCGACGGCCTGCAGATCCTGCGCAATCTCGATCACCGCGGTGCCTCCGGCGCTGAAATCAACACAGGCGACGGCGCCGGCATCCTCATCCAGATGCCGCACAAGTTTTTCGCGGAAGTCTGCAAATCCTCCCGCATCACTCTCCCCGAAGCCGGCCAATACGGCGTCGGCCTCATTTTTCTCCCGCGCAACCCTTCCATCCGCCGCAAGGTCGAGGAAAAGTTCGAGCAAGTCGTGCAGGCGGAAGGCCAGACGTTTCTCGGCTGGCGCACCGTCCCGACCAAGAACGCCACGCTCGGCGACACGGCGAAGTCCGCCGAGCCGTTCATGCGCCAGGTTTTCATCGGCCGCAGCGCCGATCTCGCCGACGACCTCGCGTTTGAGCGCAAGCTCTACGTCATCCGCAAGCACGCCTACACCGCGATCCGCACCTCCACGATCGCTGGCGCGGAATACTGGTATGTCGCCAGCCTCTCGATGCGCACGCTCGTCTATAAGGGCATGCTCACGACCGACCAGGTCGACGAATATTTCCCGGACCTGAAGCACCCGGCGATGGAGTCGGCGCTCGCGCTCGTCCACTCACGTTTCTCAACCAACACGTTTCCCAGCTGGGAGCGCGCGCATCCTTACCGCTACCTCGCGCACAACGGCGAAATCAACACGCTCCGCGGTAACATCAATTGGATGCACGCCCGCCAGGCGCTCTTCGACAGCCCGGTCTTCGGCGACGACATCAAGAAGATCCTCCCGATCATTAATCCCAACGGCTCGGACTCGTCGATGTTCGACAACACCCTCGAGCTCCTCGTGCTCGCGGGCCGCCCGCTGGCGCACGCGATGATGATGATGATCCCCGAACCGTGGTCCAACCACGAGTCGATGGACGACGCCCGCCGCGCATTCTACCAATATCACTCCTGTCTCATGGAGCCGTGGGACGGCCCCGCCTCGATTGGTTTCACCGACGGCAAGCAAATCGGCGCGATCCTCGATCGCAACGGCCTGCGCCCCTCGCGTTACTACGTCACCAAGGACGGTCGCGTCATCATGGCCTCCGAGGCCGGCGTGCTCGATATCCCCGCCGATCAGATCGTGCAGAAGGGCCGGCTCCAGCCGGGCCGCATGTTCCTGGTGGACACCGAGCAGGGTCGCATCATCGAGGACGAAGAGATCAAGCGCGACATCTCCAGCGCCCAGCCGTATCGCGACTGGCTCAACCAACACCTCGTCCATCTCAGCGATTTGCCCGAGGCACCGACGGTCGAGCTGCCTGATCACGCGACGCTGCTCCAGCGCCAGATCGCGTTTGGCTACACGTTCGAAGATGAGCGCGTCATCATTACGCCGATGGCCAAAGACGGCGTCGAAGCGATCGGCTCGATGGGCAACGACGCCGCGCTCGCGGTGCTTTCGAACAAGCCGCGCCTGCTCTACGATTATTTCAAGCAGCTCTTTGCGCAGGTCACCAACCCGCCGATCGATTCGATCCGCGAAGAAATTGTCGTCTCGACCGAGTCGCGCCTCGGCTCCGAGGGCAATTTGCTCAACCCGCAGCCGACGGCGTGTCGCCGCGTCGAGTTGAAGTGGCCCGTCCTCACCAACGAGGAGTTCGCCAAGATCCGTCGCACCAATCTTCCTGGCCTCAAGACCAGCGTGCTGCCGATCCTCTTCCGCGTTGCCCGCGGCAAAATTGGCCTGGAGAAGTCGATGGAAGAACTCTCCGTTCTCGCGCGCCGCATGATCGAGGAGGACGAGGTCAACGTCATCATCCTCTCGGATCGCGGCGTCACCAAGGACTTCGCGCCGATCCCCGCGTTGCTCGCCGTCTCCGGCCTGCACCACTATCTTATCCGCGAAGGCCTGCGCACCAAGGTCTCGCTCGTCATCGAGACCGGCGAAGCGCGCGAGGTGCATCACTTCGCGCTGCTCATCGGCTACGGTGTCACCGCCGTAAACCCCTACGTCGCCTTCGAGACGATCGACGACATGATCCGCGAAGGCATGTTGCCCGGCGTCGATCACAAGAAGGGTTGCGCCAATTTCGTGAAGGCCGCGTCCAAGGGCGTGGTCAAGGTCATGTCCAAGATGGGCATCTCCGCCATCCAGTCGTATCGCGGCGCGCAGGTGTTCGAAGCGCTCGGCCTCCGGCAGGACGTGATCGAGCATTACTTCACGTGGACGGCCTCGCGCGTCGGTGGCATCGGCCTCGACGTGATCGCGCAGGAAGTTCTCATGCGTCATCGCGCCGCGTATCCTGACCGCACGGTCAACGGTCACGTGCTCCCCGTCGGGGGCCTCTACCAGTGGCGCTCCAGCGGCGAGGCGCATCTCTTCACGCCGGAGTCGGTGCACGCGTTGCAAAAAGCCGTTCGGCAGAATTCGAAGCCGGCTTACAACGCCTACGCGAAATTTGTGAACGAGCAGGGCAAGGCGCTCTGCACGCTGCGCAGCCTGCTCGACTTCAAGAGCGGCACCGCCGCAATCCCGATCGAGGAAGTCGAGTCCGCCGAAAAGATCATGAAGCGCTTCAAGACGGGCGCCATGTCCTACGGCTCGATCTCGAGCGAAGCGCACGAGACGCTGGCCATCGCGATGAACCGCATCGGCGGCAAGTCCAACACCGGCGAGGGCGGCGAAGATCCCGCGCGCTTTACGTGGACCAACGAACTCGGCGACTCGAAGAACTCCGCGATCAAGCAGGTCGCGTCGGGCCGCTTCGGCGTCACGAGCGAATACCTCCAGAGCGCGAAGGAAATCCAGATCAAGATGGCGCAGGGCGCGAAGCCCGGCGAAGGCGGCCAGTTGCCCGGCTCCAAGGTTTACCCGTGGGTCGCCAAGACCCGCGGCACCACCGCGGGCGTCGGCCTCATCTCCCCGCCGCCGCACCATGACATCTACTCGATCGAGGATCTCGCCGAGCTGATTCACGATCTGAAGAACGGGAACAAAGACGCGCGCATCTCCGTGAAGCTCGTCTCCGAAGTCGGCGTCGGCACCGTCGCCGCCGGCGTCGCGAAGGCGCACGCGGATGTTGTTCTGATCTCCGGCTACGACGGCGGCACCGGCGCCTCGCCGCAGACCTCGCTGCAACACGCGGGCCTCCCGTGGGAACTCGGCCTCGCCGAGACCCACCAGACCCTCGTCCTTAATAATCTCCGTTCGCGCATCGCCGTCGAAACCGACGGCCAGCTCAAGACGGGCCGCGACGTCATCATCGCCACTCTGCTGGGCGCCGAGGAGTTTGGTTTCGCGACCGCGCCGCTCGTCGCCACGGGCTGCATCATGATGCGCGTGTGCCATCTCAACACCTGTCCCGCGGGCGTCGCCACGCAGGACCCGCAGCTCCGCGCGAAATTCGCCGGCAAGCCCGAGCACGTCGTGAACTTCATGAAGTTCATCGCCGAGGATATGCGCGAGATCATGGCCGCGCTCGGCTTCCGCACCATCGAGGAAATGATCGGCCGCACCGATCGGCTCGAAGCGCGCAAGGCGGTCGATCATTGGAAGGCCAAGGGCCTCGATTTCTCAAACATCCTCTACTCGCCCGACGTCGGCCCCGAGGTCGGCCGTTTCTGCTCCCAGAAGCAGGACCACGGCATCGATCGTTCGATGGACGTCACCAAGCTCCTCGAGATCTGCGAGCCGGCGATTCAGCGTGGCGAGAAAGTCATCGCCGAGTTGCCGATTCGCAACGTCAACCGCGTCACCGGCACGATCACGTCCGGTGAGATCACCAAGAAGTATGGCGCGAAGGGCCTGCCCGAGGACACCATCAAGCTGAAGTTCACCGGCTCCGCCGGCCAGAGTTTCGGCGCGTTCGTCACGCGCGGCATGACGCTCGCGATCGAGGGCGACGCCAACGACTACTTCGGCAAGGGCCTCTCCGGCGGCAAGCTCATCATCTATCCCGACGCGAAGGCCACCTTCAAGGCCGAGGAAAACATGATCATCGGCAACGTCGCCTTCTACGGCGCGAGTGCGGGCGAGGCCTACATCCGCGGCATGGCGGGCGAGCGCTTCGGCGTCCGCAACTCCGGCGCCACGGTCGTGGTCGAGGGCATCGGCGACAACGGCTGCGAATACATGACCGGTGGCCACGTCGTCGTGCTCGGCCGCGCCGGCCGCAACTTCGGTGCCGGCATGTCTGGCGGCATCGGCTACGTCCTCGACGAAGTCGGTGACTTCCCGAAGCGCGTCAACCCGCAGATGGTCGGCATCGAGAAACTCGATCAGCCCAAGGAAATCGCGACCGTGCGCGCGATGATCCAGAAGCACTTCGACTACACGAAGAGCGAGCGCGCCAAGGCGATCCTCGCGAACTGGGATCAGTTTGTCCCGAAGTTCGTCAAGGTCATGCCCAAGGACTACAAACGCATGCTCGCCTGCATCGAGCGCGCGCAAGCCTCGGGTCTCACCGGCGACGAAGCTATCATGTCCGCCTTCGAAGAAAACGCCCGCGATACCTCGCGCGTCGGCGGCAACTAAGGCCTTCAATCCATCACCACTAATAAACACTAATCTCCGGTAATGATTGGGAATGAAAACAAGACGGTCTGAATTCCGCCTCATTTCCCTTCATTAGTGTGCATTAGTGGTTAACTCCGACTCCTTCGACTTTCGACTCTCCTCCCATGGGTAAACCTACCGGCTTCATCGAATATCTCCGCGAGCTTCCCGTCGACCGCACGCCCACTGAGCGCGTCAAAGACTGGAAGGAGTTCCACCATCACATGGAGGAGAAGAAACTCCGCACGCAGGGCGCGCGCTGCATGGATTGCGGCATTCCCTTCTGCCACACGGGAAAATTGATCAGCGGCATGGCCAGCGGCTGCCCGATCAACAACCTGATCCCCGAGTGGAACGATCTCGTTTACCGCGGGCTCTGGCAGGAGGCGCTCCACCGCCTGCACAAGACGAACAATTTCCCCGAGTTCACCGGTCGCGTGTGTCCGGCGCCGTGTGAGGGATCGTGCGTCCTCGGCATCAACAACCCGCCGGTCACGATCAAGAACATCGAGGCCTCGATCATCGACAAGGGTTGGGAAGAGGGCTGGGTGATTCCCGAGCCACCGACAACGCGCACCGGAAAAAAAGTCGCCGTCATCGGTTCCGGCCCCGCCGGTCTCTCCGCGGCCGCGCAGCTCAACCGCGCCGGCCACACCATCACCGTCTTCGAGCGCGCCGATCGTCCCGGCGGTCTCCTCATGTATGGCATCCCCAACATGAAGCTCGATAAGAAGGAAGTCGTCCTGCGCCGCATCAAGCTGATGGAGCAGGAAGGCATCAAATTCATCTGCAACGCCAACGTCGGCGAGAACGTCGACTCCGAGATTTTCCTGAAGGAATTCGACGCGACGGTCATCTGCACCGGCGCCACGCAGCCGCGTGATCTTCCGATCGAGGGCCGTGCGCTGAAGGGCGTGCACTTCGCGATGGAGTTTCTCACGGCCAACACCAAGGCCGTGCTCAACGGCGGGGCCGAGCACGCGCTCATCACTGCGAAGGGCAAGGACGTCGTGGTCATCGGCGGTGGCGACACCGGCACCGATTGCGTCGGCACCTCGATGCGCCACGCCTGCAAGAGCCTCGTGCAGATCGAGATTCTCCCGAAGCCGCCGGTCGAACGCGCGGCCGACAATCCCTGGCCCGAGTGGCCCAAGACCTACAAGATGGACTACGGCCAGGAGGAAGCCGCCGCGAAATTCGGCGCCGATCCGCGCGTGTATCTCACCACCGTGAAAAAATTTGTCGGTGATGCCGCAGGCAACGTGAAGGAACTCGTGACCGTCGAGATCAAGTGGGAGAAGAACGACAAGGGCCAGTTCGTGCCGCAGGAAGTCCCCGGCTCCGAGAAAACGCGCCCCGCTCAGCTCGTGCTCCTCGCGCTCGGCTTCCTCGGGCCCGAGCAGGCGATCCTCAAGGATCTCAAGCTCGAGACCGACCCGCGCTCGAACATCAAGGCCGAGCACGAAAAATACACGACGAACCACCCGCGCATCTTCGCCGCCGGCGACTGCCGCCGCGGCCAGAGCCTGATCGTGTGGGCCATCAACGAGGGCCGCGGCGCCGCGCGCGAGTGCGACCGCTATCTGATGGGCAGCACGGATCTGCCGTAAGGTGGCAGGTGCCCGTGGTGGGCCGTGCGCTCCGCGCGCGGCAGCATCGCACGGGGCCTAACTCGCCAAACACGATAAAAGCACGCCGCGCGCGTAGCACCCGGCCCACCCCTTGATCTGCGCGTGCCCTCAGCCGGCGGCTACAGCGAGCTGGCCGCAGCCGGCGGCGATGTCGATGCCGCGGCGTTGGCGCACGGTGCTCGGCAGCTTGAATTCGTCGGCAAGGATTTTCTGGAAGCGTTTCGCGGCCTCGTTGTGCGTGGGCGTGCCGTCGTAGCCTGTCGTGGGGTTGAGCGGGATGAGGTTTACCTGCGCAGGCAGGCCGCGGAGCAGTTCCCCCACGGCGCGCGCGTGCGCGGGTGAATCGTTTTTCCCCTCGATGAGCGTCCACTCGTAGAAAATGCGCCGGCCGGTCGCTTCGCTGTAGGTGCGGCACGCGGCCATGAGTTCTTCGAGCGGCCATTTTTTTGCCGCGGGCACGAGTGCGGCGCGCTCGGCTTGGTTCGCCGCGTGGAGGGAAACGGCAAGATGCAGTGGGCGCTTTTCTTGGGCGAGCCGCAGGATGCCGGGCACGACGCCCACGGTGCTCAACGTGACCCGCTCCGCCGCGATCGCGAGGCCGCTCGAATCGCGCAGGATGTCGATCGCATGCATCACGGCGTCGTAGTTGTGCAGCGGTTCGCCCATGCCCATGAGCACCACGTTGCGGAGACGAGCCGGCGCGTGCTCGCGCCGAGTTGAGAGTCGAGAGTTGAGAGCTGAGAGCCGGAGCGCGCGGGCGACATGCACGGCCTGCGCGACGATTTCACCGGGCGTGAGGTGGCGCGTGTATCCCATCTGGCCGGTCGCACAAAAAACGCAGCCCATCGCGCAGCCGACCTGGGAACTGAGGCACGCCGTCACGCGGCCAGTCGTCGCACGCGGAGGAGACGAAGCAATACCTCCAGTATGCGCAGGCACGGCAGGCAACGGATGACCAGTGAAACGCATGAGCACGGTCTCGATGCGTTCGCCATCGGCGAGCGTGAGAAGATATTTCCGCGTGAAGCCGTCGCTCGAATCGGTCTCAAGCGCGGTCGGCAGGATGCCGATCTGCGCTTCTGCGGTGAGCCGGGCGCGGATTTTTTCCGGCAACTCCGGCATCGCTTCGGAGGAAAATGAGTCAGCCAGCGCAAGGTAGAGGTAATTCCACAGCCGCACCGCATGCACCGGCGAGAAACCCCAGCGCACGAACAGCGCGCTCAACTCCGCGCGCGTGAGATCGTAGAGATTGATTTGGGTAAATGGTTTCACAGGCGATAGGCCAATTCTAAACGCAGCAAAAGCCGGAGCTAAACCAAATCAAACTCAAGGTCGGGCTTTAGACGATCGTTTGTAAGCTCACACATGATAAGAGAATACCGTCTAAGACCCGTCGTGTTAGATAGTCCTAAACCTTTAAACGGGGACAACCTGGGCCTTAGCCGGCCCCATATGCCAGCGTGCCCACCGTCGTTTGCCGACAACATGCCCCCGCCCCTCGGCTCGCAATTCATTCAACAGGCGTTGCACCGCGCTCTCAGAAAGCGCGGGTAGCACCTGACAGAGTTCCGCGAGTGGCGCTCCGACGGTTGTGCTGTCGCGGAGATGTTTTTCGAGCAGCGCCTTGTTGGTCTCATGATCGAGACCACGTTTGCGAGTATAGGTGCCTTTCGCGCCCAGCTCGGCATACATGCTCCGCGAAAGAATATGCCTCGTGCCACGCCCGCGACCCACAGCCTCGATCGCGCCGGACTCGAGCAAACCCGGCAGCCGATCACGGAGAGACGCCGGCACCGCCACGTCGCGTTGCAAATGATCCAGCGCCACAAAATCGTGAGTGGAGAACGTTCGCAGTCGCTCTTCCCCCAATCGCTCGATGAAGCGAACGAATGCCGGGTTCCTGACCGTGCCTTCCAGCGCCAGGCGAACTTGATGCGCGGCCGAACCGGCGTAGCTCGGAAGCACTTTGCTCTGTCGCACTGCGCGCTCGAACATGATGTTTGCCCCCTGCCCGGAGCGTTCCACCAATCCGCACTTGGCGAACACCTCGGCCACCCTGCGATTGCGAGGGTGCTGCTGCTCAAGGATGTTCTCGGGCGTAATGCCAACGGGAAATCCGCCCGGGCTCACCACTTCCAGCCTGCGGGCAAATTGACGCACGAACACCGAGGCACCAAGGCTGTAGTCGCGATGGGAGACGGCGTTGAGCAAGGCCTCCCGCACCGCTTGTTCGTCGAAGGTCGGAATCTCCAGTCGGAACAAACCATCCTGGTAGCTCTGCCGATCATTGCGCAGGTTGATCTTGCTCCAGAGCGCGTCGTGAAAGGCAAAAAATCCCGACCGATACTCTTCGCGATCCTGTGCCGGCCCCGCTGACTCCCCGGAACGATACTCGAAAACAACTTCAGCTTGAGCGAGGTGACGGCCAAGCGCGGCGGGCGATCCGAACAAAATGAGTGCGGCATAGTTCAACTGCCCATCTACCAAAAGTTCGGCCCCCGAAAGCGTCTGGCGGTCGTCCCACTCTAGTTTGCGCGGGTCTGACGATTTCTTTGCCCAGCGTGCCCTGAATTCCGCGAGCGCCGCGGGATCCAAGTCTGCGAGCTGCGCCCGTGCGCAAATGTCGGCCGAGAAATCAGGACCTGCCTCGGCAAAAATAACTCGCAGTTCTTCATGGCCCAGCGCGGCGAGTTCGTCACCTGCGCGCTTGAGATACCGGCCGCTATGCTGCCAAGGCCGGCCCGGCATCCGGCCGGGCACATGCACGATTACAACCCGGCCGGCTGGGCAAACAAACTCCTCGACCGGGATGCGCTGTCCGAGACGTTGAAACAGCCCCGCCTCAGTGCGGCCGGGCTCGGCAAACGCAGCGGATCCCACGACGCTCCGCGGCCTTCGGTCCGTGACACCCAGCAGGATCTTTCCGCCTCCTTCGTTGGCGAGCGCCACGCAGTAATCCACCAGCTCTTCGAAGCGGAATTCGCCTTTGGCCGATTTAAACTCCAGCCGGCTGCCTTCAGGAGCGGCCAACAAAAGCTGGAATTGTTCTGGGGTCGTGGTCATCGCAGATGCACCGCGTCATTTTCTCAGAAGAACGTGTAGTATTTGCCCTCGGCGAGGCGCGAGATGAGGAGCGCGAGTTCGACCGCGTGGTAGTCGCCCCACATGCAGGCTTCACCGCACGGGACGCTCTGGCCCTTCGGCACGTGGTCCCAGCCGTTGGGGTGGTGATAGACGCTGTGGAGCAGAAGCCCTTGGTGTTTTTTGTCGGCGGAGAGATACGGCTCGGCGAAAAGCGTATCGGCGATCGTGAGGCCGGCTTGGAAATATTTTTTACCCGCGGCGGTTTCACCCTTGGCGGTGAGGTAGGTGCCGAGGCGGAGAAAACCTTGCGCGGCGATGGCGGCGGCGGAGCTGTCCACGGGTTCGTGCGCGTTGAAAGGATCGGCGTTTTTCTTGGTGTAGTCGCCGAGCTTGTGGCTGTTGAGCGCCATTGAATCCCAGTAGGGCACGCCGTCCTTCGCGGAGTAGCCATCGATGTAGTAGTCGCTCGTCGCGCGGGCGGTTTCCAAAAACAAATCCGTCACGGCGCGGCGACCGCCGACGGCATCGAGGTCGGAGCCTTTGACGGTATCGAGAAATTCGAGCTGCTCAGCGTAGCCGGCGATGATCCACGCGGCGCCGCGCGTCCACGTCGTGAACGGCGAGTAGCCTTGTTGCGAACTCGGGCAGCGGAACTGGCCGTCGTTGCGGTTGAACACGCTCTCGTGCGCCACGCGGCCGCGCACATCGTAACTATCGCGGCCCGTGCCGAAGAAGACGTTGAAGCGCGCGGTGGTCGCAGCGTGCTCGACGGCGCGGTGCAGCAGGTTGATCGGTTTGTCGCCTTCCCCCATCAGCACGTGCCCCAGTTGGTGCGCGACGACGAGCGAGCGCATCGAGCGGATCGTGTCGGCGAAGAGCGACTGCGGGCCGTTGAAGGAATAGACGTAGCCGCTTGGTGCGACACCCGCGCCGCTGCCGGTGGGTGACCACGGTTGCTTGTAAGTCGTCGTGACATGGCGCGCGGCCTGCACGGCGCCCGAGGTCTTCAACGCGATCTCGGTGTAGTCGAGTTCGCCTTGGTCCTTCGCGATCTTCCCCTCGAGGATCAGGCGGCGGAGGTTGCCGTAGGTGGAGACGTTGTTGAAACCGTGGTCGTGCACGCCGACGTGCGAGACGTGCGACGCCATGTATTTCACCGTCTTGGCGCGGCCGAGCTTGAGCATGTCGGTGTCGCCGGTGGCGTCGAAATGCAGAAACGCCATGCCGAACTGGAAGCCCTGCGTCCACTCGGTCCAACCACGCGAAGTGTATTTGCCCTTCCAGGTGAACACGGGCGTGCCTTTCGACGGATCCCACGCGGCGTCGATCGCACGAATTTTCTGGCCGGCGAGCTCGAAGACGCGCGCGGTTTTCTTCCGCAGCTTCTGCGGGGTGAGGGTGGCGTTGATTTTCATGGCGGTGAAGGAAGGACGAGGGGTGCGACGTTGCCTCGCGCGCGGAAGTGAAACAAGGGAGAATTGAAACGCGTGCGGGGGACAGGAGGGGCGCTTTTCAAGCGCCCAGATTGTCGCCGCACAAAGCAGCCGCGGTTTGAAACCGCCGATCCGTTGCGACCACCGTCGATCCCAGATGACGCCCTATCCGCCGAATGTAGCCAGCAGCTCCGCGTAAATTTTGGCGCTGGCGAGCAGCTCGTTCACTTTCGCACGCTCGTTCACGCCGTGGTAATCCTCGCCGCCGGGACCGTAGCCGACGGTGGGAATCTTCAAGTGGTGCGAGAAAAAATGCATGTCGTTGAACCCGGTCGAGACGTTGAAGCGGGTCTTCTCTTTGCGCACGCGGGTCACGCAGTCGGCCAAGGTGGTGAAAAGGGGATGCGTGGGTTCGGAAAAGCTCGGGTAGTTTTCCGAGATTTTCCGCACCGTGATTTGGCACTGCGGAATCTGGCGGGCCGCGGCGGTCAGAAACGCCCGCAGCTCGCGCTCGGCGGTGGCGTGGCGCTCGACCGGCAGCACGCGGCGGTCGATGGTGAAGGTGGCGTAGGCCGGCACGGTGTTTATTTTGGCGCCTTCCCCGCAGGAGAAAACGCCGCCGAGATTGACGGTGGGCCGCTGCTGTTTGCCTTCGGGGGTGCGCCACGGCCGTGCCGCGAGCACACGCTTGTAGGCGTCGAAGGCGCGCACCAGCGCGGCCATTTTTTCCAGGGCGTTGATGCCCTTGTGCGGCAGCGAGCCGTGAGCGGCGCGCCCGTGGACGATGACTTCGAGCCAGAGCGTGCCGTTGTGGCCGCAGCAGACGTGGCGGCCCTCGCCACCCTCCATCACGACCGCATAGTCAGGCTTGATCGGGGCGTGCTGCACAAGCCAGCCGGTGCCGAGCGCGGAGTCAGTCTCCTCGTCGGCGGTGAACGAGATTTCGAGGTTCATCTTTGGCGCGATCTTCGCCGCACGCAGCGCACGGACGGCCGTGAGCAGGCTCGCGATGGAGCCCTTCATATCGGCCGTGCCGCGGCCAAAAATCCACCCGCCGTCGATCGCGCCGCTGAAGGGGCTGCGGTGTTTCCATTTTCCGGAAACGGGCACGACATCGTAATGCGCGTTGAAGTGGATCGTTTTGCGCGCGCCGGGCACGGCGAGCTTACCGAGGACGTTGTAGCGCGGGAAGGCGTGCTGCTCGGGCGGCAGGGTCTTTTTCAGCAGCGGGGTCGGAATCGCATAGCGCCTCGTGCGCACCCCGAGGGCTTCGAGCTCATGGACGAGCCACGCGGTAACCGGGCCGTAATTTTCACCGGGCGGATTGACGGTGGAGACGCCGACGAGCTGTTGCAGCCGGCCGAGTAGTTCGCCGGGGTGCCGATCGATGAAATCTGCGGGTGTCACGCGGGGCGGAGCCTGCCGGTGCCGGGGTGGGAAGCCACGAAAATTTTCCGCCTTTCAACCCGGCGAGAGAAACTTGTAACCCCGACTCCTCCAGTGGTGTATTGTCCGCGCCGCGTTTTGCACCCCATCGAACCAGCTTCCCTTCCGCCCCGGCTTCCGGGCCGGGTCGAATCCGATTTCATTATCGAGACTGACCGGCTGGGCAAAACCTACGGAGCGCAGCGGGCCCTCGCGGATGTCACGGTGCGCGTGCCGCCCGGCACCATCGGACTCCTCGGGCCCAACGGCGCCGGCAAGAGCACCTTCATCAAGTGCCTGCTCAATCTGGAAACCCCCACCGCCGGCACGGCCAGCGTGCTGGGGCGTGACACCCGCGTGCAGCAGCGGGCGTCGCGGGAAAAAGTGGGCTACAGCCCGGAGCGCGACTGCCACATCGCGGGCATGGCCGGCTGCGAATATGTGACCTACTGCGGCCAGCTCTCCGGCATGCCGATGCGGCTCGCGCGCCAGCGCACCCACGAGATTCTCGATCTCGTGGGGATGGGGCAGGAGCGTTACCGGCCGGTGGAAACGTATTCCACCGGGATGCGCCAGCGCGTGAAGCTCGCGCAGGCGCTCGTGCATGACCCGCAGGTCGTGTTTCTCGACGAGCCCACCAACGGCCTCGATCCCTCGGGCCGCGAACACATCCTCACGCTCATCGGTTCCCTCTGGCGCGATCTCGGGATCAGCGTGGTGATGTGCTCGCACTTGTTGCGCGACATCGAGCGCGTGTGCGACCGGGTGATCATCATTGGCCATGGCCGGCTGCTGGAGCACGACACGATTGCAAATCTGAAAAACCGCCACCGCCGCGTCGTCGAGATCGCGCCCGTGGCGGCAAAGGAGCGTTTCGTGGCCGCGCTCGAGTCCGCGGGCGTAAAAGTGACCGCGCTGTCCAACGGCAAACTGCGCGTCGAGTCCGCCTCCGACTCGATCGAGTGGATTCTCCAGTTGATGCGCGCGCACAACCTGCCGCCGGCCGAGATTGTGGCGAACCCGGACGCGCTCCACGAATTGTTCATCAAATCGATTTCTGAAAGCCATGGAAGCCAGCCGAACGCTTGATCTGAGCCGCTGGCGCGAAACGCCGCACGGTGTCGGCTATCGCCGGCGGGTGATTGCCACCGCCGGACTGAGGCAACTTTGGCGCACGCGTTTTTTCCGCGTGCTGCTCACGCTCGCGTGGACCGCTGGTGCGATGATCGCGATCGGCGGCTTTGTGTTCAGCCAGGCGATCGCAAGCGGGGGCTGGCTGGAAACATTGGCGGTGAAATTCGGGCCGCGCGCCGAGGCGATCGTCGCGGCGATCGGTGGCGTCGTGACGCTCTATCCCGACATCTGCGTGCACGGCGTTTTCACCCTGCTGTTTTGGGCGCACTCATTTCTTGGGCTTTGGCTCAGCCTGCTTGCGCTCACCACGCTCGTGCCGAGCCTCATCACGCGTGACCGCGCGAGCAATGCGCTCATCGTCTATCTTTCCCGACCGCTCACCTCGGCCGATTACCTCATCGGAAAATTTGGCACCATCGTCGGCGTGCTGCTGCTCGTGTGGACCGGACCCCTGTTGCTCGGTTGGATTCTGAGCATGTTGTTTGCGACCGATCGCGATTTTGTGGTTTATTCGTCGGGGCCGCTGCTGCGCGCGCTCACCTTCAATGGCATCGCGCTCGTCACGCTCTCGGCGATCGCGCTGGGGGTGTCGGCGCTGGGCCGCAATGCCCGCCTGACGATCATTATTTGGATCAGCCTGTGGGCCGTCTTTGGCGTGATGGCGACCAACCCCCGCGCCCCGACGTGGATTGCACGGATGAGTTTCGCCCACAATCTCGGCGAAGTGCGGCAGGAGGTTTTCCAGTTGGACTCGGTTCTCACCGCTGCGAGCACGGCCTTGCCCATTTTAGATCAACGCTTCACCCGCAATCTCGCGGCGGCGGGGAAAAAAGCCGAGGCCAAGGATTTCGGCGGCGCGCTCGCCGCACTCGGAGTTTTCGTCGTCGGCTCGTCGTTCGTCTTCCTGCGCCGGCTCCGCCCTGAATGAACGCCATCATCCAGGCCAATGGCAGGAGCCCGCTGGCGGGCGATGCAGCTTGTAGCGGCGGGCGTCCCTGCCCGCCGGTTCGGCGCGTTCGGCAAACCTCGGCGGGCAGGGAC
>JANNEY010000474.1:0-4651 GCA_031379235.1 Opitutaceae bacterium | reverse complement strand
CTGCGGTTCACCCGTGGCCGGGCCCGGAGGTCCCGACCCCACCTCGATCCAACTAAAGTGCAGAAATCATGCGACGTTGGTATAAGCCGTGGCGGAAATCGCCCCGCGCTACCGGTAGCGCTTTGCGAGCACCGCGACTGTCGCCTTCACACGGTCGCGCAGCTCCTTCGGTTGGATCACTTCGGCGTCGGCGCCCCACGTGAGCACCCATCGCTCGATTTCGGGCAGCGCGCCGAGGCGCAGCGTGAGCTCCAAGCCGCCGTCGGCCAGAGCGCGCATCTCCTGCGACTCGTGCCACTCCCGCTCGCGCACCCGGTCAGCGATGGCGGCACTGAAACGCACCACGACCCGGTAGTCGCGTTCGCCGCCCAGCACGCCGAGCGCAGTGGCGAAAAATTTCTCCGGCGAGAAATCCGCCGGGCGGGTAAAGGTCGTCTTTTTTACCGCCGGGTTGGAGATGCGGGGCAACGCAAATGTCCGCAGCGCGCCGCGCTCGCTGTCGAACGCGACGAGATACCAGAGGTTCTCCCGGTGCGCGAGGTGGTAGGGCTGCACGCGGCGGCGCTCCGCCTTTTTTTCGCCCGGCTTCTTGTAGTCGAACTCCGCCTCGTTCTGGCGCAGCACCGCACCGCTCAGCGCATTGAAGATTTCGAGGTCGGCCTTGCCGAGCCCCACGTTCTTGAACGAGACCGACTGCAACTCATCCGCCGGCGAAAACGTGATGCGGTCCTTGAGCCCGCCCGTGAGCTTGTCGAACGACGCCTCGAGCTGGCGGTGAAACGGCGTGCCGCGGTATTGCTCGAGCGCTTTGCGGGCGACCAGCAGCGCGAGCAACTCGCCTTCCGACACCTGCACGGTGGGAAACGCCGACACCGGCTGCGTGTAGCGGTAGGCATTGATCGGGGCGTCGAACTCGATCGGGAGGTCGAGGCGGTCGCGCATGAACGCGATGTCACGCACGATCGTTTTGCGCGAGACCTCCAGCGAGGCTGCGAGCTTTGAACAGTTCGTGAACGCGCCGCGGCGGAGTTCCTCGTGGATGCGCAGCATGCGTTCGAGCGGAGGGCGGGAAAATTGGGCGGTAGAGGACATGAGTGGAAGGGCGTGGTGGTATGATTGTCATTGCGAGGAGGCCGCAGGCCGACGCGGCAATCCACCTGAAATTCCAGATGGATCGCCACGGCGCGCTTCGCGCTCCTCGTGATGACAAGGCGGGGCGCGTCACTGCCAAATGAGACAGAACATTGTTTGAGTGTGGGACAAGCAATGTCCCACCCCTGCGTGTAAAGTATGCGCATGAACTCGCTCCTCACTCGCTCCCTCCGCCGCGCTACGCGCTCCTCCCGTTCCCGCGGTGTTTCCCAGCCCACGACCTCCTTGCGCGCCAGCCTCGGCTGGATTCACGACGGTTTCCGCCATTGCGTCACGCTTTGGCCCGAAATCCGTTTTGAACGCGAGATCGCGCCCGGCGAATGGGTCGTAGGCGAAATGAGCGAGGATGCGCTGGCCTCGGCCGCCCTGGCGCTATCCGCCGCGCAATGGCGGGGCGTGTTGGAATTTGTGCCGGCCGGGGTCCGTGAACTGCTCGGTAAATTCGACGGGGGGCGGGTGGCCGCGCTGCACGTCATCGCCCGGTGTCCGGCGTTGCTCCCGGAATTGCTGGAGCTGCCCGCCCTCACGCCCTTTCTCGCCCTGCACCAGAGCCTGCGCGGTGGGACCACGCCGGCTTGGTCGGAGGTCACCGCGGTGCTGGAACGCGAGGGCATCTTCGGCGTCCTGCAATGGCTCGGTCTGCCGGCCTCACGGCAAACCCTCGCCATCCTCCGCCAGATCGCTGAGCCCGATCTGTCGCGCCGGTTGCTGGAACCGCTGCGCGCGGCCCTCTGGGAGCCCGAGGCGATCTGGGCGCTTTCGCACGCCGAGACCCTCACCGATGCCCGTATCGCTGAGGCCTGCCACGCGCTCGCGGCGTGATCGGAAAACGAGGTAGAGCAGGTGCGCCCAAAGCAGGAACCGCTAATCTCCGCTAATTTTCGCCAATGGAGAACATCGCTTTGTCCGACTTCCAGTTTGTCCGCTGGCTGAGGAATCCTTTTGTCACTCTTGCCGGGCCGGCTCTCAGCTCAGATTAGCGCCGGTTAGCGTGAATGAGCGGTTCAAAAAATTCAGTGCCGCTTATGGTGCCGCCGCGCGTGCCGGAATAGAAGCCGGCGTGATCGCGGCCGGCCGTGCCGGTTTGCGCGGGAGTTTTTCGTCGCGCATGGCGGCTTCGTAGACGAATGCCGCCATGATGACGGCGGCCTGCTTCATGTCGTCGGCGATGACGCGATCAAAGACGTCCATGTTGCCGTGGTGCGTGCGCGTGTTGTATTCGATCTCGTCCTGGATGAATTGAAAGCCGGGCAGACCTACGTTGTCGAAGGAGAGATGGTCGGTGCCGCCGGTGTTGTTGAGCGAGATGGTCTCGGCCCCGAGATCTTTGAAGGGCTTCAGCCATTGCCGGAAAATGGGACGCGCGGCTTCGTTGTTTTGCAGGTAGATGCCGCGGATTTTTCCGCCGCCGTTATCGAGGTTGAAGTAAGCGGAGAGTTTTTCGTGCGCCGGCTTCTTTTCGATTTCGCCGGCGGCTGCGGCGCGCGTGACGGCAAACGGATCGTTTTCGCCGGCCGCAGCAGCGGGCGCGGCGGGAGTCTTCACCTCGCCGAAATGCGCGGCGACGTAGGCTTTCGAGCCGAGTAAACCCTGTTCCTCACCGGTCCAGAGCGCGACGCGGATGGTGCGGCGTGGCTTGAGATCGAGCGCGCGCAGGATGCGCACGGCCTCCATCGCGACCGCGGAGCCGGCGGCGTTGTCGGTCGCACCCGTGCCGCTCTGCCACGAGTCAAGGTGCGCGCCGAGCATCACGAGTTCGCCGGCCAGATCCGTGCCGGGGATTTCGGCGACGACGTTGGCCGACATGAGTTCCGTGGTGTGATATTCGGCCTGCAATTCGAGCGCGGCACGGAGCTTCTCGCCCGACGCCGCCATGCGGGCGAGGCGGTTGTAGTGCTCGGCGGCGACCGTGACCTGCGGGACGATGGGCGGGGCGTCGGTCTTCCACGCCGACACGTTGCGGAGCGGCGGCGTGATCGGAGCGCCTTTGGTTTTCTTGGTCGTGCCCGGGGATTTTTCGGCGGGAGCTTTGGTGGCTTTCGGCGCGGGCGCGGATTTTTCGGCGGCAGCGTCACGCGGCGGATAGACCGTGGCGGCGGCGGTGAACAGAGTGCCTGCCTCGCCAATCCGACTGGGCTGCAAGATGGCCGCGACGCCCTCCTCGGAATAAAATTGATAGCGGCGCGGCAGCAGCGCGGCTGTCGCCCGTCCTTCGGGCGTCGCCAAGGGGCTCGGCGTCGTGGTCGTGCGCGTGGGGCCGCTGACGCCGTCCGAGTTCGCGAGCTTGAGGAGATCGGTCTCGGTGCGGCGGCCGGCGAGCGATTCGAATTTCAGCTTTATTTCCTGCACCGGGCCATCGAGCACGATCTTGCCGCGCAGCTTGCCGCGGTGTTGCTCGAAGTCTTCGGATTTTTTGATGTCCACCAAGACGACATCTGCTTCCAGGGCGGTGGCGCCGATGCTCGGCGACCACGCCTTGGGATAGGCAATCAGCGGAATCGCCTGCGGGGCGACGACCTGGGCGGAGAAACGTCGCAGCGACCAGCCGCGGCCGAAGGGCCCCCACGGTTCGAGCGCGGCATTTTGCAGTCCCCACGCCGTGAACCGATCGCGGGCCCACTCGCTGGCGCGGCGCAGCTCCGGCGAGCCGGTGAGCCGTGGGCCGACGATGTCGGTGAGAAAGCTGAGCGTGGCCATGATCTCGGAGCGATTGAGGCCCTCGTCGCGGATGCGGGAAACCGGATCGTTGGCGGGCGGCGTCGCGGGGGCGGCTGCTGGGGGCGGCGCAGCGGGCGCTGCTGCTGCAGGCGGAGGCGTCTGCGCAAACGCTTCGGAAAACAGGGCGAAAGCCGACAGACCGGCGACGGCGCGGACGCGGAAGGAGTGGGGCATGGGCGCAAGCGTTGGTGCGCTTGACCGAGCGGCAACGGCAAAAAACGCGACGTGCTACGGCGCGTCGGAAACATTCTCCAACGGCACGCCCGCGCGACACAGCGGGCACTCGCTCGGCTTCCAGATGCCGAAAGAAATCGTCGCGATCCCTTCAAGCGCGAGGCTGTGCTCGGCCGCAAACTTCGCTGCCGCGCCGCCGAAAATGAACAGCGCTCCCAGCGCGACCGTCTTTGCGCCGCACGCCTGCAAATCCGCCAGCGTTCCCCGCACCGCCGAGCCCGCGCTGATGGCGTCGTCCACGATGGCGACGCGTTGGCCGCAGACACGCGCGCGTTGGTCGGGCGGCAAGGTGTAGCGCACGGGGAAAAGACCGGCGTCCGCGTTCGGTGGCGGGGCGAACCGCTCCGTGAAAAGATAGTCGACGCCGATCTCCGCCGCGATGCGTTGCGCGAGTTCCGCCCCGCCCGTCATCGGGCCGCACACGGAGTCGATGCGATGCGCCGCGAGGCGTTGCGCGAGCGCCGCGACAAACGGCTGCAACTGCGCCCGCTGCGCGAGCACGCGGTCGAGTTCGAACCAGCGCTCGCTGTGGTAGCCGGATTCCATG
>JANNEY010000469.1:0-6152 GCA_031379235.1 Opitutaceae bacterium | reverse complement strand
TTAATTCTTTGCGGGCGGTTGGGGGGGGTCCCCCCCCCATACCTACTTCTGCCGCACCCCCGGGGGGGGGGCACCCCCCCCCCCGACTCGCCACTTTCTTTTTCTTCGCGGCCTGCGCGCCAAACGCCTTCTCACGCAGTTCCGCGATGGCGTCGGGGGCGAGTAATTTTTCGAAGAGGAAACGCGATTCCGGTTTGTCGCCAATCGTGCGGCTGACGGCGGGGAACGCCGCGCGCCACACGCGGCCGATGGTGTCGAGATTGGCCGCCGAACGCAGCGGCCCAGGCGCGAAGGTGTGGCTTTCCAGCGCCTTCATGATCGGGAGAAAGAGCGCGGCCCCGCTCGCCGGCGGCGGCGCGCACACCAACGTGTAGCCGCGAAAATCCATCGTCATCGCCTCCGTGATCCGCGCTTCGTAGCCGGCAAGATCACCGAGCGTAATGGCTCCCCCGCCCTGCCGTGAGGCCGTCGCGATCGCCTCCGCGACGCGGCCGCGGTAGAGACCATCGCGCCCTTCGCGCGCGAACGCTTCCATCGTGCGCGCGAGGTCTTCGTTCGGCAGCAAGCTGCCGGCGACCGGCAATTCACCGCCCGGCAAATAGAGCCGCGCGATCTCGGGATCACCGCGGCGAAGCTTCTTTTCCTGCTCTGCGAAACCGTCGCGCGTTTTCGGCAAAATCCTAAAACCCGTCCGCGCCAGCGCGATCGCCGGCTGCACGGCATCCGCCCATTTCACGGCTCCCCATCTTTGGTGCGCGGCCCAGAGCCCCGCACCCAACCCCGGCACGCACACCGCACCGTAGCCGTAGCTACGATCTTCCTCGGGCCGCTTCAAATACGCGGCGACATCGAGCGAGCCGGCGGCATCCATCGCCTCGACCGCGTAGGTCAGGCCTGACTTCGCCTCGAAGTAGAGCAGCATCAATTTTCCGCCGAGCCCGGAGCCGAACGGCTCGGCCACGCCGACGGCCAGAGCCGTCGCGACGGCGGCATCGATGGCATTACCGCCCGCTTTCAAAACCGCCACGCCGGCTGCCGCCGCCTGCGGATGCGCCACCACCACCATGCCATGCGGCGCCGTCACGGGCGTGATGGTCACGGGAGTGGCAGCGGCGACAGGCGCGACCAACAGCAACGCGAGGCAAGGCGGAAGAACACAACGCATGGGAAAATGTGCTCCGGAAAACGCTGCGGCGGCAAGTCTCGCCTCAGGCGAGTCGGACGGCCAGCTGCTCCGCGTTACGCTCAGAATTGTTTCGAGAGCTGAGAATAGAACGCTCGACCGCGCGGGTTGGTGCCGGCGCCGCGCTGGTAGCCGACATCGGCGTCCGCGAGCGGTGGCTCGATGTCGGTCACGTTGTTCACGCCGAGGCGCAGCGCCACGCCCGACAGCCAGGACCGCTCGCGTCGCGGGAAGGCGTAGTTCACGTAGGCGTTGTGCGTCGCGAACGCGGTCACGAGGTAGCGGTAGCGGCGCACACCGCCGGAATCGACGTAGGTCGAGATGTAGTCGGGTTTGCCGAGCACGTCGTAGATTTCCTTCGTCGTCGCCGTGCCGGTGTCGACGTAGGGGCCGTAGTAGGTCGTGCCCCAGCCGGCGGTGACGCGGCCCGTGCGCCACGTGAAGCCGAGGTTGCCACGGAAGCGCGTGCGGCCATCGCGGTTGATGTCGTTGATCTTCGGCTGGCCGGGGCCGGAGACCGTGTCGTATTGGAGCAGGTAGGAGGCGTCGCCACGGATCGTGCCGCGGCCGAGGCGCGTCTGCGGCAGGCGCAGCTCGGCGCCGAAATCGAGTCCCTGCACCTCGCGCCCCGAGAGGTTCACGTAGTCGGTGACGACTGAGCGCAGGCCGCCGACAGGCGCGCGCTGCGTGGCGACGGGGCGGCCGGTGTTGAAGGCGGTGTAGTCCGCGAGGTCAGCGGGGGTAACGGGATTGCGGCTGACCTTGGGATTGCCGACGTAGTTCGCCGTGCCGCTGCCGAGATCGATTTGGGCAATATTTTTTCCCGCGGCGAGCGCCTTCTGCACGGCGCCGTCGAGCAGCTCCTCGTCGAGCAGGAGCTGCGCGGTGCCGCTGACGGAGGCGATGACCTCGCGCTGTTTTATTTTCCAGTAATCCAACGTGAACGTGAGGTCGCGGTAGAACGGCGCGGACATCGCGATGCCGGTCGAGATCGAGCGCGCGGTCTCGGGCTTGAGCGCGGCGTTGCCCTGGCGGAACACGACAGGGACGGCATTGGAGTCGCGAGCGAGGCCCGTCACCTCGGAGCGATAAATGTCGTTGTAGGTGGAGCCGGAGCGCTGGAGCGGCGTGGTGTTGGTCTGGACGAGATTCGGCGCGCGGAACGACGCGGCAGCGGTGCCGCGCAGCATCACCCAATCGGCGGGGCGCCAGTTGAGGCCAAATTTCGGCTTCGTGGTCGAGCCGAAGTCGGAGAAGTGTTCGGTGCGTCCGGCGACGGACAGCTCGAGTTTGCGCACAAGGGGCAGGCGGTTCGCTTTGCCCACGATGGGCACCAGCACCTCCGTGAACAGGGCCGCAACGGTGCGCGCGGCGTAGAGATTGGGGTTCGGGCTGAGCGCGATGAAGTCGTTCTCGAGCGGGCCGAAGAAAAGATTGTTCGGGTTGTTGGGATTCCCGTCGTAGGGCGCGCTCGCGGGATTGAAACTGTGGAAAGGCGGACGCCAGTCCTTGTAGTTTTCCCAGCGAAACTCCGCGCCCGCCGCGACGCCGATCGCTCCGCCCCAGAAACGATCGAACACGGAGCCGTTGACCTTGAAGTCCCAGCTCGCGAGCTCGGTGCGGCCCTCGCGGATAAAGTTGTCGTAGAGGGCGGCGGTGAGCGCGGCGGGATTGGAGTAGGGCTTGTCCACGACGAGGAGGAACGGGGTCGCTACGTTGCCCGCCTGTGGCACGAGCTTGAAGGTGTAGTTGAAGGGATTGTAGGCCTTCGCCGGATCGGAGCTGGTGAGCGCGGCGCGCAGGCGGCTTTCCCGCACGGCGAACTGCTCCTCGTCGTGCGTGCCGTTGCGGCCGTAGAGCACGGCGCTCTCCCACTCCCAGCCGCGGCCGAGTTTCCCGCGCAGGCCGCCGACGAGGCGCAGCGCATCAGAATTCACCGTGATCCGCCGCGCCTTGAAATCACGCGGGATCACGCCGACGCCGCTGAGCAACTGGATCGCGGCGGGCGCGCCGGTGAGACGCGGTGTGCCGTCGGCATTCGGCGCGCCGGTCGGCGAGTAGAAGCGCGTGCCGAAGGGGTTGAAGGGATTATCGGCGCTGACGTAAATGTTGTGGTCGGTCGAGACGTCGAACTTGTTGGGCAGGCGGCCGGTGTAGGAGACCGATTTGTAGACGAGCAATTCGCCGAAGGCCTCGAGGTTCTCGCGGAGCTGGTGGCGAAACATCGCCGTGAAACTCAGGCGGTTCGTCTTCGGCAAGATCGGTTTGAAGTCGTTCGCGTTCTGAAACCAGTTGACCGTGAAGTCATCGATGTTGTGCGAAGGCAGCGTCTGGCGGAAGCCGACGTTTCCATCGACAAGCGGAATGAGGTAGAACGTGCCATTGGTCGCGAGCGTGGCGGAGGTGCTGCCGGAGGTGGTGATGATGCCGAGGTTCCCCGTGGGTCGCGCGCCGGTGAAAGCGCCGCTCGCGTCGTAATTGCCGCGCACGTAGCCGCCGTAGTAGCTTGAGTCGGTGCTGAGGCGGTTATCGAAATCGTTGTCGCGCGCGACGACGCCGGCGGTGTCGGTAATCGGCAGGCCGTTCCACGGCGCAGGAACGTTGCGCGTGAGACGCACATCCTGATTGCGCGAAAATTTCCGCTGGTTGAGCCAGAGGTAGTCACGGTGGAAAAAATCAAGAGTGACAAGCAGGTTGCTTTTGCCGCCGTTGAAATTGTGGCCGTCGGTAAGCTCGACGTTCCACTCGTTGCCCCCGCCGTGCTGGGTCACACTGCCGCGCGCGCGGATGCTGCGCCCGTCGAAGCTGCGCCGCGTGATCGAGTTGACGACGCCGCCGGCGGCATCGGTGCCGTAGATGGCGGACGCGCCATCGCGCAGGACTTCGACCCGCGCCATCGCCGCCGCGGGAAGCTGATTCACGTTGGTGGAGAGCGAGGGTGCGCCGTCCTCGGACATGCTGATCGGATGCGGCGGGAGACGGCGGCCGTTGAGGAGGACGAGCGTGTTGCCCGAGCCGAGGCCACGGAGATTGATCGTGGCGTTGTCACCGCGCGCATCGGCTCCGAGGGTGTTGCCCTCGTCGAGCGTGATCGGGCCGCCGATCGAGAGCGTCTCGAACAACTCCGCCGCCGTGACGACGCCGCGCAGCGAAAGATCGTCCGTGCCGATGATCGTCACAGGGAGAGTCGTCTCCTGATCGATGCGCTTGATATTAGAGCCGGTGACGGTGAACGCTTCCATTTTCGTCACCTTCGCCTCTTCAGTGGAAATGGGTGGTGGCAGCGTTTGCGCGCCGGCGGCGGCAAGGCACAGAAAAAATGAACCGGCCGTCCAAGGGCGGTGGGGAAGCAGATGACGAATAGGTTCAGTTTTCATGCGGTAGGACTGGAATCAGTTGTTCGCGAGTCAGGTCAAAATTGAAACGAGCAAAAGCGTCATGGCCACGCCGAATCGCTCCTTGGGCGCGACGGGCGCCAGTGTCGTTCACCGCAGCAACGCAAGGAACGCGCCAATCACGGGCGCATTCGTGAGGTCGATCAAAAATCCTCCGATCGGCGGGACGAGGGTCGTCGCCCGCGGGGCGGGGCCGCGGCGGCGCACGATGGCCTCCATCGCGGCCACCGCCGTCGCCGTCGAGCCGACGCAGAAACCGACCAGCCCGGCGACCATCGTGCCCGCTTCGTGATTTCGCCCAAGCAGCGGCCACACGATCAAAACGGCGAAGGCGATTGTGACCACGATATTGACGCACAAAATGGCGAGCATCGGGCCGGCGACGGCCGTGAGTTCCCCGAGGTTGATCGCGGCGAGCGTGATCGCGAGAAAGAGCGCGAGCAGCACCGTAGCAATGCGCGCGATTACGGTTTCATCCAACCACCCCCGGCCAGTCGCGTCGTGCGCCGCGCGCAGCGCGAAGCCCACGAGCAGCGCCCCCATGTAGGCCGGCAGGGAGGCTCCGCCCCGCTCCAAGCCAAAGCTCACCCACGCGCCGGCCTTGATGCAGCCGGCGACAAGTAAAAGATGACCGGTCGCAGAAAGCCCATGACCGCACAAGGCGCGCACATCGTCGGTGAAACGCGCGAGCGGCCGCGCCACGGCCCCGGCCCGCGGCGCCTCCACCTTCGCGCTGCCGCGTTCGCGGCGACGCAGCAACCACTCGGCCACCGGTCCGGCCAACAAGCCGCCCGCCACGAGCCCGAAGGTCGCGGCCGCCGCGCCGGTCGCCGCCGCCGCGGAAAATCCCGCCTCCTCCAAACGCGGCACGAAACCCAGCGCCGTGCCATGGCCACCGACGAGGGTGAGGGCGCCGCACACCACCCCGAGCAGCGGCGGCGCATGCAACGCCTGGGCGACCACTATGCCCACGGCGTTTTGCAAAACCGCGAGCAGCGTCGCGCCACCGAGCAGCACGACCAGCGCCCAGCCTCCCGTGCGCAACAGTCGCACCGGCGCGCGCAAACCCACGCAGGTGAAAAATCCCACGAGGAGCGGCAGGTTCAGATTTTTTGCCGGTCGTAGCGCCCATTGTGGCTCGGGCGTAACGAGCCACGTCCACCACCCGGCGTTCACTTTCGTCTGCCATATGATCGAGACGACGCCCGTTGCGCCGAGCAGCAGCGCCAAGAGCGCGCAGAGCAATCCACCCACGACCGGCACGGGGATGTTGAAACGAGCCAGCACTGTGGCCCGGCGCACCACGGCCTCACCGAGCCAAAGAATGGGCACAGCGGCGAGCAACAGCCACCAAGGGGAAAGCGTCAGCGTCATGCGCAGCGGGGTGAAGCGAGCGTTATGCCATGCCCGCCGGCTGCAACGCACGAGAAATTACTCCGCCGGCGCGTTTCCAGCTTTGCCATCGCGCCCGACAACGCGTGACGTCTCGCCCGCCGCCCCCCCCCCCGCGACCGCGGTTCCGCGGCCGCCCCCGGGTTAAGGCGTGGCGCGGGGTTGTCGTCGGCGCGGTGGCG
>JANNEY010000457.1:0-24309 GCA_031379235.1 Opitutaceae bacterium | reverse complement strand
CAGGGCGGCGAGGCCCGGATCGGACGCAGGCGCAACGGTTGGAGGTGTGGCCGGTTTCGCGGCGGCGATGAGGCCGCCGAGTCCGCGGCCGAGACGGGATTTGGGTGCTGCCGACATGGGGATTTATTTTCCTCCGGGAATGAAGAGCGTCTGACCGACGGTGATGCGAGAAGGATCGGTGAGCTTGTTCGCGTTGATGATATCCTGCTGCTTCGCGCCGGTCTTCTTCGCGATGAGGGCCAGTGAGTCGCCTTTCTGCACGGTGTAGCTCACCCCTTCCTTGGCGTAATCCTCGGCAAACGTGGTCTGAACCGCCGGGCGCGTCGCCTGCGATTTGGCCAGCGCGTCGAGTGCCGCATTGGTTTGCTTGCCCAGTTTTTCGAGCTGCGTGCCGACTTGCTGCAAGGTCTCCGTCTTCGAAGTCGCGATGGCGGCGCGCAGCGTGCGGCTCGCGTCGGCGATCGCGTCATTGAGCTGCGTGAGTGTAATCTGATGTTTGTCCGCGGTGCCGATGCGCTGGCGCAGGTCGGCATTTTCCCGCTCGAGTTGTTCGAGCCGGAGCATCAGCTCGCCCGTGCGCTGGGTGAGCCCGCGCACGTCTTCCCGCAAATTGGCGAGTTCGACTTGCGGGGAGGTTTGGGCCAGGGCGGCGGAAGCAAGGAGCGCCGCGACGAGCAGACTTTTCCACATGAGCGCGCAGCTTGCGGAATCGCTTTCCGAAAACAAGCGGGTTGTGGCCCCATCCCGACATTGACGCGTCACGGCGGGTCACGACGATAGTTCCGCTCCCCCCGTTTCAACCCCGCCTCATGTTCGCCCTCGTCCGCGTTCTTCTCTTCGCCCTCGCGCCGGTGGCCGCACTCACGGCCGCACCGCCCGCTGCGCTCGCGACTGCGCTGGAGCATCTGCGCGATCAGAAAAGTTACTCGTGGGAAACCATCAACTCCGATCCCGGTCCCGTCGCGCAGCAGTTCGAAACGAAGCGCGGCACCGTCACGAGCGTGCAACAAAGCACTTCGCCCAACATCAAGGGCCAGCTCGACCGCAACGGCGACATGCTCATCCGTCGCGAGTGGGCGGACGGCCTGCGCCTCGATACCGTCATCGCCGCCGACGGTGCGATCGTCACCCTCACCCCGGAAGGATGGCTCACCGATCGCGAGATTCTCACGGCGCAAGCGGAGGAGCGGCTGAGCGGTCAGACGCCGACCGCGCGTTTCCAGTGGCTCCGCCGGGCCGATCGGCCCGACGTCCGCCGGCCGGATCAAGAGCTCGTGCCGTTTTTGAAGAGTGCCGGCGAGTTTGAATTCACCGGTGACAGCTACATCGCGCGCCTTCGTAGTCGCGGCGGCGATCCCGGAAAACCCAACGATACCGATGACGAACCCGGGTCGAGTGTGACGGTCACGATGAACCTCCGCAGCGGCGTGATCCGCGACTACGAGGTCAAAATCGAAGCCACTCGCCGTGCCACTCGCGCCCGGATCGCGATCCCGGTCAGCGACCAACGCATCGTCATCCTCACTTACCTTCCGATCAGCCGCATCGACGTCCCGTCCGAAGCGAAGGAAAAACTCAAGGCCGCGCGCACTCCGGCCACCGGTCGCAAGCCCTAGGGTTTGCTCACCGCGTCGTGACGAGCGGCGGCATCGGCCGCGATGTCAGCGCTGTCCCCGCAGGCACCGGAAAGCCCCGGAGAAATTCCGCGGCGGCGAGCATTTTCCCGCCCGGTCGTTGCAGGCGGCGCAGCCGCAGCAAGCCGTCGCCCGTGTGCACCAGCAAACCGTCTGCCTCCGTGCCGACGATGCTCCCCGGCCCACTCGCAGGCGCGCCCGCTCCGACGATGGTAAAGTCGGCCAGGCCGAGCTTCACGAGCTGGCCACACATTTCCACTGCCACCCCCGGCCACGGAAACAGGCCATTGATTCTCGCGGCCAACTGGCCCGCCGGCGCGGCGAAATCGAGGACCCCATCCTCCTTGGTGAGCTTGCGGCAGTAGGTCGCGGCCGCGTCGTCCTGTGGGGTGAAGCCGAGCGTTCCGGCCGCCAAGCGCGGGAGTGCCCTTGCGAGCAGTGGCACACATGCCTGCGCCAATCGCGTCTCAATTTCACCGGCGGTATCGAGCGCCCCGATCGTCACCGATTCCACCTCGGCGACCGGCCCCGCATCGAGCCGTCGGACGATGCGCATTAACGTTACCCCAGTCCGCAGGTCACCGCTGGCAACCGCGCTTTGGATCGGCGAGGCGCCCCGATATTTCGGCAGGAGCGACGTGTGGAGATTCAGCATTCCCAGTCGGGGCGTGCCGATGAATTCATCGCGCAAGATATGGCCGTAGGCCATCACCAGCCCGAGATCAGCTCCGAGCGCGGCTAAATCCGTGTGCGCCACCTCCGTGATTTTCTCCGGCTGAAAAACCGGCAACCCTCGCGCCAACGCCCACGCTTTGATCGCGTTGGGTTGAATTTTCTGGCCGCGGCCCACGGCCCGATCCGGTTGGGTGAAAATCGCGATGGCTTGGGCAATCGCCCGGCCTTCACCCGCCATCCAGTCCAGTAAAGGCAAGGCGATGGCGTCAGATCCGAAAAACACGAGGCGCAACGGCAGGTTCATGTAAGGTTTCATCCCTTTGGGTCGATAGCCTGTCGTCGATCCCACCGTGCCACCATGATCCCGATTTTGACTGTGCTTCGCATTGCCGAAACGGGCTTGTGTAGAATCCCCATCCCGGGGTTCAAAGCAATTCTCGCCAGCATCGGCATTTCGCTCCTGCTATCAAACATTGGCATCGGGCGTGCCGCCGAGCCCGCGGTCATGCGCATCGGGATCGAGCCAGCCTCCGCGCCGCTTTCCTTTGTCAGGCCGGACGGAAGCCAGGGCGGATTTGTCGTCGAGCTGATTGAGGCCATCGCGGCGGAAATGAAATTCAAGACCCAGCCCACGGTCACGACCTGGGCCGAACTCGTCCGCCAGTTCCGCGCGGAGGAAATCGATGTGCTGGCCAATGTCGCTTACAGCCGCGAGCGGGACGAATACATGGATTTCACGGTGCCGCACCAGATCATGCCCGGCACCATCTTCGTGCGGCGCGGCGACCGCTCGCTCCGCAGCCCGGCCGATCTGGCGCTCGTCCGCATCGCCGTGGTGCGGGAAAGTTATTCCCATGCCTACTTGCGGGCGCGTCGGCTCGACCAACACCTTGTATTTATCAACAGCCTCGAGGAAGCGCTCCAGACACTGGAAGACGATCGCTGCGATGCCGTTGCCGCCACTCAGGTGGTCGGCAACTACGTGATCCGGCAGCGCGGCTTCACCCACATCGTCGAAAGTGAAATCGCCATGGATGACTTCACTTACCGCCTGCATCTCAGCGTGCGCGCCGGCGACTCCGATCGCCTGGCAATCTTGAACGAAGGCCTTGCGCGCATTCGTGCCAACGGCACTTTCGATCGCATCCATGAAAAATGGCTTGGGCCGCTCGCCGCGCGCCGACTCCAGGCCAAGGATCTGAAGCCGGTGCTGCTGCCCTTCGCGCTCGTCGGGCTCGCGGTCGGCGGCACGCTCTGGTGGCAGCGCCGGTTACTGCGGCGTCTGGCTGAGCAAGCCGCACGCCTGCGCGAAAACGAAGAGCGGCTGCAACGCGTGCTGGCCGGCAGCGAGGACGGATTCTGGGACTGGGATCTGGTGAGCGGCCGCATTCAACGCAGCGAACGCTGGGCCTCCATGCTCGGCTACACGCTCGCGGAGATCGAACCCACGCTCGAATCCGGCACCAGTCTCGTTCATCCCGACGACCGGGAAAACTATCAGGCCTGGAAGGAACGTCTCCACAGCCGGACCAACGATCGTTGCGACATTGAATATCGCATGCTCGCGAAATCCGGGGAGTGGCTATGGATCCTCGACCGCGGCAAAGTCGTCGCGCGGGCGCCCGACGGCCAGGCCCTGCGCATGTCCGGCACGCACACGGACATCACCCAACGCAAGCAGACCGAAGCCGCCCTGCTCGAAAGCCAGCGGCAACTCCGGCGCTCCGCCCAGCTGCTCCGGCAGACCCAGGCCGCCGCCCGCGTAGGCGGTTGGGAATCGGATCTGCGCACCGGCCGGGTTTTCTGGACCCCGGAAACCTACCTCATGCACGAAACCACCCCGGAGGAGTTTCAGCCGACCCGGGCGAATGTTTTTTCGTTTTTTACCCCGGCGAGCCAAAAAAAGCTGATGGTCGCGGTCAAAGCCGCCCTCGACGAAGGCACGCCCTACAATTTGGAGCTGGAGATCGTCACGGCCCGCCAGCGGCAGCTTCACGTGTGTGTCTCCTGTGTGCCCGAAAAGGAAATCGACCGTGTGGTGAAACTCTACGGTTCCATCCGCGACATCACCGTCGAGCGCACCACCGAGCAGGAGCGCGAAAATCTCCGGCTGAAGATGATCGAGACCCAAAAACTCGAAAGCCTGGGCGTCTTGGCCGGCGGCATCGCCCACGATTTCAACAACCTTCTCACGGTCATCCTCGCCAATACGACCTTCATCCGCGAATCGCATCCAAAGGATCAACGCCTCGGCCAGATCGAAACCGCCGCCCACCGCGCGGCCGACCTGTGCCGGCAGATGCTGGCCTACGCTGGCAAGGGCCGGTTCATCGTCCAGCCGATCGATGTCGCCGGTTTCGTGCGTGAGACGACTCCGCTGATTCGGGCCTCCATCAGCAAGAAGGCCCGCATGACGCTCGAACTCGAAGCCATGCTGCCCACCGTCGAAGCCGACGCCGCGCAGCTGCGGCAGCTCGTGATGAACCTCGTGAGCAATGCGTCCGAGGCTCTCGGCGATGCGCCGGGAGAAATCCGGATGATTACCCGCGTCGCGCGGCCGGAACCCACTCCCGGGTCGCTCCACCACATCTTCGACTTGCCCGCCGGTGATTGCGTCTGCCTCGAAATCACGGACACCGGACACGGGATGAACGCCGCCACGCTGGGCCGCATCTTCGATCCGTTTTACACCACCAAATTTGCCGGTCGCGGGCTCGGTCTCGCCGCGGTGCTCGGCATCGTGCGCGCCCACCACGGCGCCCTCGTGGTCGAAAGCGCGCCCACCCGCGGCACCACGTTTCGCGTTTTCCTCCCGGCCACGCAAAAGGTGAACCCGACCCAGGAACCGGGACCGCAGACTGCCGTCACCGCGCTCGGCCCTTTCAAAGGCGGCACCGTTTTGATCGCAGACGATGAACCGGTGGTCCTGGAAACCGCCGTCGCGATCCTCAACCACCGCGGTTTCACCACCGTGCTCGCCGTCGATGGCGACGATGCCCTGCGGAAATTCCGCGCCAATCCAACCGCCTTCGACGCCGTGCTGCTTGATCTCACCATGCCCGGTTTGGACGGGGCCGAAGTCCTCCGGATTATCCGCAGCGAGTCGCCCGCCATCCCTGCCCTCATCATGAGCGGATTCAGCGAACAGGACGTCTTCGATCGATTGCGCGGTCTCGGCGAGGTCGCGGTTTTGCGCAAGCCCTTCACCCAGGAAATGCTCCTCGCCCGGCTGAGCAGCATCACGCCGCCATAGTTTCACGACGCAAAGCGTCTCGCCAGTGCAGCGGATTTTTGCGTCGCTGGGAAACGCATGTCCGCCCGCGCCGCCGCCGCTCCGCCCCACGATCCCTACGCGGCGCTGCGCATTCGGAATTTTCGCGACTACCTCGCCGGCAGTTTCTGCGCGCTCGTCGGCCGGCAGGCGGTCACGGCCGCGGCCATCTGGCAGGTTTACCAGTGGACGCACTCCTCCACCGCGCTCGGCCTGGTCGGATTAATCAACGTCGTGCCGCTGCTCGCCCTTTCCCTGCCCGCCGGAGCGATGGCCGACAATCACGACCGCCGCCGGCTCATCGCCCTCGGCACCGCCGCGATCGTGATCGTGAACGCCGCGCTCGCGGCCCTCGCGTTCTGGCCCAAGGCGGTGCCGGCGCTCGCGCCGCTGCACGCGCTCAACGAAACCATGCGCGGCATCGCGCTCGTCTTCGAACGCCACACTCCGGCCGCGCAACTGCGCTTCGACGAACCGGCGCTGCCCCTCATCTTCGCGCTCCTGCTCGTGAACGCCTGCGCGCGCATTTTGATCTGGCCCGCGCGCTCCAGCATCACGCCGCTGCTCGTGCCCGTTTCGGCGCTGGGCAACGCCATCACCTGGAACGCCAGTGCGTTTGAAATCGCCACGGTCGCCGGCCCCGCGCTCGGCGGTTTCATCATCGCATGGATCGGCACGCCCACGGTCTACGCACTCGGGGCGGTGCTGGAGCTGACCTTCCTCATCGCGCTCGGTCGCGTGACGTATTTTGAAGCACCCAAGCGCACGGCCACGCGGCGCTCATGGCGCGACATGCTGGCGGGCGCCGACTTCATCTGGCGGAAAAAAGTCATCCTCGGCGCGAGCAGCCTCGATCTTTTTGCCGTGCTGCTCGGCGGGGCGACGGCGCTGCTCCCCGTCTACGCGGATCAAATTCTCCATGTCGGGCCGATCGGTTTCGGGTGGCTGCGCGCCGCGCCTTCGCTCGGGGCCTTTGCGATGGCGCTGTGGCTCGCGCATCGCGCGCCGCTGGCGCGCCCCGGTCGCGCGCTGCTCTGGACCGTGGTGGGCTTCGGCGCGGCCATCGTCGTGTTTGGATTTTCCCGCTGGTTCTGGCTTTCGCTCGTCGCGCTGTTTTTCACCGGCGTATTCGACAACATCAGCGTCGTCGTGCGGCAGTCCCTCGTCCAGTTGCTCACGCCCGATGCGTTGCGCGGCCGGGTGACGGCGGTGAACCAAATTTTCATTGGTTCTTCAAACGAGATTGGTGCGCTGCGCGCGGGCATGATGGCCGCGCTGATTGGGCCGGTGGGCGCCGTGGTCTGGGGCGGCATCGGCACCATCGTCGTCGTCGCCGCGATCGCTCGGGCCGTGCCCGATCTGGCGCGCCTCCCGCCCTTGCACACGCTCAAGCCCGAGGAATGAACCAGCCGATCCGTCCGGGTGTTTTTCGTTAGACTTCGCCGGAGTCGGCAGCCTTGCTTCGCGAAAATGGCCGAGAATTCGTCCCGCAAAACTTTCTTCATCCTCGCACTCGCGTTCAGCCTGGTGGTCGCCCTCGTCGCCGTGATCATCGACGAGGAGCTGCGGGAGAAACTCGGCACGTCCTACTATGTCCTCGCGCTCGCGATCATCGGCAGTGTGTTGCTGCTGCTCGCCGGCTACGTCTGGGATCGCACGCTGATGCAGCGGCTCCGCGCGCTGCGCACCACCGTAGAGACCGAGGAAACCGATCCCAACCGCGAGCCCGACCACGACGAAGTCATCGGGCTCGCCCGGAACATCGAACGGATGGCGCAGACCCTGCAGAAGACCGAAGCCAGCTACCGCGGCATCGTCGAGGATCAGGTGGATCTGATTTGCCGCTACCGCGTCGATGGCAAACTCACCTTCGTCAATGGTGCCTACGCCCTCGCCTACGGCCGCAAGCGCAACGAACTCAGCGGCCAAATCTTCCCGTTCTTCTCCGAGGTGGCATCCTCCACGGATGCCGTGCGCACCTTTGAGCGCGAATTCGATTTCGCCGACGGTCGCCACGCCTGGCTGATGTGGACCCAGCGCGCGATCAAGGACGAAGCGGGCAACACGCTGGAGTTTCAAGCCGTCGGCCACGACATCACCCTGCGCAAGGACGCCGAGGCCACGCTGCTCCGGGCGAAGGAAGCCGCGGAAGCAGCCGACCGCGCCAAGAGCGAATTCCTCGCGATGGTGAGCCACGAAATCCGCACCCCCATCAACGGCGTAATCGGTTTCGCTCAAATTCTGGCCGACTCCCCCCTTTCCCTCGAACAGCGCGAGCAGGTGGCGATCATCATGTCGAGCGGTCAGGCTCTGGAAAAATTGATCACCGACATCCTCGATCTGTCGAAAATCGAAGCCGGAAAAATCGAGATCGAGTCGTCGCCTTTTGCGCTGCACAAAACCATCGAGGAGGTGGTGGCCTTTTTCCAACCCCGCACCCGGGCGACCGGCCTCGCTGTCAGCGCCGACCTCGATCCGGATGTGCCGGTGATTGTGAACAGCGACGAAGCCCGCCTGCGCCAAATTCTCGTCAACTTGATCGGTAACGCCTTCAAGTTCACCGAGCGCGGCGGCATCCGCGTGCATATTTCCTGCATGCGCGGGCAGAGCGTCGGATTGCGGAATACCCGCCGCGAGCTGCGGCTCTTTTTCGCTGTGTCGGACACGGGCATCGGCATCTCGGAGGCCAACGTGGCGAAGCTCTTCAAGCCGTTTAGCCAAGTCGATGCCTCGGCCGAACGCCGACGGCGCGGCACCGGACTCGGCCTGACGATTTCAAAGCGACTCTGCGAGCTGATGGGTGGCACGATCTCCGTCGACAGCAAGCCGGGCGAAGGCACGACGTTTCGCTTTTCGTTACTCACCGACTATGAAGTCGGTGACACGACCCTGCCTTTTCCCGTAAGAGCCCGGCCCCAGACTTCGCCGCAAGCGTCGCCGACCTGAACGGCAATATCAGTAGCGGTAGTGCTCGGGCTTGTAGGGCCCGCCCACCGACACGCCAAGATACGCGGCCTGATCCTTGGTGAGCTTAGTGAGCTTCGCCCCGATCTTCTCAAGGTGCAAGCGGGCGACCTCTTCATCGAGATGCTTGGGCAACCGATAGACGCCGACCGCGTAAGTGTCCTTGTTCTTCCAGAGATCGAGCTGCGCGAGCGTCTGGTTGGTGAAGCTGTTGGACATGACGAACGACGGATGGCCCGTCGCGCAGCCAAGATTCACGAGGCGGCCTTCCGCCAGCAGGTAGATGCTCGGGCCACCAGGAAACGTGTAGAGATCATACTGCGGCTTCACATTCGTGCGTTTCGCATCGGACGTGTTGAGGCGGTCGACCTGGATTTCGTTGTCGAAGTGGCCGATGTTACAGACAATCGCCTGGTCCTTCATCTTCCGCATGTGCTCAAGCGTGATGATGTCCTTGTTGCCGGTCGTCGTGACGTAGATGTCGGCCGTGCCGAGCGTGGATTCGATGGTGTTGACCTCGAAGCCTTCCATCGCGGCCTGCAACGCGTTGATCGGATCGATCTCGGTGACAATGACGCGGGCGCCAAAGCCCTTGAGCGAAAACGCGGAGCCTTTGCCCACGTCGCCATAGCCACACACGCACGCAACTTTGCCCGCGATCATGACGTCGGTGGCGCGCTTGAGACCGTCGGCGAGGGACTCGCGGCAGCCGTAGAGATTGTCGAATTTGGATTTCGTGACGGAGTCGTTCACGTTAATCGCGGGGACGCGGAGTTTGCCCTTCTCCAACATCTGGTAGAGGCGATGCACGCCAGTCGTGGTCTCCTCAGAAACACCCCGCCACTCCTTCGCGATATTCGTCCAACGCTTCGGATCGATTTTGTGCACGCGCTTGAGCGTGTCTTTGATGATCTGCTCCTCGTGGGAGCCGGATTTGGTGTTAACCCAGTCGCTGCCCTCTTCGAGTTCACAGCCCTTGTGGATGAGCAGCGTGACATCGCCGCCGTCGTCAACGACGAGTTGCGGACCTTTGTCGCCCGGAAACGAAATCGCCTTCAGCGTAAGATCCCAGTATTCCTCAAGTGTCTCGCCCTTCCACGCGAAGACCGGCGTGCCGGAGGCGGCGATCGCCGAGGCGGCGTGATCCTGAGTGGAGAAAATATTGCACGAGCACCAGCGCACGTCGGCCCCGAGTTCCTTCAGCGTCTCGATCAGCACCGCCGTCTGAATCGTCATGTGCAGCGAGCCCGTGATCCGCACACCGGCGAGCGGCTTTTTCGGGCCGAATTTTTTGCGGACCGACATCAGGCCGGGCATCTCGTGCTCGGCGATGGAGATTTCCTTCCGGCCCCATTCGGCGAGGGAAATGTCTTTGACTTGGAAGTCGGAATTTTTGCGGGAAGGTTTTTTCGCAGCGGAGGCCATGGTATACGAGATCGAAGGTTGAATGCAGACGGACGGGTTACTTAACCGCCGCACGGAGCGCGGCGACCTTGTTGGTGTTTTCCCAAGGCAGGCCCTTCTTGCCGAAGTGCCCATAGTTGGTCGTCTGCCGATAAATTGGCCGGAGCAAGTTGAGCTGCTTCACAATGTCAGCCGGCTTGAAGCTGAAAACCTTCTGCACCGCTGCGGCGATCTTTTCGTCCGAGACTTTACCGGTGCCAAATGTGTCGATGAAAACGCTGACCGGGTTCGGGTGCCCGATCGCGTAGGCAAGTTGGAGCTCCGCAATGTCGGCGAGCCCGGAAGCCACGACATTCTTCGCCACCCAACGCGCCATGTAGGCGGCCGAGCGATCCACCTTCGACGGGTCCTTGCCTGAGAACGCGCCGCCGCCGTGTCGGCCCCAGCCGCCGTAGGTATCGACGATAATCTTGCGGCCAGTGAGGCCGGAATCGCCCTGCGGACCGCCAATGACGAAACGGCCAGTGGGATTGATGAGATACTCCGTGCGCGAATTGAGCATGCGCGCCGGGATCACCTTTTTAATCACGTTCTCGATCAAAAATGCTTCGATCACAGAATGGGGGACATCGGCGGTGTGCTGAGTCGAGATGACAACGTTCACGACTTCCGTCGGCTTGCCGTCGACATAGCGGACTGAAACCTGCGACTTCGCGTCGGGGCGGAGCCACTTAACGACGCCGCTCTTGCGAATCGCGGTCAGCTTGCGGCCGAGGCGGTGCGCAAACATCACGGGCGTGGGCATCAGCTCGGGTGTCTCGTCGCAGGCGTAGCCAAACATCAGGCCTTGATCGCCGGCACCCTGCTCGGCGGTCTTTTTGCCCTTGGCCTTTTTCGCATCGACGCCCTGGGAGATGTCCGCGGACTGCGCCGTCAGGTAGTTGTTGATGAAAACGGTGTCGGCATGAAAGACGTCGTCGTCATTCGTGTAACCGATATCGCGAATCGCGTCGCGGATCACTTTCCCGAGGTTGATCGCTTCTTCGAGCGCCTTGGTTTTTCCGGTGAGTTTGTTTTGCAGCTTCGGGATCGTGATCTCGCCGCCAACGACGACGATGTTGGATTTCACGAAGGTCTCACACGCCACGCGACTGGTGCGGTCGATGGCCAGACAGGCATCAAGCACACTGTCGGAAATCAGGTCGGCAACCTTGTCAGGATGCCCCTCACCAACGGACTCGGAGGAAAAAACAAATGATTTGGCCATGGGATTTTAAAGGCCGTGAGGAAACCAACGAGGAACGGCCGGGGGCAAGTGCAAACATCAACATATCCCAATTTAGTGATGCGTTGAAACACTTACTCGGGCAATCCCCCTAGAATTTTACATAATTCCTTACCAAAGTTCCCGTTGTGCTGAACCGATTAGATTTCAAACATCTGTCATGATGGATCCATCTCCGCATTCCACGCCGCTTTTGCTCACAGGACGAAAGGTCCTGATCGTGGACGATGACCGTCTAAACATCCGGATCCTAGGCGGGATTCTCAAAAGTGATGGCTACGTGGTTTCCGATGCGAGTTCCGGCGAGCGTGCGCTGGAGGTTTACGCCGAAGTCCGACCGGACTTGGTCCTACTTGATGTCGTGATGCCAGGAATCGACGGCTTGGAAACGTGCCGCCGAATCAAACGTGCCTACGGGGAGAAAAGCGCTCCCGTGATTTTTATCACGGCCAAGAGCGAATCGGATGACGTCGTCGAAGGCCTGCTTGCGGGCGGCTCCGACTACCTGCCAAAGCCGTTCAAGCCCAAAGAGGTTCTCGCCCGCATCAGAACCCATCTGCAAAATCGAGCCATGGCCGAACAGCAGGCGCTGCTCGTCACTCAGCTGAGCAAAGCCAACGCCTCGAAAAACCGTTTTCTCGGCATGGCCGCGCACGATCTGCGCAACCCACTCGCGTCAATTCGCGGGCTCGCGGAATTTCTGCGCGACGGCGTCGCCGGCCCGATGAACGCGGATCAACTCGATCTCGTGGAGACCATACATAGCGCCAGCCAAGCCATGCTCGAAATGGTCAACGAACTCCTCGACGTGGCGACCATCGAGTCCGGTGAACTGAAGCTGCACGTCGAAAAACAGAACCTCAGCGACCTCGTGGTAAAGTCGGTCACGCTGACCAACATGGAAGCGGTGAAAAAATCGACCCATGTCGTTTTCGAAGCTTCCGCCAGTCCTGTCATCGCCACGATTGACAAAGCGAAAATGAAGCAGGTCATCGACAATCTCCTGAGCAATGCGGTGAAGTATTCCCCCCCGGGATCGAAAGTGACGATCATCGTGACCGAGGACCCCGCGAACAATGGCTGCATACTCGCGGTGCGAGATCAGGGCCCTGGTATTCCGGACAGCGAGCGCGACAAACTCTTCAAGGATTTCGGCCGCCTCTCCGTTCAACCGACGGGTGGTGAAAAAAGCACTGGCCTAGGCCTCGCCATTTGCCGCAAGATTGTCGAAGCTCACCACGGCACCATTAAAGCCGAGAACCTTCCCGCACTCGGTTGCGAATTCCGCGTCAGCCTTCCCTATCCTCGATGAAATTCACCGGCCCCATTCTCGTTGTCGACGACGAGCCGCACATCCGAAAATACGTCTCCCTGATCCTAAAACAAATGGGAGTGACGCAGATCTTCGAAGCGGGCAACGGCGAGGAAGCCGTCACCGTTTACCAACGCGACAAGCCACGCCTCGTCCTCATGGACGTAAACATGCCGCGAATCGACGGCATCCAGGCGCTCCGCCGGCTGAAAGAAATCGATCCCGAATGCTGCGTTGTCATGCTCACCTCTCTCACCAATCGCGACACCGTCCAACAGGCATTGGACCTCGGTGCCGAAAACTACATTCGCAAAGACACGCCCAAGGAAGAAATCACCCAAGCTCTTTCTGAAACATTTGCAGAGTGTTTTGGCTCCGAAGAACCACCCACCAACCCATGAGCGCCGCCCCGGAATCAAAGTCCAGTGTCCCCGCCCGACACCAAATCGCAGAAGTCAGATACTCTTTGCCCGAGATGCTCGAAGAGTTGAAGACCGAGCGCACCGCCGCCGGATTTGCGATGGAGAAACTCGACCAACACGAGATCGGAAAAATGTTCAAAGCCAAGTCTTCCCGTGCAAAATCCAAAAAGTAGCAGTCCCTTCCTCGATCGCATCCGTAAGCTCCCGCATTTCGACTTCATGCAGGAGGTCGAGGGTCTGCGCACTCGGCACGGAGACGGCCCGCAATTTTTGCAAGCGATCGTTGACGAGAAATATCTCACAAAAGACGAGGCCTGCCGCCAGTGGGCCGATGCCCTCAACGTCGCTTACGTCGACCCTTTCGCCTCGATCATCACCGAGGAGGCGATCGAAAAAATCCCGGTTGAGGTGGCCAAGAAGGCCAAGGCCATCGGGCTCTACGTGCTCGACGGCGTGATGACAGTCGCGATGGCTGATCCGTCCGACGCCGATCTCGCCCGGCGCATTGGGCAAATCGCGCAGATGCCCGTGAGCCCCGTCTTCGCCCTGACGAAGGAAGTCGAAGACGCCATCGCCATCCACTACTGCACCGAGAAGGGTCTCGAAGAAAGCCTCAGCGACCTGGAGAACTCCGCGCTGTTCGATCGCCCGGAGATCGCCGGGGAAAAACTCGCCGCGCTCGCCGAAAACAACGCTCTCGTTCAAGTTCTCGAAGAGATTATCTTCTACGCGCTGCGCGAACGTGCGACCGACATCCACGTCGAAGCCCACGAGACCCACTGTCGCATTCGCTTCCGCGTCGACGGCAATCTGCGCGACATCCTTACCTACTCGCGCAAGCTCCATCGCGCGCTGCTTTCACGCGTGAAGATTCTCTGTAATCTCAACATCGCCGAGACTCGTTTTCCGCAAGACGGGCGCTTCACGATGCCAGTCGGCAGCCAAGCAGCCAACTTCCGCGTGTCGACGATTCCTTCGGCCTTTGGCGAGAAGGCCGTCATCCGCATCTTGGCCTCGGCCGGGAAAAAGACGATGGTCACGCTGGACAAGATGATGGTGTCGCAGACGATCCTGCAGCCCTTCCGGCGTTTGATCCAAAATCCGACCGGGATCATTTTCGTCACCGGCCCGACCGGCTCCGGCAAGACCACCACGCTTTACGCCGCGCTCAACGAGATCAACACGCCGGTCCGCAACATCTCCACGATCGAGGATCCGATCGAAATCCAGCTGCCGGGCATCACGCAGAGCCAGGTTAACGCCAACATCGATCTGAAGTTCGCCACCGTCCTGCGCGCGCTCATGCGCCAGGATCCGGACGCGATTCTCATCGGCGAAATCCGCGATCTTGAGACGGCGAAGATCGCCACCGAAGCCGCGCTCACGGGCCACATCGTTTTCGCCACGTTGCACACCAACACCGCCCCGCAGGCCATCGTGCGCCTGGTGGAGATCGGCGTGGCGCCCTACATGGTCGCCCCTTCGGTCATCGGTGTGCTCTCGCAACGCCTCGTCGCCCGAATCTGTGAGGCGTGCAAGGAAGCCTACTACCCGACCCGCGAAACGCTGCAGCGTTACTTCCAAGACGAGGGTTTGACCGAAGTCCCGTTTTTCCGCGGCCGGGGCTGCGCGGCCTGCCGCCACACGGGTTACAAGGGCCGCATCGCGTTTCACGAGCTAGTCCTAATCACTGAGGAAATTCGCACGCTCATCAGCGAGGGTCGCAGCGTGCAGGAAATATCCCGCGCGGCCGCCAAGGTCGGCTACAAGCCACTGCGCTACGACGGCCTGAAAAAGGTCCTCCTTGGTCTCACGACCATCGATGAGATCGAGCAGAACACTTCGTTTGAGTGGGCGTCCTGATCCAGCGACGCCACCGCCCCCGCCATGACCACAGGCACCGTCCTCGATCCCAACGCCATTGCCGAGCTGCGTTCATTGAACCCGGGCGATAACGACGAGTTTCTGCGGGAGATTGCGGGCATTTTTCTCGACGACACCCCGCAGCGGATCGCCGAACTCGACCAGAGTCTCGCTGCAGGCGATGCGCCGAAATTCACCCGCGCGGCCCACAGTATCAAGGGCAGCTCTTCCAATCTGGGTGCTACCGGTCTCCGCACCGTGGCGGAGGACCTCGAAAACCGCGCGCGCGCCGAGGGTTTGCGCGATGTCCGCGACCTCATCGTCCAACTGAAGGCGGAGTTCCTGCGCACACAGACGGCCCTCGATACGCTCTTGGGCCGCCAAGGATGAGGCGCGTGCGCTAGCGGTAGAGCGCCGTCGTCGGCGCGGTCGTAAGCACGTTGTATTGGCGCATCGCGAGTCGCCACCACTCCGCGAGTTCTTCGGCCGGACAGCTCCAGAGTTCGCGATGCAGCGTAATCACGGATTCGGCGTCGAGCAGCAGCGCCATTTTTTCCTTCGGCGTGAATCGTTCAGGCCCGTCGCGCAACAGGCGCACCCGAAGTTGCGTGAACCACTCACGCGATTCTTCCGTCGGTTTGCGCTGCCGCAGCAACGCCACATGCAGGGCGTTCACGTAGGGATCGAGCACCGCCTGCATGAGCCCGTAGTCGGCACGCAACGGCTTGATCGGTGAAAGGTGGCGGTAGCACTCGGCGAGATTTTGCTGCAGTCGCTTCAGCTCATAGGGCGGGGCCGTCTCCTCTGGCGTGAGCAAGAGACCCAGCAGCCGCGTGATTCGACCCGCCCGCGCCTGACTGAGGAAAATCGAAATTGGAATCGAGAACACGAGTGGCAGCACGACCGGGCTCAACCAAAAGAAAAAGGGCGGGGAGAGGACATAGGAGCACACCCCCCACACGACCCCGAAGACCGTCTGCCCGCCATGAGTGATGATCGCCTCGCGCCAATCGGTGCCGTCACCTTCCGCCCCACGTCGCTGCGTCACCCACGAGACCCCTTGGCCGAGCAGGGTGAACACGACGAACTTTGAATTGAACATCATGTTGATCGGCGCGAGCAGCATCGAAATCAGGGTCTCGATGAGCGCGCTTGCGACCAATCGCCGGCGACCGCCAAAGCGCTGCACTTCCTCGCGGCGGCCGAGCAGCGACGCGACGCTCACCACCTTGGGCAGGAAGAGCAGCAGCAGGGTGAGCGCAAAAAGACTCAGCGCTTCAGGCACGTGAATCCGATAGCCAAACAGCGAGGTCGTGTCCTCCGGTCGCAGCGTGAGCAGGGCGGACGACGCGCCGCCCTGCGAAAACACATGAATCGTGCCGAGCAGCATGAACAACAGCCACAGCGGGGAAGAGACATAGCCCATCACGCCCATCAGGAGATGAAACCGGTTCGCCGGGCGAAACCCTTCCGCCGCGAGCAGCCAGGCATGCTGCATGTTGCCCTGACACCAACGCCGATCACGTTTCGCCGAATCGATCAGAGTCGGCGGCCCTTCCTCATAGGTTCCGTCGATTTCACCGGCGAGCCATACGCCCCAGCCCGCCTTGCGCATCAGCGCGGCTTCGACGAAATCGTGCGACAGAATCCGCCCGCCAAACGGCTCACTCCCCGGCAGATCCGGCAGCGCGCAGTGCTCGATGAACGGCTGCACGCGAATCACCGCATTGTGGCCCCAGTAATTGCCCTCGTGCTGCTGCCAGTAATTCAGCCCGGCGAGAAAAAGCGGGCTGTAAACCCGACTCGCAAACGACTGCAGGCGCGCAAAGAGCGTCTCGCCATTCACGATTCGCGGCGCGGTCTGGATGATGCCGACCTGCGGGTTGCGCTCCATGAGCTGCACGAGCTGCACGAGCGCCCGGCCCGTCATGATCGAGTCGGCATCGAGCACGATCATGTAGCGGTAGCGGCGGCCCCACCGGCGGAGGAAATCCGCCACATTCCCCGCCTTCTTGTTAATCGAGTGGCGGCGTTTCCGGTAAAAAATCTTCCCGAAGCCGCCGACCTGTTTGCAGAGTTCGAGCCACGCGACTTCCTCCTGAATCCACTGCGTGGGTTGGTTCGAGTCGCTGAGCACGAAGAAATCGAAGTGCTCCAGTTTGTGCGTCTCCTGCAACGACCGATACACGACGCGCAGGCCTTCGAACACGCGGCTCACATCCTCGTTAAATACCGGCATCACGATTGCCGTGGTGCCGAGCGGCGCATCTTCACCCGGCGCGATCGTCGCCGTGATGCGCGAGCTGTCTCCACCGCGGTTGATCACATAGAACCCGACGAGCGCGGTGCAGAATCCGGCCGCCACGTGCGCGAACAAAATCACGAACAGCGCGAGCAGCGCGATCTCGATGCCGGTCAGGCCGTCGCGCCACAAGAGGTCCGCCATGAACCACACCGCCACGCTCGTGAGGACAAAGATCGCCGAGAAAAACAGGAAGCGCCGGCGATTGAGCCGGCGTTTGTCCATCCGGTCGGTGAGGTAGAGGCGCATGGCTCGGGGCTAGCGGGTCATCCGGAAAACCACCAGCAGCACCGCGGCGAACACCAGCCAGAGCAGCAGCGTCCGCAGGATGGGCCATTTCTCGATCCGCTCCATCGTCTCGCCGGCCGCCTCGGGAATGGCGCCCAGATCAATGGGACGCGGCACCATGCTGGAGACGGCAAGATCCGGCCCCGCCTGAATCACTCCGGTGCGCATCGCCGCGGTAAAACCCACTGGAATTTGCTGGTGATCGAGAAAGGCATAGGGCCAGCGGCGCGGGCCATCGCAGAGCAGCAACGCGAGCCGGCCGTCGACGGCGATGCGTTCGTGTGGCAGACCGCGCTCGTCGAGCATCTCGGCGAACCAGACATCCATCAGGGTTTCGACCTCCTGCACCGCAAGCGCCGTGGGATTCGCGGAGGGGCTTTCGACGTGACCCTGTGCCGCCCGTTCCAGGACCTGCAGGATCAGCCGGCTTTGATGCAGGCGATTGTGGATGCGATGCGCGCGCAGGTAGTCCTCCACGCGGACGTAGGCGGCATTCCACTCTTCCATCGTGCCGGTGGCGGGACGGAACGCCGCCGACAGGGAGAAATCCGCAGCGGAGGAATCGGGGGAATTCATGGTTGCCACAGGTAGGACCAGGTCTCGGTCAACACTTGCCCGCGACGCCGCAAGAAACACCGCAGTTCGACGGGCCGGCCGCTGCCGTCGGGCTTGAGCGTGAACGCCACCCGCCACGTGCCGTTGACGGGATTTTTTTGCAACGCGCCGTGATTCAAAAGCGCCGCATCACCCACCGTCAGCACGTGCTCGATCCCGGCGTCAGCCCCGAGCGCCTGGAGTTGCGTCCCATCAAAATCGACCACGAACCGCTCCAAGCCCGGCTCGTAATACGCCGACTTGCCATGCCGCGTCGCCCGGACGAAACCCGCGGGCGGCCGAATCTGATCCGTGAACCAGTGGAGGCGATATTCGACCTCCACCGCTTCGCCCAGCGGCGGGAGTTTTTCCGGTGACCAGAACACGACGACGTTGTCGTTGAACTCGTCCTTCGTCGGCAGCTCGACGAGCCGCACGCCGCCCCGGCCCCAGTTTCCCACCGGCTCGATCCAGGCGCTAGGCCGCGCGTGATAGGCCGCCTCCAAGTCCTGATAGTGCTCAAAGTTCCGGTCACGCTGGAGGAGCCCGAACGCGCGCGGATTTTCGTCACTGAAGGTCGCGACCCGCACGTGGCGCGGATTGTCCAACGGACGCCAAATCCATTCGCCCCGGCCGTTGTGCATGAGCAGTCCGTCCGAGTCGTGGACTTCGGGCCGGTAATCCTCGAGGAGCGCGTTGGTATTTTCGCCGCGCCAAAACATGCTGGTGAGCGGAGCGAGGCCGAAAACAGCGGAATTCTTCCGGCGGAAAACCGCGGCTTTCACCTGCATGACGCTCACCGCGCCCGGCGTGATCGTGAAGCGATAGGCCCCCGCGACGCTCGGACTTTCCAACAGCGCGAGAACGTTGAGCGTCGTGGCTCCCACCTCGGGACGCTCAAGCCAGAATTCCGTGAACGCCGGAAATTCCTCCGGGCCTGCTGTGACCGTATCGAGCGCCAGTCCACGCGCGGAAAGCCCGTAGCCCGCCCCGGCGGCCAGAAAGCGAAAGTAGCTCGCGCCCAAAAACGAGCCCGCTTCCTTCATCGCCCCACCGGAACCATCGAGCGGAAACATCACCCGAAACCCGGCAAAGCCCATCGTCACCGGCATCACGCCCGTCTTCAGCGTGCGATAATTGAAATACTCCGGACGAAACGGCAACGGTTCAGCTCGCTTGTCGCGCAGCTCGGAGACATGCACGGTTTTGTCGTAGAGAAATCCCGGGTGCAGAAACTGCACTTGAAACGGCAGTCCCTCGCGCTTCCACAGCGACTCGTTGCCGTCGAATTGAATCAGCCGCAGTTCGTCGTAGCTCAGTTGGCGCAACCACGCTGGCACCTCGCCGCTGCGCACGACATAGGGTGTGGCCGCGAGGGCTTTCGCGCGGACCCGCAGCGCGTCAAAATCGAACGCCTGCGGCGGCGCCGGCGCGGCGCCCACGGACTTAATGGCGAGCGCGGCCGTCAGCGTGACCAAGCGGAGCGCGCGGTTCATTTGTCCAAAAAGAAACTCCGCTGTTTCTCCGAGATCGGCAGCGCGGCGTGTTCCATGACCTTCAACAGATCTTCCCAGATCATGCGTTTCGAGCGGTTGGACTGGTTGCGCAAAATGTAGCTCGGGTGGTAGGTCACCATCAGCGGCTTCCCGCCGAATTCCCGCCACTGCCCGCGAATCTCACCCAGCGCCTTGAAGCTTCCAAACCCAAGCAGGCCCTGCGCCGCGGTGGACCCAAGCGCCACGAGCAAAGCCGGATTCACCACGGCAATCTGCGCGCGGAGATATGGCAGGCAGTATCGCATCTCCGCTTCGGAAGGCGGCCGGTTGCCGACTTGCTCGCGCCCATCGACCGTCGGCATCTGGGGACGCCAGTTCATGATGTTGCCGATGTAGACCTCGCTGCGCATCAGACCCATCGCCTGAATCATCTTCGTCAGCAATTGCCCGGCCGGCCCGACAAACGGTTCACCGCGGATTTCCTCCTCTGCGCCCGGCGCTTCGCCCACAAACATGATCTTCGCATCGACGGAGCCCACCCCGAGCACGACTTTTTTCCCGGGGCGCACATTGGCCCGGCAGATTGGGTCGTTCGTGACCAAGTCGAGCAGCGCAGCCCAGCGCGTCGCCTTGTCTCCTTCGGGCAGGGTCACGACGGGTGCCGGCGGCATCTCCGGAGTCACGACTGCGGGCAGCGAAACCGGCCTGACGGTCGCGATGGCACGTGGCGGCGGAGACTCGGTTTTCAGTTGAACGGCCGCCACGGGAATCGCCTTCCCGGCGATGGTGGCGCCTTGGGCCGCCACCACCCGGCGCAATACGGCGATCGTTTCGTCGGACACCGCGATATTTTTCACGCCCGCGGTTTTCAGGCGGCGCAATTCATCCGTCAGGGCGTTGAGAGAATGACGCATCGGGTCTCAGATCGTCCGCCCGGCGAGCAGCTTCTCCACATGCTTCCCCAAGAGATCAAATTCCAGATTCACCGGATCGCCGCGGCGCTTCTCCCCAAGATTAGTCACGGCGAGCGTGTGCGGAATGATCCAAACCGCAAGGGTCGTTTCGCTCACCTCCGCCACCGTCAGCGAGATGCCATCGATCGCGATACTCCCCTTCGGCACGACCAGCCGTAGCCGCTCCGCTTCGACGGCGACGCGCAGGTAGTAATCCTTGCCCCGCGCCTCGAACACCTCGATCCCGCCCAGCGTGTCGATGTGGCCGGTGACAAAGTGTCCGCCGATCTTACCGCCAAAGCGCAGACTACGCTCCAGGTTAACCTTAGCGCCCGTTCGCAACGCGGAAAAATTGGTGAGCCGGCGCGTCTCTTCCAGCACATCGAAACGAACCGACGTCGCATCGAAGGCCGCGGCCGTCAGGCAACAGCCGTTCACCGCGATGCTATCGCCCAGCGTCAGGTCCGCGAGCGCCGCCCGCGCCGCAATCGTAAGGCTCCATGCCTCCGCTTTCGGCTCGAACGCGAGCACCTTGCCTGTTTCTTCGATGATACCTGTGAACATCCTTCGGATCAGCAAAGCCCGAATGCCCGCCCCGCCAAGCAGCAAACGTCCGCCGCGACGCCCGCCCGCCGGCGCGTGAATACCCGGTGACACGCGTGCGTCTCACCTCGCGATGTGCGCCGCACCAAACAATCTCCCGTTTTCCCTTTCGAACCAGCCGTGGCCGATGCCCTTGAAATCACCCCCGAAGCCGAGCGCGCCCTGGTGCAGCGCGCGCAGTCGGGCGATGAGGACGCCTTTGGCACGCTCATGCGCAATCACTACGAACCGGTGTTTCGTCTCGTTCATTCGATGCTCCGCGACGAACACGGCGCTCGCGATGTCTGCCAGGAAGTATGGCTCACGGTCTGGAAAAACATCGGTTCATTTCGCGGTGAGGCGAAATTTTCCACTTGGCTCCACCCCATCGCCACGCGTCGCGCGATCGACCAACTACGCTCGCGCAAGCGATGGTTCAGCCGCTTCATTCCCTTCGCGTCCGACACCGCCGACGACGGCGGCACCGCCGATCGGGTCGCCGCCGCGCCGGAGGCCGCCGACACCAATGACCCGCGGCAGGAGATGGAGCGCCGCGAAAGCACCACGCGCTTTGAACGGGCGATTGCCGCCCTGCCGCCCAAACATCGCGCGGTGCTTGCGCTGCGCGAAATTCAGAATCTTTCCTACGACGAGATCGCGGCCAACCTCGGGATCGCCCGTGGCACCGTTATGTCCCGTCTTTTTCACGCGCGCCGTCAGCTGGCGCAAAAACTAGGAGATCAGCCATGCGAATAATCCAATTCACCCTCACGATCGGGCTCGCCGCCCTCGCGTTCGCCCTCCCCTCCTCGGCCGCCTCCGCACCCAAAGCCGCCAAGGGCGGCAAACCCACGAGCGTGCACGCGATCCTAATCAACGCGTCGAACAAGCACGGTGGCCTCGACCGCAAGCTCGCCCCCTACAAAGCCGGCTTGGACAATCTCAAGTTCGACACCTTTCGCTACGTCACGGAAGGCACCGTCTCGCTGCCTAACGGCGGCACCGCCACGATTCCCTTCGCGGGCAACCACCGCCTCGAATTACAGGATGATCCGGGCGAAGGGCTCCACCTGAAGGTATTTTGGATGGTTGACGATAAAGTCGTGATTAGCACGAGCCTTACCCTGAATCCGGGTGTGCCCGCGATACTCAGCCGGCGGCCAGCCCATGATGGCGATGTCCCCGTCGTCGTGCTCATCGCGCGCTAAGTGCGGCTAGAACCAGCTTGGTTTCTCTGGGTAAGAAAAATGAATATGGCCCGCGCACGGGTCGTCTTAGGTGCGTATCTCAATTCCAACTGGAGAAACAATACCATGAAGACCATCGCACTCGCCCTTCTCGTTTCGGCCGCCGCCTTGGCGACCAGTTCAGCCCGGGCCGACACCCGCGTTAGTTTTGGTTTGAATGTGAACCTTCCCGCCTACCGGGTCGCGCCCCCCGGCGTAACTTACGCCCCCCCACCGACCGTGGTTTACGCGCCCGTCGCGCCACGCGGTTATTGGAAGGAAGTCGCCGTCAAGACTTGGGTGCCCGAGCGCATCGTCATTGCCCATAACCGCTGGGGCCGTGCCGAACGCGTGTGCGAGCCCGGTTATTTCGCCTACCGCACCGACCGCGTGTGGGTCGAAGCCGACCACTGCGCGCCGCGCCACTACGGCTACGCCTACGATCACAACCGCGACCATCGCGGTGGCTGGAATCGCTAAGCGTTAAACTGCCCTCCTCTTTCACGCCATGAACTGCCGCGAGGCCCAAACCCAGATCTTTGCCGCCCGAGACGGCGCCCCGGGAGCAATCCCCAGCGCCGCACTCGACGGGCATGTCGCGCAATGCGCGGCTTGCCGGCAAATCCGGGATAACCTCGCCGCAGCCCTCGAAACGTGGCGCAGCGACTCCGCGCGGGCCATCGTGCCCGACGCGGAGCGCGAGTGGCACGCGGTGCGACGGCAGATTCGCGGCGGAGCGGACGCCGGCGCGACCTCGGCACGCCCGCGCCGCAGTCTGATCGCATGGTGGTCACTGCCGCTCGGAGCCGCGGCCGCCGCCGCGTTTGCCTTCGTCGTCCTGAACCAGGAGCGCCCAGCCGAGCTTCCTGCCGCTTTCAGCGATGCCGTCACGGCGCGGGCCGATGACGTCGAAGCTCCGGGCAACAAAGCCTCCACGATGGTTTTTGTAGACGACAAGAGCGGCTGGCTGATCGTTTTGGCCAGCGACACCGCCACAGCTGAGTGAGTCGCATCGCCGCGACCAACCTGCTCGGCGTCGTCGCGCTTACACGCGCTCCAATTTAACCGGATAAGTCGCACCCGAGGCAAACTGCGCGACATAGACGCTCCCCTCGCGATCGACGATCACGTCGTGCGGGTGGGTAAAGACGCCGCCGTCGTTGCGCATTGGCTGGAGTTTTCCGTCGCCGCCGTAGATCGGAGCGGTGCCGGCAAGGTTCGAAACCACGCGAAGCTCCGCATCCAGCACTGAAACAAATCCGCGGCTCGCGCGATCCTTCGGCCAGTTGTCAGCGAGATGCGCGACAAAGAAGTGGCCGTCGTGCAGCCGAATCTGGCGCGGATTTCCGCCCGGCAAATCGATCTGCGCGAGCTTGCGCCCGTCGAGCGCGAGCCGCAGCAAATGTTGCTGATCGCTCATCGCGATGAGCAGCGTGGGATTTTTCGCGTCGCGCACGTCGGCCATGCCGCCATGGGGGCCCCAGTGCACAATACCGCCTTCGGCCCCGCCAAAGATTCTGCGGAATTTCCCGTCAGCACCGTGGTGCGCGATGGTGTCGCGGCCATAGCCATCGAGCACAAAAAATTCGCCACTCGGGAGATGCAGGGTCCATGACGGCCGATACTGGTCTTCCTTCTCATACTTGCCGGTGCGCTCCGGCCAGCGCCACTCGTCGAGCGTCGCGCCGTCGAGCGTGGTTTTCACCACGCGATGCGTGACAAGATCAGTGATGAACAGGACTTCGCGCTCGCCTTCCCGCACCATCGAGAGCCCATGCGCCCCGGGAAAAGTCGTGCCCCACTTGTGCACCAGCCGCCCGCCACGGTCATAAACGATCACATTGTTGGCGGTGTGGTTCGTCAGGAGAATAACGTGGCCCTCCCGATCGCAGACGATGCCGTGGCAATCCTTCACGGGCGTCTCCGCCCCGAGCACGCCCCAGCCGGGCACAACGCGATAACGAAACTTGCCCTGGCCGAGCACTGGCGAAGCACTCTGGGCCCGCGCGATCGAAAAGACGCACGCGGCCCCGGCACC
>JANNEY010000444.1:0-5307 GCA_031379235.1 Opitutaceae bacterium | reverse complement strand
GTTGTGGCAACGCACCGTCGAGCTGCACGCACACGACGACGTCGCGCGCGTGCAGGTCCAGTCCCAGCTTGATCGTTTCGGCCTTGGTTTCCACCAGGCGTTCCAGCAGTTTCGTTACGTTAGAATTAGCATTCATTCGGCGGACAAGTTGGGCGTTCTTCGCCCGCTTGTCCGCCTCATGGCATCTACAACCGAAACGTCGCGTCCCTGCGGCGGCATGGGTGATTGCGATCGCAGGTGCCTTGGCAGTCGCAGCCATCGCCATCATCCTGAACCGCCAGTCGCCGAATGCGGGCGCAGGGACGCGCCTGCCCACCGCGGAAAAACCATCCGCCACCGCGCCCCTCTCCGAAGCCCGCCAACTCGTCGCGAAGGCCCGCGCGCTTTATGAGCCGTGGGACCTCGCGACGCCGGGCGACTTCGCGCTCGCGGAAGATTTGCTCAAGCGCGCGGTCGCGCTCGATCCGAGCGACGGCGAGGCGTGGGCGGCGTATGCATTGGTCGCGTGCGGCACACGGTCCATGTTGGACTTCTCCGAGACGTGGAGGCTGGCAGCGCGTTCTCGCGCCGAGAAGGCGATCAAACTCGCCCCGGATTCACCCCAAGCGCGCTTCGTCTGCGCGTATAGCCTGCGCTTTGATCCTCAGACTCAGGACGAGGCCATCCGCCTGCTTCGGGAAGAAGTCGCCCGCCAGCCGACGAACCGCTTTGTCGTGCGGACCCTCGGCGCGGCCCTGCGCAACGTCGGCCAACTCGAACAGTCGCTCGTTTACTTTGACAAAGCCACCGCGCTGCCGGGCAACGATCCCGTCACGCACTACAACCGCGGCGTGTCGCTCGAACGAATGAGACGATTCGACGAGGCGGAGGCCGCCTTCGACGAAGCGCTGGCCATTGCACCGCGCTACGCCCAAGCCAACTGGCACAAGCTGGACCTCCTGCTCGACATCCGCCGGGACCTCCCGCGTGCGCAAGCCCATCTGGCCAAGATTCCGCCCGACCCGATCGCAAACGAAGCTAACGCCACCACCGCCTACGAAATCGCCATTTTCCTGAAGGACCCCGCGAGAGCGCTGAAGGTCCTAAGCCGGTCCAATGATTTCCTCGTCGGCATCGGCCCCAAGGCAACGTTGACGGCACGCGCTCATCGCATGGCCGGGAACGAAGACGCCGCACGCACCGATTTGAAAGCGGCGCTACGGTTGGTGGAGGAACGCCTGATCGCCCAGCCGAACGAAACCAAGTTGCTCGCCAACAAGGCGGAGATTCTTGCTTTGCAGGGCGACCGAACCGCCGCCGAGCCACTCGTGCGCGACGTCCGTCAACGGATCGGCGCAGGCGATCAGTCGATAAACTACCGGCGCCTGGCCTATCTGCTCGTGCTGGTGAATCAGCCGGAAGCGGCGCTGACGGCGTTGGAGTCGCAATTTGGCCCAGCGACGCGGATCTACATGTCAAAGATAACTCTCCGCTACGATCCGGTCTGGGACCCGCTGCGCGGCAATCCCCGGTTCGAAGCGCTACTGAAGGACCCGGAGCAGAAAAAGTAGGCAGCCCGCTTGCGGGCGCTTTGAAGTAGGGCGCGGTCTCTGCCCCGCCCTCCGTTCGAACACTCGACGCGCGAGGCGGACTGAAGTCCGCCCTACCCTTCGCTCAACCGCGCGATCACCGCCGGCAGCAACGCATGCTCGGCGGCGTGGATTTTTTCAGCGAGCGTTTCGAGCGTGTCGTCCGGCTCGATCCGCACGGCCATCTGATCGAGAATCGGCCCGCCATCCACTTCGGCCGTCACGCCGTGCACCGTGCAGCCCGTGATTTTCACGCCGCGGCGAAACGCCTGCCCGATCCCGTCGAGGCCGGGGAAACTCGGCAGCAGGCTCGGGTGGAGGTTGATGATTTTTCCGGCGAACGCGTTTAGAAATCCCGGCTTCAGCACGCGCATAAAGCCCGCGAGCACGACGAGGTCCGGCACGCACGCACTCACCGCCGCGATGAACCGCGCCTCACCCTCGCCCTCGAGCTTCGTCTTGAACGGCGCCGGATCGACGAACGCCGCCGGCACACCAAAGCGCGCCCCGAGCGTGAGGATGCCCGCGTCCGCTTTGTCCGAAAAAATCTGCCCGACGCGCGCACGGCCGAGTTTGCCCGCCGCTTGGGCCGAGAGAATCGCCTCGGCATTGGAGCCGCGGCCAGAACCGAGGATGACGACGCGCATGAGCGATCAGATTTCTCCCGCCGCCTTGATCCGCGCGATGAGTTGCGTGGTGCTGAAGCCGGGGAGAAAGGGCAGGAACTCGATGCGCGCGCCCACCACCTGGAGTGCGCCGCGCTCGCCCGCGTCGAGTTTCTCCAGCGTGTAGTCGCCCGCCTTCGTATAAACATCCGGCCGTAGCGCGCGGATTTCCGCGTCGAGCCGCGGGGTGCGAAAAATGAAAACGGCGTCCACGCACGCGAGCGCGCCGAGGGCGTAGGCGCGCTGCTCCTCGGTTTGCACAGGACGCGACGGGCCTTTGAGCACCCGCACGCTGGCGTCGGCATTGAGCGCGATGAGGAGCGCGTCACCGAGGGCGCGGGCCTTTTTCAAATAATACAGATGCCCCGTGTGCAGCAGATCGAAGACCCCGTTGGTGAGCACCACGCGGCGGCCGGCCTGGCGTTGCTTTTCGCGCCACGCGACTGCGGCGGCGAGGGGATGCAGTTTTGGGTTGTCGAGCGTCACTCGGTCGCAAGCCTCACGATTCCCTCGCGGTTGTAAATCCCCCATCTCCGTTTTCCCCTCCCCCCGTAATGAAACTTCATTTCCGCCGCCTCACTCTCCTCGTCCTCGCGTTTGCCACGACTGCGTTTGCCTCCAAGGAAAAGCCTGTCATCGGCCTCTCGCTCGACACCCTAAAGGAGGAGCGCTGGCAGCGCGACCGCGATACGTTCTCCGCCAAGGTCGAGTCGCTCGGCGGCAAGGTCATCGTGCAGTCCGCCAATGGCGACGATACCCGCCAGACCCGTGACATCCAGGCGCTGATTAGCCGTGGCGTTGATGTAATCGTGATCGTGCCGCACAACGGCGAAGCGCTTGTCCGCGCCGTGAAGGCCGCCAACGACGCCAAAATTCCGGTGATCGCCTACGACCGCCTCATTCTGAACTGCGACATCGATCTCTACCTCACGTTCGACAACGTGAAGGTGGGCGAACTTCAGGCCGGCTATGTGGCCGACCATCTCCCCAAGGGTCGTCCCGCGCGGGTGGTCCGCGTTTTTGGGGCGCCCACCGACAACAATGCCAAGCTTTTCAAACAGGGTCAGGACAACATCGTGCTGCCGCTCGTGAAGAGCGGAAAAATCGAACTCGTGCACGAGGACTGGGCTCTCGATTGGAAGCCGGAAAACGCCAAAAAGATCATCAACGCCGCGATTACGAAAAACGGCCGCGAGATCGACGCCATCATCGCCTCGGCCGACAGCGTCGCCGGTGGCGTGGTCCAAGCGCTGCTGGAGGAAGGCCTCGCTGGCAAAGTCATCGTGACCGGGCAGGACGCCGATCTCGCAGCCTGCCGCCGCATCCTCCGCGGCACCCAGACCATGACGATCTACAAGCCGTTGAAAAAACTCGCCGACTACGCCGCGATCGCCGCCGTCGATCTCGCGAAGGGCAACAAAATTTCCTCCACCGCCACGATCGACAACGGTTTCAAAAAGGTCCCGGCCGTCTTCCAAGACGTGATCTCCGTCGACAAGGACAACCTGCAAGCAACCGTGATCGCGGACGGATTTCAAAAGGCGGCGGACTTGAAGTAGGGCGCGGCTGCAGCCCGCCGCTTTCCCACTCTGCGCAATTCGAAGACGGGCTGAAGCCCGACCTACTTCAGATGCCCGTCCTCCTCGAAACTCGCGCGCTCACGAAAACATTTCCGGGCGTCGTTGCGCTCCGCGACGTCGCGTTCGATCTGCGGGCCGGGGAGATTCACGCGCTGTGCGGCGAAAACGGCGCTGGCAAGTCCACGTTAATCAAACTGCTCTCGGGCATCCATCCCCACGGCAGTTACGAGGGCGAACTGCGACTCGACAATCGACCGGTGGCATTTCACGGCATTCGCGACGCGGAGGCGGCGGGCATCGCGGCGATCACGCAGGAATTCGCCCTCGTCGATGAACTCAGTGTGGCGGAAAACATTTTCCTGGGGCGCGCGCCCCGCCGTGGGCTCCGCATCGACTGGCTGGAAATGCACCGGCGCGCCGCCGCCCTGCTGGCGGATTTCGGCCTGGCAATTTCGCCCGAAACGCCGGTCCACGAACTCGGCATCGGCCAAAAGCAGCTCGTCGAAATCGTCCGCGCCATGGACAAAAAAACGCGCGTGCTCGTGCTCGACGAACCCACCGCCGCGCTTACGGAGCAGGAAGTCGCCGTGCTGCTCGAGCACCTGCGGCGCCTGCGTGCGCAGGGCACCGCCTGCATCTATATTTCCCACAAACTTGACGAGGTATTTGCGATCGCCGATCGCATCACCGTGCTGCGCGACGGGGCGAGCATCGTCACGCTCGACCGCGCCGGCGCAACGATTCCGCATGTGATCAAGCACATGGTAGGCCGCGAAATCGCCGATCTGTTTCCGCGCCGAAGTGCGGCGCGGACACACGCGACGCAGGCGCAACTCGCGCCGATCTTACAAATCAGGAATCTCAACGTCGCCCGCGCCAAAGGTGAGCCACCCTTTCTGCGGAACGTGTCTTTTGAGCTTCGCCCCGGCGAGGTCCTCGGCCTTGGTGGATTGATGGGGGCGGGCCGCACCGAACTGCTGATGCACCTTTTCGGTGCTTGGGGTCACCGGGTAAGCGGTGAGGTTTTCTTGCGCGACAAGGCCTACCTGTCCCCCACTCCACGTGAATCGATCGCGCGCGGCCTGGTGCTCGCAAGTGAAGATCGCCGGCGCTACGGCCTCGTGCTCCATCAATCGATCGGCTTCAATCTTTCGCTTTCAAGTCTGCCGCAATTCGCGCGCACCGCCGGCTTCATCGACCAACCCGCCGAGCATCGGCGCAGCCAACTGCTTTTCGAATCGCTGCAAATCAAGGCCCCCAGTCAGGCCGCACGCGCTGGTGGTCTCTCAGGCGGAAACCAACAAAAAGTCGTGCTCGGCAAGGCGCTCATGACCGAGCCAACCGTCGTATTGCTCGACGAACCGACCCGCGGCATCGACGTCGGGGCGAAGCTTGAAGTCTATGAACTCATCAATCGCCTCACCGCTGAAGGCAAAGGCGTGGTGCTCGTCTCCAGCGAACTCCCCGAACTCATGGGCATGAGCGACCGGATCA
>JANNEY010000442.1:0-45863 GCA_031379235.1 Opitutaceae bacterium | reverse complement strand
GACGAAACGATCAACGTGGCGATCATTCACGGTGCTCGCGGGGATGTGGCGGCCGCTCGGGCGCGGCTCGGTGATTTGCCGGAAGAGCTTCGGCGTCGGACTGCGGAGGGTGGGCCAGGGGCAAAGAACGTGGGAGATTGGAGCCAACTCGGGACGATCGAAGGTGTGTTGGGCGACAAAGCGGAGGCGCTGCGCTGCGCCGCTCGGGTGATCGAGTTGTCGCCGGCCCCCCGAGTGCCCACGCTCAATCTGGCCCGACTCTACGCTTGGGCTGGCGATAAGGACGCGGCTCTCACCGAACTCGGACAATACCTCAGCTCCGGCGCCAGCCCACCCGCCGGAATCAACAACGTCCACACGTGGCGGCGCCATCCCGACTTCTTCCCCCTGCAAGGCGACCCGCGGTTCGAGGCGCTGCTCAACGACCCGAAGAACCACGCGCCGCTGTTTTGAGGGGAATGCTTTGGAGTGCGGCGGGCATGGCAGAAAAACTGTAGGTGGTCTGAAGACTTCCCAGGCGCTCCGGTAAACGCTCGACGTAGTGGCGGCCCTGCGGATTCCGAAGGCGCGTAAGCGCGATGCACGGGAAATCGCCAGGAGCCGCCGAAACCGACCAACGCTTTGAAATTGGGTGCAGGGGTTGGATTCGAACCAACGACCTTCAGGTTATGAGACCGCATTGATATGCTTTGGGCCAGTATCTTGAGGGTTTTTCCGACGAACTACGTCTGAAACTACGTCTACCGCGTTTTCGGGAGTCTCACTCCGTTGCTCTGGGTTTCACAGGGTCACATCAACCTAGAAACAACGGAGGAAGTCATGGCCTTGGAACTACAACGTGGAAGAAGCAAATGGTGGTATGGTCGGGTCGAGGTGAACGGCCGAAAGATCGGCAAAAACCTTGGCGTCGAAGTGAAGGGAATGATCCCGCATTCACTCGCCGCACAGGGCGACCTCGCATTCGAGCGTTCTCGTGCGAGGGCACAGGTCGCCCTCGAAATACTCCAGGTGGATCTCAAGAAGCGCAGCACCGCGGAAGAGCTGGTCCAGACGATTCATGAAATCCGCACCGGCTCGCGGATCAGCTCCCTCCCGCTCGCAGAGATCGGCGCCCGCTGGTGTGCGGTCCTCCGCCCCCGTCCGCTGAGCGCCCGCTACGAGAAACAGACGGTCGCCTGCATCGAGCGGTTCATCCGCTTCGCGAAGAAAACCTCCCCGTCCCTCCACGAGATGGCGCAAATCCATGCCCCGCTGGCCCACGCGTTTTGCCGGGGGGAGCTGGCGCGGGGCGTCGCCGCGAAGACCTACAACCACACTCTGATTCACCTGCGAGCGGTGTTTCATGCGCTCCGCAAGGAAGCGGGCATGGCCGAGAATCCCTTCGAGGGTATTCCGCTCCGGCAGAGTGAGACGATATTCCGAAAGCCGTTCTCAGTGGAGGAACTCTCGATCATCGAGGAAAAGGCCAAAGCCGATCCGTTCATCTATCCCCTGATCGTCACCGGCATGTGCACCGCGATGCGTCGCGGCGACTGTTGCACGTTGCTGCGCAGCGAAGTCGATCTGGAGAGCGGCTTCGTCACGGTTAAGACCTCCAAGACCGGAGAGACCGTGCAGATTCCGATCTTTCCCCTTCTGCGTGGGGTGCTGGAGAAGGCGATGGCCGAGCCGCTGGACCGCGAGCATCCGCCGCACTATGTCTTCCCGGATCTGGAAGCGCACTACGTGATCAATCCGGACCACCTGACCGATCGGGTGCGGCGCGTGCTGCGCGCCGCCGGCTTCGTCGATCCCGGGAAAGCGAAGGACGAAGCGGAGAAAAATGCGTCGCGGGGCGAGGTGCAGCGGGACCGGCCGAACGGTGTGCGCCGCGCGTCGGTGCGGGACTTCCATTCGTTCCGCGTTTCCTGGGTCACGGTCGCACTCACGGCGGGCGTCCCCTTGGAAATCGTCCAACGGGTGACCGGCCATCGGACCACGGAAATTGTGCTCAAGCACTACTTCCAGCCTGGAAAGGAAGACTTCCGTCGCACGCTGGCCGGCAAATTGCCGGCGCTGCTCGGCGACCGTTCGAAGCCGGCGGCCGACGCGTTCAACGTCGCCGATTTGCGAGCGAAACTCACGGCGATGGAGCCTAGCACGTGGAGGCTGATTCGGGATGAGCTGCTCACGCGTCTGCCTGCGGAGAACAACGTCACCCCGTCACAACCCGTTCGCTTGAAAGGCGTTTTCGCGGCGTGAACTCCCCTCGAATCGCCCTCGACTTAGGGCATTTACATATCAATGTATTGACTATTAAAGCCGATAAGAGTCCATCCATAGCCCTTAGCCATGCGCTCCTCTCTTCATGACCTGTTGCCGCCGCCGACCCGTCGCGCCCTCGCCAAACTAGGCCAGGACGTGGCCACGGCGCGGCGCAAACGCCATTTCACCGTCGCCATGATGGTGGAGAGGATGGGCGTGGCCACGAACACCTATCGCCGCGTCGAAAAAGGCGACCCCACCGTGGCGATGGGCGCCTACGCCATGGCGCTCTTCGTCTTGGGCTTCGGCAACGCCCTCGGCGAGCTGCTCGATCCCAAGCGCGACGACGTGGGCCTTCAGTTGGATGAAGCCCGACTGCCGAAGCGCGTCCGGGTGAAGCAATCACCCACCTCGCTATGAAACGCACCCTCCAAGTTTACGTCGGCGACGAAGCCCGGCTCGTCGGCACCCTGCACTACGATCAGAACGGGGCGCGGGAGCATGCTGCATTCGCTTACGACGAAAACTGGCTGGCTGCCGCGGACCGTTTCGCGCTCGAGCCAAACCTCCCGCTGGTCACCGGCACGCAGTTTCATCGCAAGGCTCCGGAAGGCTCCGTGTTTCACGCTGCGATTGCCGACACCGAGCCGGACGGTTGGGGCCGGCGCGTCATCCTGCGCGACCACGCGAAGCGACGCCAAGCGGCGAAACGCGCGGGCGACGAAGCGGGATCTGCTCAGCTCAATGCCGTCGATTTTCTCCTCGCCGTGGACGACAGCAATCGTGTCGGGGCGCTCCGCTTTCGCGACGAGGCCGGGGCGTTTCAGCGCGCCGCCGAGCCGGGGCGTCGCACCGCCCCACCCCTCCTGGAATTGCAGCGCCTGATGAGCGCTTCCCGCGCGGTTGAAACCGAAACCGAGACGGCGGCCGATCTCGCCTATTTGCGCGGCCGCGGCACCTCGCTCGGCGGATTGCGGCCGAAGTGTTCCGTGTTGGATAACGACGGTATGCTGGCGATCGGAAAGTTTCCGAGCGTGCAGGACGAACGCGCGGTCACGAAAGGCGAGGTCCTCGCCATGACCTTGGCGAAGGCCGCAGGCCTCAATGTGGCTGCCGCGCGGGTTGTGGACAGCGACGGTGTGCCCGTCGCATTGATTCGCCGCTTCGACCGGACACCCGATGGCCGGCGCTTGATGTATGTTTCGGCCGCGACGCTCCTCGGCGTCGAGTCCGTCGGCGCCCAAGAGCACAGCTATGCCGAAATCGTGGACGCCCTGCGCGTGAACGGGGCCGCGGCCCAAGCCGACATCGAGGAACTGTGGCGACGGATGGCCTTTTCGATCCTCATCACCAACGTGGACGATCATCTGCACAATCACGGCTTCCTCCACGCGGAGCGCGGCCTCTGGCGACTAGCGCCTGCTTTCGATCTCAATCCGTTTCCAGATCGCGCGCGTGAGTTGAAGACATGGGTGTCAGCCGAAACCGGACCGGAAGCGACGGTTGATGCGCTGATGTCCGTGATTGCCTACTTCCGGCTGTCGCAGCCGCGCGCGAAAGAAATCCTGCGCGAAGTCGAGCGGGCCGTGGCCGGTTGGCGCAAGGCCGGCGGAGCCTTGGGAATGTCGGACCGCGACCTGGAAGACTTCGCGGACGCCTTCGAGCATTCCGAGCGAGCGGCGGCCCGGCAGCGATCTGCCTGATTGGAAAACGAGGAATAGTTCAAACCACCTTTGAACGATATCTCATTTTTCGATCAATCCCGCGTGTTCACGAAAACGCGAACATGGCTGAAATCGTGAACACCGGGCCGTGATTGGCTTCATCAAAAAAGGGCCTCACCAGCGGCCCGCTTCACGGAACGAATAGTGACCGACCCTCTGTGGGTCAGCCTTCACATCACCGACGATGACGTGGTCGAGAAGTTCAATGTCGATGATCTTGGCGGCTTCCCGCAGCACGCGGGTGATCTGAACATCGGCGGCGCTGGGTGCCGGATCGCCGGAGGGATGATTGTGGGCGACCACCAGAGCCGTTGCGCCGGCGAGGATGGCTCCGCGAAACACTTCTCGGGGTGCGACCAGTGTGGATGTTGCCGTGCCCAGGGTGACGAGATGTCGGCCGATGGGGTGATTCTTGCGGTCGAGATAGACGCAGTAAAACGCCTCCTGCATCGGGCTCTCCTCGAAAGCAGAACGGAGGTAATCGGCAACTTTCTCCGGTCGGTCGAGACAGACCTCTTCGCCGAGAGAAACGAGGGAGTAAACGATCTTGGCTTCATATACGCGCATGGTGAGCGCTCGCGCGAGCAGCGTTTCCTTACTCAACGTCGTATCGAGTGATCGCGGGTGCTGCCCGTTTGAGCGCCCGCTCGGGATGGGCGAAAGTCAAAGCGCTGGATGGAGCGCCGAGGCCGCGGATTTATCCGCAACGAGGGGGAAGCGGAATGTTTGCGCGTGGTGGAGGCCGAAGGCACTACCTTGACCGCCCATAAAATGGGGCGCTATCGGACGGGGCAGAGCTAGAAGAATTCGAGCGCAGCGAGCGTCAGAACGGTGTTAGTGATAGTCGTGGGACGACTGCACCGGGATGCTGAGGTTCGGAAGCGGCTCGACGTGCTCGGCGACGACGTGAATCACACCGGATTCATTCTGAAGCTTACCGGTGATCATCAACGCGGGCTCCAGATTGATCACGAGGCGCGCCTGCTCGAACAGCTTCGGCCAGATGATAGCGTTGGCGGTGCCGGTCTCGTCCTCCAGGGTGACGAAGACGACGCCGCTCGCAGTGCCCGGCCGCTGGCGGCAGGTGACGGCGCCAGCGATCGTGACGCGCTGTCCGTTGGCGCATTGCTTCAATTCCTCGGCGGGCCAGACGTCGTTGAGCTGGTCCCGGATTAGTTTCATCGGATGCGCACCGGTGGTCAGTTCTAAGTGGGTGTAGTCGGCGCGCACGCGTTCAACGAGCGTCATGGGCTCCAACGGAGCGGGCGGCGTGGCATCTTCGGCGACGGCAAAGCGGAAAAGCTCATCATTCGCAGCCTGTGTTTCGACCTGCCAAAGTGCCGCGCGCCGGTGGCCCGCGAGCGCGTTTAGCGCGCCGGCCCCGGCCAGTGCCCGCCGTTCCTTTGCACTAAAACTGGTGCGCCGCAGAAAATCTTCGACGGAGACAAACGGCCGCGCGTTCCGCGCGGCCAACATCGCGTCGACCGAGGCGGCGCGCACTCCTTTGATCGATCCGATACCGAGTCGGATGGTGCGGTCGTCGTCGACCCGCGTGCGGGCCTCCGACACCTGCACGCACGGCGGCAGGACTTTCACGCCGTGCCGGCGCGCGTCCTGCACCAGTGTCGCCACCGAGTAGAAGCCCATCGGCTGGTTGTTGATCAGGGCGGCCAGAAAAACCGCGGGTTGATGCGCTTTCAGCCAGAGACTCGAATATGCGATCAACGCGAAGCTGATGGCGTGGCTTTCCGGAAACCCGTATAGCGCGAATGAGGCGAGCGACGTGATGATCGACTCCGTGGCCTCGGGGGTAACGCGATTGCGAAGCAGTGCCTCGCGCAGTTTCAGCTTCATGCGGTCGAGGCGCTCGGTCGAGCGTGTGAAGCCAATGGCGCGGCGCAGCTCGTCCGCTTCCGATGCCGTGAAGCCGCCGAGTTCCATCGCCACGCGGAGAATTTGCTCCTGGAACAGCACCACTCCGAGCGTGCGCTCGAGGATGGGGCGGGCGCGTTCGTCAGGATAAGTCACCGGCTGTTTTCCCGCGCGGCGCTCAAGGTAGGGATTGACCGCGTCGCCTTGAATCGGGCCGGGGCGAATCAAGGCCACTTCGATGGCGAGATCGTAGAACGTCGCCGGCTTCATGCGCGGCAGCGTCGCCATCTGAGCCCGGCTTTCGATCTGGAAGACGCCGATAGTGTCGGCGGCCTGTGCCATCTCGAAGCACTTCGCATCGTCGCGCGGGATGCGGGCGTAGTCCACTGGCTGCCCGCGACGCTCGCAGATTTCCACCGCCTCGCTGAGCACGGCCATCATGCCGAGCCCGAGCAGGTCGATCTTGATCATCTTCATGTCCTCACAATCGGACTTGTCCCATTGGAGCACGCTGCGGCCGGGCATCGACGCGTTTTCGAGCGGGACGAACTGCGACAGCCCGCCGGCGGACAGCACCATGCCGCCAGAATGTTGGCCGAGGTGGCGCGGCAAGGCGTAGACTTGGCGGCAGGTCGCGAGCAGCAAGTCGAGTTGGCGATCATCGCCGGAATAGCCGGCACCGCGCACCTGCTGTTTGATTTTGATCGTCTGCGGATAGTCGCCGTGGTGGAAGAGGCTTGAAAAGCGATCAAGGACATCGTTTGGCAAACCGAACGCCTTGCCGACCTCCCGCATCGTGCTCTTGCCGCGCATCGAGATCACGTTGGCGGTCATCGCCGCGCCACGGCGCCCATAGCGCCGATAAACTTCCTGGATCACGTCCTCGCGTGCATCGCCGCTCGGCAAATCAAGATCGATGTCGGGCCAGTCACTCCGGCCCTCGCTGAGAAAGCGCTCGAACAACAGCTTTCCACCAATCGGATCGACTGCCGTGATGCCGAGCGCGTAACACACCGCGGAGTTGGCGGCGCTGCCGCGGCCCTGCACGAGAATGCCGCGCTGCCGGGCGTAATTGCAGAGGCCCCAGACGATGAGAAAATAGCCGCTGAACCCCAGCTTCGCGATGAGTGCGAGCTCGCGCTGCAACTGATCCTTCACCTTGCCGGTGACGCTGCCATAGCGCTGATGGCCGCCGAAAATGGTCATCTCGGCGAGATAGCTGTCCTGCGTGTGATTTTCCGGGACAGCGAAATCAGGAAAGCGGTAGCCCAATTGGTCCAACGTGAATTCGAGGCGGCCCGCGAGTTCGCCGGTATGCGCGACGGCTTCGGGCACGTCCGCGAAAAGGACGTTCATCGCGGCTTCGCTTTTCACGTGGCGCTCGGCATTGCGCGCGAGCCGCCGGCCCGCTCCGTCGAGGGTGGTGTGTTCGCGCATGCACGTGAACACGTCCAGGACCTGGCGTGCGCGCGGCTCGGCGTGCGTGACTCCATTCGTGGCCAGCAGTGGCAAATGCTGCGCGCGCGCCCAATCGATGAGGAAATCGTTTTCCTCTTCCTCGTCGGCCAGGTGATGGCGCTGGATTTCGACGTAGAGCCGCTCGGGCCCGAAAATCTCGCGCAGTTTCGAGCCGGCCTCGTCCGCCGCCTTCGCGCCGCGGCATCGCCACGCCCGGCGCACCGGGCCTTCCTCGTCGCCCGTCAATGCAATCAGTCCGGCGTTGTCGGCGGCGAGTTCGTGCCACCGCACGCGCCCTTCGCCCTTGGCCGCGCGCAGGTGGGCGGTCGTGAGTAAGTCACAGAGTCGGCGATAACCTGCCTGCGTCGCGATGAGGACAGGCACGATGGTTTCGTCTTCCATGGGCAACTCGCAACCGACCAACGCACGAAAGCCGGCTTCGCGTGCGGTCATGTGGAGGCGAACCGAGCCATACACGCCGCCACGGTCGCACAGGGCGAAGGCAGGCAGTCCTACCTGGGCGGCGGCGCGACCCAGCGACTCCGGATCGGAGCCGCCACGCAAAAAGGAAAAGGCGCTCCGCGCGTGAAGTTCGACATACGCCATCAGTCGAGCACTCCTTCCACGCACCAACCATCTGCGGTGCGGCTGAGCTGGTAAGTCGCACCGGACGCGAGTTCGACGTGCCAGATTTCGAGCGCCCAAGCCGCGCCCGATTTCCACCATGTGCTGCTCAGGTGAAAAGGCCCTCGCGCGACGCGCACGATGCCGTGCAGTTCCACGGCTTCAACCGCGTGCGGGCGCGCATCGACGATCGCCACATCCGCGGGCCACGCCGGACGAAAGCGCCGGAACGTGAGGCCGCGTGGTGGGTGGATCGAATCGTCCTCCGGCGCCGGCACTGCGTTCACGGGTTTCGTCAGCGCGACAGCATCGGGCTGCCATGTGTCGAGTAGCACGGGTGTCCCAACCCGGTCATCGCCCACGATGGCGGCGAGGCGTGCAAGGTTTTCCCAGAAAGCGACGGGATCGCGCAGCGCGGTGTCGAACAGCCCATCCTGGCGCTCGGGTGGCCGGGCGGGTGTTGCGACCAATCGCACGCCGGTGACGCGCGCCTCCGTCTTCACGGTATCGAGATGCGCTTGAAGCACGCGCATCCAACCATCGACGTTCGCACCGGGCTCGGGCAGGCGAAACTCGCGATGATGATCGGTGTCGTCCTCGAGCTGCAGTGTCAGGGCGAGATTGTCCGCGACGCGCCCGGCACCGCGCAATTCGAGCGCGACCCGTTCGGCGAAACGACGCATGCGAAACAGCAGCGGCTCCAACGATTCGACGGGCGGCTCATAGACCCAATCGGCGGCGAACGTCCGGACCGGCTCGATCAAACGCAGGACGCGAATGGTTTCGCCCGCGGCCCGCTCCCAGAGTTGCGCGCCCTCGGTGCCGAGGCGCTCGCCGATTTCCGTCTTCGGCAGCGTGGTGAGCTGGCCGAGGGTTTTGATGCCCCAGCCGCGGAGCACGTCGGCATGCACGCTGCTTGGCTCGGCGAAAGAGAGCGGCAGCGGGGCGAGGAACGCGGCTGGATTGGACACGAGCAAGACCGGTTCGGCGCACCGTGCGGCATAGGCGGCCAGTAACGGATTGGCCCCGGCGCCGAGTCGCGCGCCAACACCCGCTCGCGCGAGTTCAGCGACGCAGGCGTGCATTTGTTTTTCCGTTTGGATCGGATCGGCGCCCTGCAAGTTGACGGTGCAGCAACCTTCCGCCGTCAACTCGACGCGCGGAGCGAGGGTAAAGGCTGCGGCCAGCAAGACGCGCATCACCTCGCTCTCGGCATTGGGATCGCGCGGACGAATCAGCAGGCCGGGGCAGCGCGACATCGCCAGAGTGACGGCGAGTCCGGGCTCAACTCCGATCGCGTGCTCCGACGCTTCAGTCACGCGCGCGTTGCGGCCCTCGCCCTCGACGATGGCGAACGGCTTGTTCGCCAGCGCCGCCTCGCTGCGGCGCAGGGCCTGCAACGCGAAATTCGGTGCGAGGACGACCGCGTAGTTCATGCGCTCTTCTTCTCCGCGTCGGTATGACCGCGCACGATTTCGACCGAAAACGCATCGGCGAGCGCGCTCCGTAATGTGCGGCGCGCGCCGAGTGGCACGGTCTCGCGCAGGACAAGACGCCACGGCACGGCCGGGACAATCGGCGTGGTTGAGAGAACGAGCACCGCAATGGCCCCGGCCTCCGTGGCATGGCGCAGGCGATGCCAGGTGGTCGTTGGCGTCTTGAGCAAGGCCCGCTCGGAGAGTCCGCGAACGTCGAGGACAACGACGCTGTAGTTGCCATCTCTCAGCAAAATATCCGCCGCCGAGAATGCGTCGGCCGCGCCGCGCCCGCGCACCCACACCAAATGACGGAGATGATCGGGGGGCACGTCTTCCGGAGCGAAGCCATCCGCGCCATCGATCAGTGCCATGCGCTGTCGTGCGCGGCGCGTCGCGCGCAATAGCTGGGCGATGATCGTCTGGCCACCGGTGCCGGGGGATGCCGAGACGATTTCGGTGAAGCGACCGCCGGGCAGCCCGCCGCCCAAGGCCTCATCGAGTGCGCGGATCTCGGTCGGCACCGCTCCAACGGCGGCGCGCGCGCGTTCCGGAAAGCGCGTGGCAAGCAACGACCGCAAAGCGGCCACGGTGGTCGGCGAAGAGGGCATGGGACTTCCTCATCGCGGCGCCAAGACGGCGGAGCACGATTCGCCTCCGCCAAGCTGAAAATGCAACTGCACCTCGGGCGCCTTGAGTTTCCAGCGCCCATCAACGCGCACGAGATGGCCGGAGGTTGCCAAACCCTCCAGCGCGCGCTGCACGCTGCCCTCGAAGCGATACCGAAAATCTTTCTGCACCTCTGCGGTGGTAGCTCCCTCCGGCCGCGTTTCGACAAAAGCGTGGATGCGGTCCAGCAAAGACTGTTGCAGCTCGGTCATGCGTCGGCGCTACGTGTTCATACGAACACTTCCGACCGCAAGACGAAATTATTCACAATCCCAGATCGAACTGACCCTGCGCTGGTTTGGGCGGAGTGATCGGCGCCGGACGGGGCACGGATTTCAACGCTTCGATTCGGTCGAGGACGGCGAGCACGGTCATCAGAGCGTTCCCCTCCAAACGATTGTTGATGTAAATGTAAGTGCCGTTGCGCGAGAGTCGGACCCAGCGCTTTTCGATCATCAGTTGAAGCGCGCTCCGCGCATCGTCGTTGATTTCCTGGGTGATTTTGTAGGGCTTGAATTTCGCGACCGCGTCCTCGTATTTGCGGCCGGGCTTCAAAAGAAATCGCGCGACTTCGAGATCATCGGTGGGCGGTTCGCCGACGATCCCGAACTGTTCCGAGACGGCCGGCATGTCGCTCCAATTATTCCACACGTGCGCGACAGCATGCTTGCGCAGGCAGGCGAGGTATTCGGGGCCGAGCCACTTGCGGGTGCGAAGCTCGACGCTGTAAGACCAGGTCTTGGGCAGCACGGAGAAAAATATCTCGAGATCGGCGACGAACGCCGACACCTCGGGATACTCGCTCGAATAAAATTTCGAGAATTCGAAAATAATCGGCCCCACGTTGCGGCGAATTGACTCCAGAGGTTGCAGGAACCGCTCGATGAAAAGCGGCGCGTTCAGGAAATCCTCGTTAAGCGTGCCGCCGCGGTCGCCGTATTTTGGCAGCGTGGGATAACGTTTGACCGTGATCGCTTCGGGCACCTTGAGGCCAAACCGGAAATCGGGCGGCACCTGCGCTGCCATGGCCTGCCATTTCTCTGCGCCATAAAACGTGTAGTAAGCCCCATCGAAACAGGCCGTCTTGAACGTCTCGGCATATTCGCTCAGGCAGTTTTCCTCGAAACGGGTGTTCGCGACCTTGCCCCGATACTCGTAACGGGAGGCCGTGTAGATCTGGCCGATCCATCCCTGATAAGTCCAACTCGACGTGCCGACGAAAATTCCTTTCTCCGCCAACGCGGCGATGCGCGCGCGATAGTAGGCGAGATCGAACGACGGCTCCGACATTGCGGCACGTTGGCGCAAACGAATGAATTTGGGAAGGCGAACAAAAAGCCCGCTCGGAAGGAGCGGGCTTTGGCGTGGAAGCGCGAAATCACTTCGCGAACGCTCGTAATCGGGCGTTGAGGACTTTGATGTCGACCTCTGCGCCAGTGACGGTGGCGCGCGCTTTGGCAAGCCGCACCTCGGCTTGAAGGAGTTCCTTTTTCAACTTCGTGAGTTCGTCGATCGCATCGCCGGGGCGAGGCACACGGGACGCTGGGAGTTCTGCGGTTCCATTGTTCATGATCTGTGACCGGCCGTGCCGGTGATTGATGGTTACTGAGCGGATGGGTTCTCCGGCGGTTGCCGGACGACGTGAATCAATCGACCGGCCGTAATATTGCAGCGGCGCGCCCCTACCGAAAACGCGGGACGGCACCTGCCGAAAAAAGGGGAGCGGCCAACGAGCCGCTCCCCCGTGCGCTCAGTTATTCGCGAACTCGCTCGCGAGTGTCCAAAGCGCTTTGTTGAGCTTCTGGCCTTCGCCGATGCCAGCGACGCCGCGGGTGCGATTGCGGCGGATGCCCATGCCCTCGGTGTAACCCATGTAGCGGTCACCACCTCGAATCAGGTGTTCTTGAACCACGTTGAAGGTGGTCCAGAGATCGGTGGCGGCATCGCCATAGCGGACCGGCGTCAGCAACTTTTCGGGACTGAGCAGCTTCATCACCGGCTGGCCGGCATCCCAACGCAGGACCGCCGCCCGACGCGCGAACTCGACGCGCGTCGTCTGTGGGAGTTGCACGGCCTGCCACTTGCCGACCGCCTCCAACACGCGCGGCGTGTTCTCGGCGACAGATTGCGCGGCCTTCGCGAACGCTTCCGCTGAAACGTCCATGTGCCGAATGGAAACATGCGCGAAATCCGCATCCGCCACGGTCAGCCCGTTACGGCAGACCAGCCGGTAAAGGCCGGCGTCTATCCGATAGGCGCGGCTGCCGTCATGCGCGTTTTGCAGAATCATCTCCGCGCGCGCACTGCCTACTTGAAACGGTCCCGCGTCCAGGTCGGCGCGACGCGCGAAACGAATCTCGTGCATCTGGAATCCGATGCGGTCCTCCAAACGCACGCGTTGCTCGGAGGCTTTGACGGGCTCCCAGCCTTCGGCCCGGAGCAGGGCAACGACCTGCTGGGTGGAAACGAACGTGTAGCGGGAGGAAACGCCGGGCCGGGCGTGCTCGGCGAAAACCGAGGGAGCGCAGCGGCGGAGATCATCGGACGAAAGCGCCTTGAAGACGCGGGCAGGAGCAACGGGAACGGAATCGAACGTGTTCATGACTTTATTGGGCTAATCAGCGCCCCAACGAGGGCGCATGTGCAGCGGGCCGCGCTACGCGGACCCCACCCGAGCCGAACCGAAAATCGGCCGCCCCGGAGGGATGCCGACGTCCAGCACTGTCAGCGCAAGGTGGAGCGCAGCGCAGCGAGCAATACCTTGAGGCGCGGACAGGCGGAGGCGCTCGCGCCGAGGACTGCCAGCCGGCGCAGGTGCTATAATCAGGCAGCCCTCTGGGTGTGGCTTTGCTCACTGCGAATGCGCGAGCGGCGCAACGAGAGCGAGCATCCGAAGCCCAGCGGCGTCTGAGCGTATCCGAAACGCGGAGGGCGCAGCCCGGCTAACTTTGCCCTTTTCAAAGGAGCGATAGCGCTCGGCGCGCAGGCGCGGAAGCGGAGTGCAGGCGACGGCCGTGAGTGAAGGGAGGAGTCGGTGCAGGTGGTAGCGCGGCAAGGCCGCAGTTGTCGCGACCGGAGCCTGCGACGGAGAGGGATCCTGGCGAATGGTCGCGCTCGGGCGACGAATCGCCAGAGACGGCCGATAGCGCGTGAACCAAGCCGTCTCCGACCGCAGCGAACGGACGGAGCCGGAATCGGAGCGGGAGCGCCGGAGTGCCGAGCGCGGAAGCGAGCGCTGGAAAAATTCCGGCGTCAGCCGGCATCGGGGCGTTGCGGGGTGTCCCCGCTAGAATGGGGAGGGCGAGACGCAGACTCGCACGCGGGGAAAGACTTTTCCCCGTAGCGGAAACAGCTTCGTTGAATGGTTCGAGGTCGGCGTCCTAAAATATAGGCTCGGCGGGGCTCATTGCACGGGTGGATCAAGCTGCCAGCATTTCTGATAGTCTGGCCCGTCGGATTTCGGCTTAGCCTCAGGCGGGAATATCTGGATCGTCAGCGGTATCGGAAAATCAGCGCCAATGATCGCGGCTTCACCTGGCTTCAGGTTTGGAAGGAAGGACGACGCGGAGCGGTCGATCTCGCCGCATGCCCGTTCCACAACCTCACGGTCACGGTCATTCGTCAGCCGGTGAACAACGAGCGTTCCCATCTGGCTCAACACTCCTTCTGTGATGTCGCGTGGCCGCTGTGTGGTCAGGCAAATGTTTAATCCAAACTTTCGGCCTTCCTTGGCGATCAGCTCAAACGCATCAAGCCGCGCCACGGCATCCTCGCCACCAATTTGTCTCCCAAGGAAATTGTGTGCCTCATCGACGACCACAACAACTGGTGTAGCTGCGAACGCGCTACCGCGCGCCATGTTCAGCAGATGTCTTCCAATGACGTTCGCGACGATCTCGCGTGCCTTGAACTCGTATGCGACTCCGCTCAAACAGATTCGCAGCAGCCTCTTGTCGTTGGCGACAAAGTCGCCGATGGCGGCGGTAAGCGCGGGGGCAGCGGACTTGAAAACACACGCAAAGGCTGGCGAGGTGAGGACGGCGTTGATTCGGGAAACCAACGACAAACAGTTTGAAAACTCGCCCGACTCTTTACCCCAGCGAGTGGGGTCTTTTGGATCGCCATACTTTGGACCGAACGCTTCTGGGTGGACGCACTCTTCCTCGATCTGCTTCGCAAGCAAGAATACGTCAAACTCTTGCCGAGGATCATCAAGGCGTTCTGAGATGCCCGGCTCTTTCTCGGCCGCCTCAAAGGCAGCCTTTTTCTGTTCAATCTTTCGCACATATCCTTGCGGAGCGATAGCTGGCTTCAGTTTCGCGACTCTGAGGCTGCGTATAGCAGCACGCATTTTTGGCCCCTGCACCTTCCCAGCGGGTTCGAATAAAGCGATGAAGTCAGACTCCACGAAGCAAGTTGGAGGCAGTGAACGCGCTTCCGAAGTCGCAGCCTTGTTGACTGGATTTCCAAGGTGGAAGTGAGACACGAATGGTCCCGAGAAGCCCCGATACTCGCCAGTCGCGTCTAGGAGGATGATCTTGGTTTTGTATTTCAGGCATTCCTCGATGATGCGTGCCGTCGTCCAACTCTTGCCGCCTCCGGTTGTCCCAAGAATCGCGCAGTGTCGCCCGAATAACTTCTCGGGCCGAATCGAGACGGCACTTTCGAGAGCGACATCAATGGAACCCAGCTTTAGGAGGACCTTGCTCTCGGGACTTCTTTCCGGCTCCATCAAGCTTGGTAGATCGGCAACAAAGTTGTGCGGTGCCGCATAAACTCGGTCGCCAAGCCGAGGATAGGATTCGACGCCAGCAGTGACGCGGAGTGAGTCCATCGCAACCGAGCCAAGGAGTTGGATTGTTCCTACAGCATCAAGGTCCGGGACCTTCGAAAGGGACGCATCGACTGAGCGGCGCTCCGATTCGGGAAGATGGATTTCTACAACTCGCCCGAGCAGCAGATTCATTTGGCCTTCAATCAAAACAAATTCCCCGACTTCGCCCTTGCCGTATCGACCGCCGAGGAAATGCGCACCGCTGGGTGACCCGGCGTCGTTCAAGTTGAAGCGCACTGCCTGAGCGGAAACCGACGATAGGACTCCGATAAACAATTCGGGGCGTAGAAGTCCTCTTGGGAACGCTTCTTCTATGTTGGACGATCCGCTCATTTAGTGCCCGCTAGTAGTTTGATGTCACGGGTGAGGCGCTGAGCGGGGGTGAGCGACTTGAGGTCCGGAATCATTTCTGCGAAATCCCCGAAGTTGGCGTTAATCAGCCACACGTCCTCGCCTTGTTTGGCTAAGTTGAACAGCGTCTCCCAATATTTATTTTGCTCCTTCGGACGAGCTGTGAGGTCGTCGGCTGATGGGTTGACGATAATCAACCGCAGGTGCGGATTCGTCCGCACAGCGGCGAGGATCGGCTCGGACAAATGGTTATCGTTGAAGCCGAAACCCGTAACAATGAGGCATGTGTTTGGTTCGCGGAGCACCGAGAAATACTGCGACACCAATTCGAGGTGGGGTTGAACGTAGGACTGCTGATACTTCCCCTTTGCTGGGTAAATCAGGCAGGCGGAATCTGGAGTCGGTTTTGGCTCCACTTCGATTTCATTTTCCGCCTTCCGGGACCAGCTGACCGACCCGTGAAGCTTATAGATGTGGAAGACACCTTCCAGCGGTGTGCCAACTTCATCGCCTGAGGTTGGCCTGCGGACGATGTCATAGAGGAAGAAGCGCGGATCAAACTGTCGCGGCTGGGTGAACGAAAACCCGTCGAGAACAACCAAGCCTTGCCGCCCAGCCGCAGTTTCAAAGCAAAGGTCGTAGTTTGTCGTGAAAAGTTTCAGGCGGGAGTCGCGGACGCGGCGGCGAGAAAGCCGGTGAAGGAAGGTGCGGTGGGCAGCCAGTTGGTTTGCATCCGCTGGGTCGATGAACTCTGAGCATTTTTCCAGAATCACCCTTTTTGATTCCGTTATGAAGGTGGTCACGTCTGCGCTGGTTTTTACCTGGAGATAAGCTTCACAACGGGACAAGAGAGCTTCGATGTTCTCCTTCTCTGCGGCTACATCGTATCCAATCTCAGCGATGACTTTCGCGGCTGCCGGAGACACCGACCCTGCGGCCGCTCCCGTGCCAGGGTTGGCATTCACGCAATAGTCCCACAGGTTCCACATCGACGGCCCTTTGGTAATTGGTCCAAGGGATGTTCCGCTGCCAGCGAGCACTGCGACGTGCTGCATTTGAAGAGAGGAAAGCAGGAAGTTCTTCAATTCATCTCTCGCCGCCTTCGCAGCCGCCACGATTTTCTGTTCCTCAGCGGGGTCCGTGCCTGCCGGCACATCTGGCTTCAGTTGCTTCCATCCAGCCGAGTCAGGCCCGAAGAACATTGGCTTGCCAGACGTTGAAACTGCTACGGGTGCGGCTGCTGGGGGTGGCGGAGTTGGTGCGGCTGGTATGCTCATTGGTTTGTCTCAGTTAGAGTGAGCGTTCTTCTGATGCTGACCGACGAAGCCGATAACGATTTTTCGTGTTTTTTCATCCCAGGTAAAGGCGATGCGAATAGCGTCTTCGGCGGCGCGACTATTGCCGGATTTGAGATGCTCAGGAATCCAAGGGCGTCGGCCGTCATAAGAGCACTTATACCACTCCTCATGAGCTTTCATTGTCGCCTCTTTCTGATGACCGGAATAACTCCAACCCGAGATTGTCTGTGCGATGTCGCCGTCGAGGTCTGCACAGCTTTGCTGCTTCGTCTTGGAGAGATAGTAGTTCGTCGCGAGCCACTCGAACGCTACCCAGACTTCCTCAGGATAGGCATAGGGAGACTTTGCGTCAGATCGGCTGTTGAGGGCAAAAACAAGTTGGGAAGCGAAGCTGCTTTGCGCCCTGGTGATCGCCTCTGAAACGGTGACTACTGGTAGCTGCTCCTCGACGGTTGCGGCTCGGCCAGCTTTGCGATCCTCCAAGGCTCCGTTGAGGGCGAGGTTTAACTGTTGCTCCCTAAAAAGGGCTTCGCCTGCCTCCTTCAATTCCCGTTCCAATTGAACGATACGCGTTTCCTTGGCGTCACAATCCGCCGAATAAGCGGTGGCAAGCTCCTCCCAGTTTTGATTGTCCTTCGCAGCGGCGATGATCCGGCGGCGGTCGAGCGACTGCAACCGCTCCCATGAACAATATCGCGATGAAGTGCTATAAACCGACACATCCGCAATTGAAGCAAGAACCACGTCCGCGAAGCGGCCTGAATCAAACTTGAGCGAAACGTCGGCCAGATCAGCAACCGTCCAGAGGCGATGATCGACCGTTCGCGATGAGCGGCGAAATCCCGGCCAATAAACGCGAACGGCCCCATCGAAACAGGTGAGCCAACGCGGCAGCATCGTGGATAATGCAACCGAGACGGCGGCATTCTCGGCGACAAGAACGTGCGCGATGCCAGACAGGTGATCGGCAAGTTCGTGGGGATTGATGAGCGGCATTCCGGATTGTTGATGAATGCTCACCAAGACAATCGGATGCGTGCGCTTGGGTGATTCGAGCAAGCCTATGAATTGCTTCAAATCGTTGTCAGTGGCCCGAAGCGGCAGAGGTTTTCCAAAAAGCCGGAGACCACCGCTCACGGCGATATACTCACGAACCAAAGAGGCGATCACCCGGGGACGGCCAGGCGTGCGACGTTCAAGCGTGATGCCACCATCCTGACGACCGATTGATTGAGTGAACGAGAAGTGATGAGTGCCGTTTGACTCCCGCAGGAGAGCAAGGTCTGAAACCCAAATCAATTCAGGCGACTGAGCGTCATTTTGAGAAACGACAAGGCCCCAACCGCGCCGATCAGTAGATTCAACATGGAGAGCCTCGGCGCGGAATCCACTGCCAAGCTCAAATGGCGCAAGTGTGACTGCTCCCGTTGCCCAAGCAGGACGGCTAGGAAGGACAATCCCGCGACGTTAGTAAAGCCAACGCCATGCCGTTTCGGAAAAGGTCGCGAACAAATCACTCTGATTTGCTCCGGTTCTAAGCTCAAATGAAGTTCGATAAATTGCGCGCACGGCTGGGGTGTTTTGAAGTGGACGGAAACTCCTAGCTCTTCTAGCTGGCTTCAGAGTTAATTCGCGAGGCGTGATTCGCGCTAGATATAATGCTTAAAAGGTAAAGGAACCTCACCGCCGACGGGGCCGCTCGTCAGAATCTCTCCGACGGCATCCGCGAATTTTAGCGTCACGGGCATACCGTCTGCAAAGCGGCAGCAGTTGTAGTTGAGCTTGGTGAGCCGCAGCACGTCGTTCAGCACGACCTCGATGTCATGCTCCCCACGGCAAACATTCACGATAATCGGCTTTGGCACCTCCTTACCTCCGGGAAAAGTCTGTAGGCGTGGCACAAAACCTTTGGTCCAAAGGAAAGCTGAGTGCCGATCGACAATGTGAGCGAGCCCCCGAAGAATCGGCATGTGGCTTCCTTGCCGATAGAGACGAAGCTCGTTTGCCTCAACAATCCGCACACCGACTACTTTGGTTGTTTTGGCCGCGCCTTCGTTGAAGCCGGTCCATTCCTTGTCATCGAATCGGGCGCGTCCGTGGATGAATAGCTCCTGCGGTTTCTCGCCGTTATTTTTTGCGGCGTAGGCATTGATCGCCAGGGTCACGATCTCTTTCGCGGCAGCCTGTGAGAGATGGTATTGCCTGGTCTCGGGCGCATACCATTTGCCGACCGATCCTTTGAAAACGACCCCGTCGCCAGAGTCCAAAAACATTTGCGCGGCGCAGCACGCATTGCGCGGGTCGGTCTCGGTGTTATCCTGCTTGAAAACCAACCCGAGGTAACAGACTCCGGGACGCACCCCGTGCAACTTCCAAGGCCGCGCGCCCGATTTGTAATAGGCGGCGGTGCTGACATTCCATGCGATGTCGGCTTGGATGGAAGTGAGGTCGCGTAACGGCTTGCCGTTGGCTTTCAGGACCTCCAACGGCATGAGCGTGCTATCCCGCAGAATCTGGGTGACGACCTTCTCCTTCAGGAGTCGCCCTTTGAGTTGATTTCGAAAGTCGGGCTCGAAGTCATATGCGATTTCCTCGTTGGCCAAGGCACTCATGCCGGCGAGGTAGTCGATGTTCTTGAATCGATGAACGAGCTTGGGGTTCAGCTTTCCCGGTGCTTCCACTCGCGTCGCGCGGCTCACGTTCTGGGTTGGCCGGCAAACCCGGTAGAGTTCATCGGGCACAATCACGAACCATACGGCTGGTTGCCGATCTTCACTTTTTGTGGCCGCAATTATAGGGTCGGCATACAGCGACGCCGTCTCGTAGATGCGGCGGTGGCGGTCATCGTAGTGCAGCAACGTCGATAGTTTCGCCTTATCAAGCACCACCTGCTGGACGGGCTTCGGCTCGCATTTGACGCCGAAGACTGCTTCGAAACCCGGAAAGGGAGGACGCTCCCGTTTCGGCGTAGGGTTCCGCACCGGCCCTTGGATCGTGACCATCCAACGCAGGAAGCGGTCGATGCCCTCCTGGGTTCCGATGACGCCGACGGTGATTCCGTAAATTGGGTCCTTCCGATCATGTGGGCCAAAGAGAGTGAGGCCATCGCGGGGGTCCTCCATGACCTGATCATAGCCAAAGACCAACTTCGGCTCCGGCAGATGGATCAACTTATTCATCGATGTCCTCCTCATCGTCGTCATCTGCATCACCGACTACTTCAACGACCGGCTCTTCTTCTGGCTGATAGGCGGGCAGCTCTTTGTCCTTTTCCCACACGAAGCGCACGGGGCTTAGAAAAGTTTCCGGCAAGAGAGAAACGTTAAATGCAGCGTTCGCGCCAGCGGGCAGGGCCAGCTCCGCTGCGCCGCCGGCCAATTGGGTAACCGCTGCCTGCAACATATCGGCCCAACGATCATTGAACCAGACCTTGCACTCCCGTCGCCGAAGTCGGTGTTGCTTTGCGGCGTCGGTGTAGGGCGCACCGTTCAGCGTGAAGGCCACGTGCGAGCGCAGATGGAAACCAAAGCACGGCCACGTTGACGGGAGCACTTCAATTCCGAAATGCCAGCCCTGGGTGCCAAGCTCCACTCCTGCTCGGTCCTTGAGTATCTTGGCGCCAACGAGTGCCCGCCCGCCTTTGCTTTTGTTCGGGCGCACGAAGGGCACCTGCTTTCGTGGTGCGACGACTTCCGCAGGAAACCAAAAGTAACTCTCCTTGCTCGCGAGTTCATAGGGTTTCAGGCCGGCGGATTGCATTTTCCGTTGAAAGGCCAGTCGCATCAATCGCACGACGACGTTGCGGGCTTCGCGCACTTCGATCTTCGGCTTGCCAAAACCCTCGCCGAGGAAAGTGGTCAACTTCGTGGAGAACGTTGTGCCGATCTTGGCGTCTGCTTCCTCGAAAGCCTTGGCCAGCTCGTCGGCTGGTGCGAACGAAGCGAACAGCCCGGCGATTTGATGCACGGGGTAGTTGGGTTTGAACCGCGTTTTCTCGAACGGCTTCAGGTTGTCGAGGGTGTGAAGGTAGATCCATTTTGGAGCCAAGGTAGTGCGAAACCGATTCGACGAATATTCTTCGGGCTCATTGGTAACACCCTCGGTCGCGCTGTTGCGCTTTTGCCACCATCCGGCAACCTCTGCCGGGCCTCCGTCCTTTTTGGGAACGCCGTCCTCGGCGAGGATTTGCATTAAGCGATCCAACCCGACACTCCAGCTTTTTGAAAAATCTGCGGAATCGAGTCGGTTGGCCTCGATGGGGAAATCTTCGTGCGGCAAATCATCGACCCGGGCCGGCAGTATGAAGCGTTTGCCGTGGTGTTTCGCGATTTTCGCCGCAACGCCCATTTCGTTGAGGACGCCCTGACGCGTGATCGATGTTTTCGATAGCATCAACACGAACTTAACCGTGTTTGATCGAATCTCATTCTCGATTTCCCGCCAGAAGTCGTCGCCTACTCTCAGGCATTCGACATCGCACCAAACCGAATAGCCCTCACGCATCAAACGCAACGCGAGCCAGCGGGTCAGTTCCGTGTCCGCGGGCGCAGCTGCGTGACTGATAAAAATGCTCTGAGGCGCATTCGGCATATTCATGGGATGATGATCGGATCTTTGAGGCTCGAGGAAGCGAGCCCCGAGATTACTCAATCACGGTGTGATTCGCCGGACACGCGGGCTGGGCCAACAAATTGTCATTCCAAACATTGTCGGCGTGGGTGCGGAGATACGGTTCTTTGCCGGGCTCCCGCACCACGCCGATGTATGCCCTTTTGCCGGAGGTCTTCTCAACCGTGAAAAACGCTTCTTCCTTGGAGTCGATGCGGCGAATCACCGACTCCTTCGTGAGGCGCCACGCGGTAGCGCCGATTCCGCCCACGTGAGTGATGTGCTGGTGGCCGCCTTGAGGCGGCGATTTCGTGATGCAAGAGACTTGGTATTCTTTCATAAAAGGACGAGATGAAGTGTCGCGGTTGATGACGGTTTCTGACGATGCCGAGCCTAACCGCGCGCGGGCTAAATCGCTCGCCTAAGTTGGGTAACACCTCTAACGTTGGCGTTAGATGTCCTTCGACCGGCTTTTCAAGAAACGCGTGCCCACGCTGGAGCAGCTGCATACGCTGGTGAAGTTCGCGGAGCGCGGTTCGCTGTCGGCTGCATTTGGCAGTGGCAAGAGTGCTCAGGCCGCCGCCACCCAGCAGCTAGGTCGAATCGATCAGAGCTTGGGAATTCGGACGAGGAAAAGCTCGGGCGCTTACAAGGTTCCGACATCGGACGCGCAGCAGTTGGCGGCGCTATCCCGTGAGTTTTTTCAAAAACTTGAGGACTTCAAAACGCAATCTGAGCGCAAGCCCAACAGCTTTAGTATCGGCGCGGGAGACAGTCTGATGTTTTACATGCTAATCCCCGCGCTGCGAGATGCCGGGGCCTGGCGTCAAAAAGTAGAATTGCATCTCCGTAACCTGCGCAGCCGGGAGATTGTTGCCGGTCTTTTGGACGGATCACTGGACATTGGACTCGTTCGCAGTAACGCCGTCGACAAAGCCCTGCTCCGAAAGCGCCGTCTGCGTGTAGAAAAACTCTGCCGCTTGGACTACGCTTTTTTTGTGCGGGGAGAACTCTTGAGTGCTTGCTCGATTCCATTGTCTGACGAAGCAGGCATCATTGATTGGTGCGTAAGAAATCTCTCCCTCGCCAGCTTCTGGGGGGAAATGAGCACGTTTACCGCAGCAATGGGTCGGACGAAATTGGATTGGCCCGCACAGCTACGTTGCGAGTCTTTCCCGCAAGTCCGCGAAGCGGTGATGGCTGGCGATTATTGCGGAATTCTTCCGTTGCTGGCGTTTCGTAACGGTATTCCTGCCGGCATCCATAGCTTTGGCAGTAAGTTGCTCGCCGGTGCTAGCCGAGAGATTTCGTTGGTGTGGAGTTCGACATTAACGAATCGCCGCACTGGGGGCGATGTAGCGCTTGGCGAACTCCGCACCTCGCTCAAGGGCGTTTGCGGCCCCCTAACTTCCTCGAAGGTCGTCTAAAAACTCAGACGCAGGGCTGGCGCTTGTTACGAGCAGATAGTCGCGTGCCCGCGTGCAGGCCACGTAAAGCAGATGGCGCTCTGTTTTGTAGACTTCTTCTAGGTCACCGTCATCGGCGACGGCTTCGATGCGCGATTGGAGTGGAATGATTTCATCGTCGCAGGCCATCACCACGACGGCGCGGAACTCCAGGCCCTTCGCCAGATGCATGGTGCTCACGGACGCTTTGCCGGAAGTCATCTCCATATTCTCATCGAGGATCTTAAAGGGCAGTCCGGCCCGAGTGACCGCAGCCGTCGCCCGGTCAATCTCACCGGAAGATCTGACGAAAACACCGAATTCATGCGGTGCCACGCCCTCCTTCGCTCGATCCGATAGCCATTGAGCGACCGTTCCGATTTCCTCGGCTTGATCTTTAAGGATTTGGATCGTGGGCGGCGCTCCATTGAAAACGGACACTGTGTCGGCGCGGCTCTCGGCGTTACCGTCCACATCCGCAACTTCGGGTTCAAGGAGTCGATCCGCCTGCGCTCGGATCTGATGTGAAGTCCGGTAGTTCACCCGCAGATTCCGCGAGCGGCCTCGAATATCGACGCCCAATGCCTTCCATGAAAACGGTTGTTGGAAGATGCGCTGACCGAGATCGCCCGCGAAGAAGAGTGCGTTGGGTCGATTGCCTCCGAGTGCTGCTAAGAATCGCAGATGGGCGATGCTGATGTCTTGCGCTTCGTCCACCATAACAAACCCGAACGGCGGGTTCTTGGCTTTCGCAATGGCGACCGCCACTCGACTGAATAACTCAGAGTTGGTGATGAGACCGCGTTTCTTCAATTCGGAACGCACCCGCTCGAAGATCGACCACAAGGTTGCCCGCTGTGCCTCGGGAAGCCGAGTTTTCCGGCCGAGCCGTGCCACGTCGCGATAGGCTTCCCAAGTGTCCAACTGCCACGCGTCCACCACCTGCTCCCACTCGGTGAGAAGAAAATATCGGCTGAATTTGTGCCCGGCGACCGCCCCCGAGGCTGTCTTGATAATTTCTCGCAGCGTCTCAGCCGAAACAATCGTCGCTGGCCCGATGTGTGACTTGTAGAGGCGAAGCCCGATGGCGCCAAGGGAATGCACATCGATCCGTTCGGCCAAACGAGGATCGTTACCCAGCAGCCGTTTTAGCTTTGCATGCAGTGCGTTGGCCAGAGGGACCGAGAAGGTTGTCAAGAGCACTCGGGCGTCCAGATTTGACCGCGCCAGATGCGCAGTGCGGTGAAGGGCCACAATGGTCTTCCCGGTGCCCGCGGAACCGGACACGCGAGCTGGGCCGTGGTAATCGCGCTCCACCAATTCCCTTTGTTCGGGATGCAGAAAGACCGACCATTTGTCCCACGGTGAATCGAGGGCGCGCGTCAATTCCTCCACATTTGACATGACGCGGAACCGGCGTTGCGCATCGGGATGCCGGAAGGGACTTGTTGCCGCTGCGACCGATGCCGCGACGCGTGGTTTGCCGCCAGTGGCGAGTTCTAACAGCGCCTCGGCTGCCTCTGCGGGCAGGCGATCAGCCAATAGCAGCAGGCTGTCCTCAGTGGATTGCCGGACCTCCTTCAACCATTCTGATGGGACACCGTAGCCGAGCAGCTCCTCGTCCGTGAGATTGGAAAACAACGCCGGCTTCAACGCCAGCGGCAGCTCTTTCTGAACGTAGACCGGCACCGCAATCTCGCGCACCGTCTCCTTGATTTCCACCCACTGGGCCGCACCTGTCTTCGGGTGCGTCTCCAATTTGCGACGCTCAGCCCAACTGTAAGCCTTGTCGTGGTGATCGACGTAGCAAAGTAGCAAACTGCCCGCCGTCTTGTGAACGATCAGTCGGATGTCGGCGTTTACTCGAACGGACCAGAAATTCTTGTCCTTGGATTTATCTACCTTGTGAACACTCATCCCGGTGCTGGCCGGATTTATCTGAAGATCGAAGGCGGTCGTCTTGGCGGCCTTCTGCTCATCGCCCGTTAAGCGTGCGAGGCTATCGGTGAAGGTGTCCGCAATCAGGAAATCCATGGGACATCACTCCTGGCTGGTTCCCGATTGCTGGTCGGCTTTGGCTTGGATGATAAGCGCGCTGCGAGCCTCGAACCGGTCGCGCATGGCCTTCAAGGTCGAAGGTGTCGGTGACTGGATATTTCTGTCGCCGATGAAGCACTGGAGATGTTCTTCAAAAAAACGCTGGGCGGACCTGCTGTAGAGGTGGAGTGGGTCTGCGGTAGATCCGAGAACCGAAATTGCGGGCACAACCCGGACTCCCTCCGGCCCGTAAAGAAACACAAAGGAATCCGAGCTGAGATTCAGCATTCTATCGCACTGCCGCTTTAACTCTTTCACGTCACCCGAGCTGTCATTTCGAACGAGTTTGGCCTGTGCGAGGAATCCCTTCGAAACTGTGAATTCGGGAAGTGAGATATTCAAAACGCCCATGAAGTCGGCACCGTATTCCGACTCTTGGGCACCACGCCCTCGATCTGTCAGTGTCTTCGCGCTCCAACGAATTCCTTTCACTCGGTAGTCGGTCAAAGACTCTTCGATGGCTCCTAGCATGCGATCCGTCATCGCTGGCTCTTGCTCAACACGGCCGTCACGAAGGGCAACGAACGAATGATCGATCGCGCCCGCGATGTGTCGCGCGGCCTCCCGCACCGCGTGATAATAGGCGATCATTGGCCAATCTTGAACACTTTCATGACCTCGTCGCCGAGGTGGTTGATCACTTTAACGGCGATACGGCCGGACTTTGGTTTGTCGAAGGGGCGTGAGGTGTCGCTGTTCAAGGTGGCCCAGGCGTCAGCGTTGATCTCGGCTTTCAGGGTGGTCTTGAGCGCGCTGTAGGGATCGTTCGCACCGAGGAAGTAGGCGTGGCGGACGAAGAAACTTTCCTCGTTGTAGTCGGTGTCGATGAACCAGCAGGCGATACCGTCGGCGCCATCGCTGACGACTTCGCCGGTCTGGGGCTTGAAGACATCTACGCCATTCACCTTCACGCGTAGTTGACCGCCTTTCTCAGTGGTGAGAGTGATGTCCGGCTCACCGAAGATAACGAAGAGGTTACCCTTGCCGGTGTTCTTGAGGTTTTCGGCCATATGCAGGTCGGCATTCATGCGGGCCTTTAGGACGGGGATGCGGCCGAGCTTGTTGAAGTCCGTGGCATGAGCCTCGTAGTTGAAAGCACAGGCGATCAGCACATCGAAACCGGCATCGCCTGCTTCGCGGGCGGCGCTGACGAGGTCTGCGCGCTGGACGGTGCCAAACTCAGGCCCGATGAAGATGGCGGCCCGTTTCTCGGAACTGCCTTCGAGATAGCGGCCTTCGGCGCAGATCAACGCGCCGGGCCAAGGTGCGAGGCTAGTGAAAACAATGCGGTCTTCCTTGTGTGCTTGTTGCACGCCTGCCGTCTTCAGATTCTCCAGAATCATCTGGGGAAAAGTCTGTTTAGCACCGTAGTCGCCTTGGCCTTCGCCTACGGCGGGGTCGATCAATTCATCGTTTTCATCTACGCCTAAGACGCGATGGGGACTTAGGCTCTCGACGGTGAAGGGGCCGGCCACGCGGACTTTCTTCTTATCGTCGTAGGGTTTGTCGTAGAGGTATTCGAACTCGGCTTTGGCAGCGATAGACTTATCGATTTCTTGCTGCCGATCGCCGCGGGCCTGCCACCAGTCGGCGTGCAACGCCTTCGCTGCATCCGGCCACTTGGCGTCGGCCTCGCGCGGAATATCCCACTCCTGCCAAGTCTTCTTGAGCGAGGCGTTCAGCTTGTCGCGTAACGGCTCCAGCTTCACCTGCCACTGTTCCCAAATCACATCGATCTCTGCGTTGTTGGCAATGGACTTGAGGCCGATGTGCCGCACTCGCTCGTAGACGAAGCCATGGCGGATATTTCCCTGCACGGGCTGTGAACTCGGCGCGGTGCGGGTGACTTCGGCTTCTTTCAGTTGGCCATCGCGGGAATCGGTCAGGAGGTAAAGGGGATACCGCGCGCCCATGATTCGCGCACGGGCCAGTGCCAACGCCACCCGCGAGGTGTCAATCGTGATCCAGCGACGGCCCCATTGCTCGGCGACAGTCGCGGTGGTGCCGGAACCGCAGGTCGGATCGAGCACGAGGTCGCCGGGGTCGGTGGCCATGAGGATGCAACGTTGAATCACTTTCGTCCCAGTTTGCACGACGTAGACCTTGTCTTCCGTGAATGAGCCCGTGCCCGTATCACTCCAGCTAGCAGTAAGCGGAGTCACGGGATAGTCATCCAAGTAGCGAACGAGGCGCAGGCTGTTTTTCACGTTCTCAAATCGCCCTGCACGAGCAATTCGAGACATGCCTACTTGAGTGGTTGACCAACCCCGTCCTCCAGAAGGTTCAAATTTTCTGCCTTCGTTCTCGATGGTGAAGTGCATTGCAGAGCCCTCACCTGATGCGCGACCTTGACGTTGTGAAGTGAGGTCACCCAAGCGATATGGTCGCCCGGCAACCGAACCAGTTGAGAGCAATTGTTCAGTCTCCGCGCTAGACATAGGCTCCCGCACGCCAAACGAGCGTTCAATTTTCGGGAACAATGACGCGCCACTTGACGCCAGATTTTTGTCTGCGAACAAAACTCTGAACTTCAGCTTTTCGCGTGCCTTAGCATAGTGCAGCACGTAGTCGAACGGCGTGGCGAGGTAGTCTGATGTTTGGCTTGATGTTGTCTGGAAGACAATTGTTGAAGCGCGATTCTCCTCCCCGAATACCTCATCCATTACCGCTCGGACGCGGTGCACATTTTCATCACCGATCTGAACGAAGATGGAACCAGAGTCAGTGAGGAGATCGCGGGCGACGGTGAGGCGATCACGCAAGTAGGTGAGATAGCTGTGAATGCCGTTCCGCCATGTGTCGCGGAAAGCTTTAACCTGTTCCGGTTCGCGGGTGATATGGTCGGCTTTGCCATCCGTCACGCTGCGGCTAGTGGTGGACCACTGAAAGTTACTGTTGAATTTGATCCCGTAAGGCGGGTCGAAATAGATACACTGCACCTTACCACGCAGGCCCTCGCGCTCGGCCAAGCTGGCCATGACTTGAAGAGAGTCGCCGAGGATCATCCGATTGGACCAGTTCTGATCGTGGGCGTAGAACTCTGTTTTGTCTGCGCCTTTGGGTATGCCATTAAAGTCGCCGAAGAGGTCGGTCTGAAAGCCGGCGGTTTCAGAATTCGCTGCCTTGGTCTGATTGAGTAGATCGTCGATCAACACCTTCGGGTGGACCTTTTCCTGAATGTAGAGCGGCGGGGCGTGGACAACGAGGTCGCTCCAATCCTGTTCATCCTTCCCGCGCCAAACGAGCTGGGGATCGAGATCGGCGTTGCGGAGATACTTCACCGTGCGGGGAGTGGCATCGTCCTGCTTGAGCACGGACTGGTGCTCAGCGGTGGGGATGTTTTTCCGCGTAGCTTCCTCATGCTTGAGGGTGACAACAGTTTTGAGCGTGGGGGCTTTCTTGGCCATGATTTGAAATGGATTAGGCGGTCGGAGCGGCGGCGGCGGCGATCATGGAATCAAAAGAGCCCTTCACCTTAGCGGCGAAGTCGGACTCAATCTGATAAATCTCGGTGAGTTCGGCGAAGGTCCAGCGACCGTGTTGACCAAGGTGGTTCACTCCGGGCACCCAATAAGTATCCATGGTGGCCTTTTTCTCCTTCGCGTCTTCGCGACGGTAGCCCTTGATCTCGACGATCAGGTGCAGGAGATCGGGAGAACCATCGGCGTGGGGCGGATGGCCATCGTCCACAAGCACGATGAAATCGGGCAGATATTTGCGGGTCTCGGAGCCGTAGCGGTATGGCACCTCCAAGCCAAGGCCGTGGTTCTTGACGTAGGCGCGAACCTTGGGATGCGACTCGGCGACGCGGCAGAACTCGCCCTCCCAATCGCTATCGAGCACCACCCAATTGACCTGACAGCTCTTCGAACTGGTTTCCCAACGGTCGGGACGTGACGTATTGAAGCGGACGTCGGCTGACGAGCCGACGGGGTTGTAAGGATCCAAGAGCGCCTTGATGGGACGCTCGCCCAGAAACCGGCGCGTGATGCCGGCGGCGATCTTGTTGCACGCCATATCGGCCAGCCCCTGATACATGAGTAGCGCCGGGTAGGTGCCGCCTTTGCAGACAAGGCAAGTATCGAGCCACTCCTTGGTGACGCGCTTAAGCTGCCCGAAGAGGTGAAGCTGAGGGTCTTCGCCCGCATCGCGAAACTTGGTTGTTAGGAGTTGTTTGGTGAGATGGAAAAGGAGCGTGGAGGGGCGCATGTCCCCCAGGTGCTCCAAGCTCATGTCCACGCCTTCGCCAATAATGCCGGAGTTGCGAGTGACTGAAGGGCCGACGAGGTCGGGGTTCAGTTCCAGGATGGATTCATCGTTGAATTCGGCGGCCAGCCGCTCCTCGGGCAACTCGACACGGTAGCCAACGACGCGAGGGAATCGGATTTCTAAGGCGTCGCGGTCGGGCCGGATGGCTTTGACGGCGACTGTCTCGCGCGGGGGCTGGGGCGGGGCGATGACGGGCTTGGCCGTGAAGTCGAAAGGGATGCCGAAGATGTCGGCATACTCGACGTTGAAGAACCCCTCATCGTTGAGTTCGTAGGACTGCCGGCGGAGCGCACGGCCAATGACCTGTTCGCAGAGAAGTTGGGTCCCGAAAGCGCGGATGCCGAGGACGTGGGTTACGGTGTTGGCATCCCAACCCTCGGTGAGCATTGAAACCGACACGACGCAGCGGGTGGCTCCGCCCAGGGTTCCCGGCTTGCCAACCGTGTTCATCACCTCGCGGAGAAGTTCTTGATCCGTGATGTTGTCTGCCGCGCGGGCGTCACCGGTGCGCTCAACAATTTCGCGACGGAAGCGCTCGATCTCGTCGGACGCCATGGCGCGGAACCCATCGTCGAGGGCATCGCCGGCCTCGAGCTGCTCGCTGTCGATGAGGAGTGTGTTCGGGCGCGGCAACGCGTTGCCCGTCGTCTCGTCAAAGTTGCGAAAGCGGGCGAGACGGCCGTTGACGAGGGTCGTGGACCCATCCGCGTTCTTTCGCTGGAAGCCGGAAATGAAATCGTAAACCAGTTTCGAAATGGCCGTGTTCTGGCAGACAACGATGAAGCACGGCGGCACCTTGATCGACTTCTGCTCCCAGAGGACGAAGGTCTTCTCGTAGTGACCGTAGAGAGCCTCAATGGCGGTCTGAAGTTTGGTGGGCAGACTGAGGGGATCGAGTTCTTGGTCGCTGCCGCGTCCTTTCTTAGGCATTTCCTTGCGAATGTTTTCCCAGAGGTCGCGGAACATGGGCATCTCCTCGCCAGGGATATTCTCAGCCACGGGAACGCGTGGGAGCTTCACGATGCCGCACTCGATGGCGTCCATCAGCGAGAAGTCGCTCATCGTCCATGGGAAGAGAGTGCCCTCGGCGTAACCCGAGCCGCTAAGGAAGAACGGCGTGGCGGAGAGGTCGAGCACGCGCGATAGACCCAGCTTCCGATTCACAGCCTCAAGCCCTGAAATCCAAAGACGAGCGGCCTCGCTGTTCTTCTCGGCCTCCTTCTTCTCATCGCCCTTCAACGTATCGTCGTCCGGTTCGGGTGGCTTTTCGCGGTAGCAGTGGTGGGCCTCGTCGTTGAGAACGAGGATATTTTTGAGGCCCATGAGATCGGGCATCACGCGCTGGATCATCTGGCCCTCGGTTTCGAGGGTTTCGAGTTCGTCACCGCCACGACCTTGAAGCAAAGCGCGACCGCCGGCGGAAAGCTCGATGCGCTCGCGGAGTTTGAAGGCGTGATAGTTGGTGATGACGATCTTCGCGCGCTGCACATCCTCGATCATGTCCTGCGGCACGATCTCGCGATCGACGTAGTAGCTGTCGGGGTCATGAGGCTGAAGGACGCGCAACCGGTCCTTGATCGTCAGACCGGGTGCGACGACGAGGAAGCCGCGAGAGAAATTTTTACTGTTGGGGCGGCGGACAGCGTTGATCGTCTGCCACGCGATAAGCATGGCCATCACGGTGGTCTTGCCGGCACCGGTGGCCAGTTTCAGCGCCAGCCGCATCAACTCGGGGTTAGCGTCTTTGTTGGCGGCGGCGAGGAGCCCAAGGACACGCTTACCGGTAGCCGTGTTGGGAGCCACTTCGGTCAACCAGATCGCGGTTTCGGCGGCTTCGACCTGACAGAAGAAAGGGCGCAGGCCGTTGAATTTATGGTGGCGCCAATGCTGAAGCAGGCGGGCCGTCTCGGGGGTGACCTGCCAAAGATTGGGATTAGCTAACTGGCGCCATTGATCAACGTGCGACCGGACCTCGTTGATAACCGAGGTTGGGTCATACTGCTGTTTTGTAGTGGAGAGCCCTTTTCCTTCGTCAAAGACGATGTCCGCTTGGGTCGTGGCACGGCGCTTCTTGGGCTTGGGAATCGGGGTGATGAATTCCGCGCGCCTCCGCTGTTCCACGAGCTTTTGGGTGGGCTGGCCTTGTTTATCCAACTCCCAATGACGAGTCGGACATTCGTAAGGCGAGTTGAGGATGGGGTGATCGAAAAAGGGGTTGGACATCGTCAAATCCTAACCTCGTGAGTGGGCACTGCGGAGCATTCACTGACGAGAAGATAGTCAGTTGGCGCGCGTGCAGTAGCTTCAGAGGTCATGCTGGACCCGGTGTTTGTAACAGCGGGACACCGCGGGGCAATCCTTGTCCGCCCGATCACCAAGCTGCGTAGACGTGGCGTTGGCGAGTTACGAAGTGGCCACTGCAAGTGCAGGATGGCGACTGCACTGCCAGTTCATTGTCCCATCCGCTGTCCGCGCTGCTGCGTCATCTTCTCCGTGATGCTCTGGCTCTGATTCAGTTCCCGCCGGGCTTGGGCATTCTTCAGCAAGGCCTCGGCCGCGGTGAGGTCGCCGGATTCCACGAAGGCTTTCGCCTCGTGCTTGGTGCGGATGTGGTCGGCTGGCCCCATTTCCTTCACTTTGAGGCGTTCGGTGATGACTCGGACTGCGTCGCTTTCCTGTCGGAGGGCGAGCAACGTGGCCGCGTTGAGTTCAGGGCTATCTTTTGGGTTCATCGGGCTCGGTTAAGATGAGAGATTATGCGGGGCGAAGACAGACTTTCTTGAAACCGTTCGTGCAATGACGCACGACGGCGGTGTGGTCCGGCAGTTTGCGGAATTCATGAGGCTTGATCAGAAACTCCTCCACCCGGCTGTAGGAGTGCGCGGTGTGGTCGAGATGCACGGTGCGCGTGGCGCGCTCAACCCAATGTTTGCCGAGGGCGTTCGCGCACCGGAGAGCATCGGTTTCCGATGCAGCGCGATACATGACGAGGTTCTTCAGGTTGAGCGCGAGCACGTCGGCCTGCTCCTTGGTTTGGGGCGGAATGAGCGACTCGAATGCCTGGGCGGATACCACCAGCATGAGCAGGCAGTCGCGCAACCGGTCGATCACGTTGAAGTCGCTCGTGCCGTCGTGGCTGGCGGTGATGGCGTTTTGAAACTCATCGCCCACGTAGATGAGCTGGTTGAGGGCGTATTTCTGATACGGCGGGAGGGCGTAGCGCCGGAGGGCGTGGCGGTAAATGAGGAGTTTGATGACCGTGAAAACATACTGGCGCTCGGTTGTATAGTCCTGGGGCACGTCGATGCAGAAGATTTTCCCCTGATCGACATCGGCGATGGAGCACGTATCGGGCTCGTTGGAGCTGAAAATTTCGGCGATTTCCGGGGTGCCGAGGTATTCGAGATAGTTCTGGGAGGTGCCGATTTCACCCGCCCGCTGCTCCTTGGCCTGGTGGTTGAGGTAGGTCTGCTCGAAGGTCTCGGCAAGGCGGATGCGGCGTTCGGTCGGGTCTATCATGGTCAGTTTCTCCAGAGCGGCCCGCAGCTCTTTCTCGGACGTGAGGAGGTCGTAGGCGTTGGTGGCGGTGACCGGCCGGCCGATGTCTGCGAGTAGCTCGAAAGCGCGGCCAATGTGGGCGGCACCTTTCATTTTGAAGAAGCTTTTTTCGTCCTTCGGATTGAGGGCGGCGGCCGTGTCCACCAAGATGCGGGCGCGGGTGGTGAACGGCAAACGGGCGTCGCCGGTGACATTGAGCCGATGCGCGGATTTATCCGGTTCGCCCACCAAACGGGGGCGGAGGCGGATGATGTCCTTCTCGCGACCGTATTTCTTGGCGAGCCATTCGAGGTAAAACCATTCGTCCCCCTTATTCGCCATGACCACGCCGCCGAGCGTGGGATTGCGGCGGACGAGCGCGGCCATGAGGCCGTTCATGCCGGAAGTTTTACCAGAACCGGTGTCGCCGGAGAAAAAGAAATGCCGGTTGGCTTTGTCGCGCGTCCAGCGGAAGCCAGCGAAGGCGAGGACGATTTGCCACCGATCCGCGACGATCTTTCCCGCAGGATCACGGACGAAACGCCGGTGGTCGGCGTAAAAGAAAAGGAGTCCGGCGAGGCCGCAGATGACGGCTCCCACGATAAGCCCAAACGGAGCCGGCAGACGGCCGGCGCCGAACACCCCGGTGGCCGAGATGATCAGCGCGAACGGCAGCGTCAGCGGGGCGCGTAAACCGGGCTCATTGTGGCGCAGGTTTCGATGGATAAACCAGCCCGCAATCCCGAGGAAAAGCCCGGCGACAGCGAACGCGGCGACCGTGATGGCGTGCGGATGGTGGAGCCATTCGCGCAGCAAAACTTGAGGTGCCGGGAGTGCTTTCATGGCGTTTCGTTGAGGCGAGAAATGACTTTGCTGGGCGTGAGCGCGAGGGCCGGAGCCTACCGAAAAAACGGTAGGCGCAGGACGCGCGGATCGGAGGCGTTTTTATCCGAGGCCCGAACCCAACGAACTCGTTAGGGTATTGCGTCTGTGGCCAAAAAAGCGCGGTTGATTCACGCCCACCCTGCCGGCTGGTCGTAGCCGAGGATGACCGAAAACGGTGCCGAATCAGGATGCGAGCCTAGCCTTTCTGCGGTAGGCCCGCTACCGGAGAATCGGGGGGCGCGGGCCGTTGTAGGAGCCGAGATTTTCCGCCGTCCTTTCGAGCATGATAACGGTCGGAGTCATCCGCAACGGAGCCAACTACCTTTCGCACCACCTGCGGAAAAATGATTATTGGACGGAAGGCGAAAAAGAAGTGCGCGGCGAATGGATCGGCGAAGGGGCCAGGGCGCTCGGCTTGGAAGGCGCGGTGACGGACAAACCGTTCGATGCGCTGCGTCAAAACCGGCATCCGAAAACGGGCGAGGCATTGACCGCTCGCGACCAAGCCAACCGCGTCGCATTTTTCGACGTTCAATTGTCCGCGCCGAAAGACGTGAGCGTGCTCACGCTGGTTGGCGGCGATGATCGGATTCGCGAGGCCTTCACGGAGTCAGTCAAAACCGCGCTGGCGGAAATGGAACGCTTCGCCGCCGTGCGCGAACGTCGGGGTGACAAGGCGGGGACTGAAGCCTATCGGCTCACCCGCAATTTTGTCGGCGCGCTGTTTTTTCACGACGCGAGTCGCGACCTCGATCCGCAGTTGCACGGCCATGCGGTGCTCTCAAACGCGACCTGGGACGCGGCGCGCAACGAGTGGCTGGCGTTGCAACCGGTCGAAATGCTGCGGGCCTCCGCGTATCTCCGCCAGGTCTTGTATCGCGAACTGGCCGGGCGGCTGCGTTCGCTGGGCTATGAGCCGTATGAAATGAACTCGAAGGGATTCTCGGTCCGCGGCGTCGAGCATCTGCGCGAACGCTTCTCGAAGCGCGCGCGGCATGTGCAGAAACTCGCCGAGCAATACGCGGCGAAGAAAGGGCGCAAGCCGACGAAGCGCGAAGTCGAAATCCTCGTCCGCGAATCGCGCGAGGATAAGCTGACGGATGTCAGCACGGCCGAAGTGCGCGCGAGGCAGCGTGCTGAGTTGAATGCCGACGAGACGCGCGCGTTGAACGATCTTGTTCGTTCGGCGCGCGCGCAGGCGCCGCGGATGCAATGGTCGCACGGCAACGAGCGAACGGTGCTGGAGGCGGCACTGCGGCACGTCTATGAGCGGAGTAGCGTCGTGCGCGAAGGCGAGGTGCTCAACGCCGCGCTCGAGTTGCATCCCGATTTTTACCGCTGGCGCGAATTGCGCGCGGCATTGGACGCGCATCCCGACGTGATTCGCAGGGAAGGCGAAATGAGCCTGCGGCCGATCCGGCGCGAAGAAGAGGCCACGGTTCAGCGGGTGCGCGAAGGTCGCAACCAACGCTTCGCGTTGGGCGACGCCGCGCATCTGCCGGCTATGTTGACGCCGGGCCAGATGACAGCGGCGCGTGCGATCTTGTCGAATCGTGATTTCATGAGCGTGCTGGTGCGATGCCGGCACCGGCAAGACGACGGTGTTGACCGCGATTGAGGGCGCGCACGTCGCGGCGGGTGGTCAACGCTTCGTGCCGCTCGCGCCGACGACGCGGGCACGCGACGCGATGGTGGAGAGTGGCTTTGCAGGCGCGGACACGGTGCAGCGGTTCCTGGTCAGCGAAGCCATGCAGATGCAGGCGGCGGGCCGCGTCGTGTTGGTCGATGAGGCCGGTCTGCTGTCCACCCAACAACTCGACCAACTGACGAAGATCGCCCGCGACGTGCGCGCCCGTGTGCTGCTGGTGGGCGACACGAAGCAGCATTACAGCGTGCAGCGTGGCGATGCGCTGCGGAATGTCATCAAGCATTCCGGCACGCCGGTCGTGCGGCTCGCTGAGGTGCTGCGCCAGCGCAACGAAGCCGACCGGCGGTTCAGTCGGCTGCTCGCGTCGGGCGCGGTCAGCGAGGCATTCGAGTTTGCTGAGCGGCGCGGGTTGATTCGCGAAACGCCGGACGACGAAGCGATGTTTGGGCGCGCGGCCGAGCACTACGCCAGCAACCGCGTAAAAGGAATCGAGACCTTGGTCGTGATTCCCTTTTGGGAGGAGATCGAACGGTTCAACGCGCAGGTCCGCCCGGCGCTGCGCCGGGTCGGCCTGCTCGGCGATGCGGAGGTCATGCGCGACGCGGTGAAGCCTCTCACGTGGACGGAGGAGCAGAAAGTGCATTGGGACCAATACCAAGTCGGCGACCGGCTGCTCTTCGCGCGCGACACACGGTTTTTCAAACGCGGCGTGGCCGCTGAAGTCGTCGCGGTCATGGCCGACGGCCTGCGGGTGCGCGGCCCGAAGGGGCGGGAGGCGAAAATTACCCGCAAGCAGCGCGCTGCGTTTGAGGTGGGCCGAAAGCAAACGCTCGCCGTGTCGGTAGGCGACAAACTCCTGATTCGTGGCCGCGAGGATAACGAGGGCTTTGCCAACGGTGATTTCAAACAGGTGGCGCACGTCGATCCGGTCGCGAACAAGGTCGTGCTGACCGATGGGCACATACTGCCGCCGGACTTCGCGGCCTGGACTTACGGTCACGCGCTCACGTCTTACCGCTCGCAGGGCAGCACCTCTGAAGAGTCGCTGATGGTGCTCGGGGAAGTGGCAGCGCGGGCTCTGGCCCGTCGCCAATTCTACGTCGGCAACACGCGCTATCGTGGCGCTCATGCCATCTATCTTTCCAACAAGGCGGAAATCCTGAGCCGGCTAGCCCGGCCCGATCCGGGCCGCGAACTCGCGACTGAATTCATGACGCGCCATCGCATCGTTGAAAACGAGCAACTCGTGCCACACGCGCTGCGGCATCTCAGTCCTCAGATCCGTGCGGCCTGGCTCGGTGCGGCGGAGCAACAACCGGGTGAGACCCACGGTGAACGCCCTAGCCTATGACGCCGACCACTGTCCTCCGAAAGCCAAAGCTGCATTTCGACACGGCGGCCCACGCGAGCCATGTCACCTTTGACGACGGCAAGACGCTTCGCCGCAACCTCCCCTGGTTGCACTATGTCGAGGCGCGCTGGGACTACGACGAGCCCGACATCCTCAGGATCGAGATTGGCGGATGGCTGGTCGTGATACGCGGTCACAACCTTGGGCCGCTCTTTCTGGCGGTGGAAGATCACTCGCTCCTGCGGTTGCGGGCCCAGCCGGAACTTGGTGAGGACCGGGACCGCGAGATGGATACTTTTGCGATCGACCTTCGCTTTACCAAACCGCCCGCGAGGACTGCTGAAGCACAAGGATCGTTTTTTCTGTAACGGAAAAATAACGGCCGCGTGCTTGGAAACCTGCGGTGAGTAATGCGATTTCCTCGGTCCGACGGCGAACCGCACCGGTTCCTTTCGTGCGATTGAGTTTTCGATCGCTACGAGCGGATCGGTCGCGGAGGCGCCGAACAGCGATCACGCAGTTCGTCCATCGCACTTCAACGCGTCGGGTGGAATGCGGGGAAACGGCCCCCTCAAGCGCCGGCACAAACGAGTAACAGCAAATGAACATGACAACTCTAACCCTGGTGACGCCCTATGCGGCGTTCGTGACCGGTGCGGCGATGATGATGCGCGCGTTTCATCTCTATGCGGAAAGCCGTCCGCAGACGGCGGACGGCAGCGGGCGAAAGCTCGTATTGCTATGCTTCACCGCCCTGGCCTTGCCGTCACTGGCCCGGGCCGCGGCCGTGGATCTCAGAACCGCGACCGAATCGGGCAACGCGATCATCATGTATTTGAGCGGAACCTTCGCCGCGGTCGGCATCGTGGCGGCCGGTGTCGCCATGATGATGGGACGGCAATCCATCGCGAAGTGGGCGTTCGCGGGGGCCATGGTAAGCGGACTCGCCTTCGCCATCGTGCGCACGATGTGGAGCAACATGGGACTCGAAGCGTCGGGCGTCGGCACCTTCGCCCCCTGATCCGGGCCCAACCCGCTCCGATCCCATGAACGGCACGCACCTCAATGAGCACGACGCCAACCAAGGCGCCCAGTCCTCCGGCGAGTTCCTGGGCATGACCGGGAATTCCGGCTGGTATCTGTTGGGTTCCGGAGGCGCGACGATCCTGATGGTGATCTTCCTCTGGGGGATCTTCGGGGTATCGCTGCTGTTGTGCCTACTGATGGGCGTCGTGCTCTGTGCGCTGTCGGTCACGTATGTGTTCACGCTGAAGAACAACAAGCCGGAGCACTACGACACCGACTTCTTCGAATCCGCATTTGTCGAGTCGGGACTGCTCTCCTTCCAATTCGGCCCGCGGGCCCGGCGGCCGGCGAATCCCTCCGCCGTCGCCGGGTCGCCGATGGCTCCCGAGGCGGACGCGGGCGAGCTGGAGATGCGTCCGCACCGGGCAGGTGCGGGGCTGGCCCGGCATCCCGGCGCGAACGATCGCCCGGGCAGCGAGACTTCCGGCGGCAAGGACGCCGAGCTGAAGAAGCGCGAGCAACCTGTGGTGGCGCGCGCTGACCACGAGCGGTTGCAGGAGCAACTCACGGTCACGGAGGACATGCTGGAAGAAGTGTTGGCGGAACGCGGGGAGGAAGTCGCATGAGAACCGAACCCGCAGACGGCTATTTCGGCGAAGACATGATTGTCTTCGAAGGCCTCCATCGCGGCGGCTTCATCGCGCGAGGATTTGAGGTCATTTCACCCGACCTAGAGCACGCCGATCCGGTCCACCACAACGCATTCGAGTCCGATCTGGTCGCGTTGCTGTCGGTGCTCAAACCCGGCTGGCGGATGCAGGTGCAATGGACGAACGATTCCGACTTCCGGAAGCCGCTCCAACGCTACCGCGAAGACACGGCCAAGCACGCAAAGAATGAATGGAGCAAGCGTCAGCGCAACGAGCGGTTCGTGCGCTACTGGCGCATGATCGAATCCGGCGCCCTCCGGCGGGAGCGTCTTCGTTTGTATTTCACCACGCCGGTCGATGCGGCCGCGCTGGGCAAGCATGCCGGCCGGCTCACGCAGGAGGCCTTGCTCGGCACCTACGCCGAGCAGTTCAACCAGATCGGGCAGTTCCTGCAGGCGCTCTTTGGCGGGAGCGGGGGACAGGTGCGGCCAATGACCGATGCCGATCACTTCCAGCACTACCTGGAGTTCCTCAATCCCTCGCTGCCGGAACAGAAGGTCGCCGATCCGTTGGAGTTCTTCGATCCGCAGAAGTCGATCCAGGAAAACTGCTGGCTCGGCGAAGGCCGTCCGCTGGAGAAGCCGGACACGGGCTTCTACCTTGATGGCTGCTACCATGGAATGCTCGTGCTCAAGTCGCTGCCGAAGCGGACGCGCCCGACTCTCGCCTACCTGCTGACGAAGTTGGGATTCCGGGACTACGCGATCACGGTCAACGTCGAGTCCGTCGACGTGGAGGAGTTGATCGAGAAGGAGCAGAAGGAGCTGAACCGCGTCGAGGGCGACTACGAGAGCCTGAAGAAGGTGAAGCTGCTCGCGGCCTTGCGCACGAAGGCCGCGAAGATCGCCCGTTACAGCAACGGCGACAATTCACCCTACCGCATCCAATATATTATCCGGGCGTGGGATCGGAACCGGGAGGATCTCCGGGCGAAGCTGACCGCGCTCAAGGCCGCGGTCGGCAGCATGGAACGGGCGCAGGCCTACGAGCCCGCCCTCGAACCCTCCGCGAGAAACTTCTTTTACTGCACGTGGCCGGGTTGGTCGTTCAGCCGCTACGATTCCCTCTGGCATCACTACGACGACGCGCTCGTCGCGAACATCCTGCCCTTCTCGTCCACCCCGGTTGGCCACCTCGATCAGGCGGAGTTCATTTTCGAGGGACCCAACGGAAATCTCGTTGGCGGACGGACGTTTGTCGGTGAAGGCAACAACCAGACGCCCCAAAACGCGGTCGTGATCGGCACCACAGGTTCCGGCAAGAGCGTCAACGTCATCGATATTCTGACACAGACGGAACCGTTCTACGCCTACACGATGATCGTGGAGGAAGGTGAGTCCTACACCACCTACGCCAAGACCGTCGATCCGTCTGCGGAGCCGATCATCGTCCAGGCGAACGGCAAGCTGACCATGAACTACCTCGATACGCGGGGCCTGCCGCTGTCCGGGTTGCACCTGAGCGCGGCGGCGGCGCTGCCGATGCTCATGGTGGGGCAGTCGAAAGACGAAGACCGCAACAAGCTGCGGCAGGCGCTCCTCGCGAACGCCATCGGACGCCTCTACGAGGATTTCGCGCGGTGGTATTTCAACCGGCACCCCGAGGAAACGGTGACCATGGCCCGCCGGGCCTACGCCCTCGACTTGTATCGTCGGACCCGGATGGGGCCGCAGGCGACGGGGCTCGATGCGTTCCTCGAGTTCGCCGAATGGGAACAGCATCGGGGCGATGAGGCGGCGGCTTACGCCGCTGCGCCCGACGAAGGCGACGTGGTCCGGTTCGCGAAGGACGGGGCCGGCGCGCAACAAGTCCGCGACCTCGTGTTCGCACGGCTCACGCCGGCCGAAATGCCGCACCATGGGCAGTTGCAGGAACTGCTTTCGGCCGAGGCGTCCGGGCCGCACGCCGAGGAAATGCGCTACCTAGGCACGCTCCTGGAGCCGTGGTCCGCGGGTGGCAGCTACGGTGAACTCTTCGATGGGGTCTCGAATGTTTCGCTCACGGGCAAGATCGCGCACTTCGAACTCGGCTACATTCCCGAGTCGGCGGAAGAGCTGAAGGCGGCCGCGGCCTTCCTGATCGCTAACTATACCCGGTCGCATATGATGCGGCTGCCGCGTGCGCTGCGGAAGCGGAACATCTTCGAGGAAGTCGCGCGCTTCTCGCTCGTGCCGTCCGGCAAGAAGGTGCTGCGCGAGTCCTACCAACAGCTCCGCAAATACAATGTCTGGAACGTCGCGACCGTGCAGAACTACGAGCAGTTCAAGGCGTCCGACATCCGTGCCGCGGTCCTGGGCAACAGCCGGATTCTTTTCCTACTCCGCCAGAGCGACCGCTCCGACATCGAGGATTTGAGCCGGGACTTCCCGATCCCCGAAGCGGCGAAGGATGCCGTCATGAGTCACCCCGAACCGGAGAAGCTGGTCGGGACGAAGTATTCTCAGTTCACCTACTATCACACGGACGAACGCCGTCCCTTGATCGTGACCATGCGCAACGTCGCCTCGCGCGAAATGCTCTACTGTGCGTCGAGCTCGGGCGCGCATTTCGATCAGCGCGCGAAGGCGCTGCGCGGAAACGGTAACGTGGTGGACGCCATCATCGCCCACGCCTGAAGCCATGAAAACCAACGAGGAAATCCAACGCGAGGCGCTGCGGATGCTGGGGCTCGGCCGCAGCTACCGGGACGAGCATCGTGGCACGGCCGGCGAGGTCGTGCCGCTGCCGCGCGTGCTGGTGCAGCTTCCGGACGTGCAGGTCACACGAAAGGCCGAGACGAACTCGCCGGGTTCCGCATCTCAGCTCGTAAACCGTCACCGGCATATCGAGGCCGCGATTGAAAACGACGCCCTGATCTTCCGGCTCATGGAGCGGGAGACGACGGTCGGGGATGCCGCGACTGCGGTGCGGTCCGGTGAGCCAACCGAGGTGATGGTCAGCCGCTCGGGCTTCGATCTACTTCAGGCGGGATACGAGAGGGTCGAGGAAGACCGCTTGTTCGAACGCCTCGCGCCCTACGCGGAGCGGATTGACGAACGGGATGAGCGCGATCCGGTGGATGAGCAGGAAGTCGCCGAAGTCGAGGCGGTCCTCGAAACCCATCTGCTCCTGCCGTCCGACCGCCTGCGGATGAAGGCGGACGTTGTCGCGTTTCTCGAAGGGCGGGTGGAGGCGCGCATTTTCATCGCCCACTCGATCGACCGGATGGGTGCGCGCGAGGGGCAGCGTCAGGGCCATGCGCAACATCACGAACTCAAACTCACGATCAACGAATCCTGATCTCAACCCAAGGCAACTTATGCAACGATTCCTAGACAGTCTCTCGTTCTCGCAGCCGTATCTGATCGGCCTGCTGTTTGTGATTCTGATTGTCCTCATCATGCCGGGCTGTGCGACGGCGAGCGCCGATTCGGCCGGGCGGACGCGCGACTTTGCCACGACCGCAGCCACGACGGCCGGCGGCGCATATATCGGCGCCCGGGAGGGTGACGGCAAAGCCAAGAACGCCGCCGTCGGTGCGGCGGCGGGCTTCGTGGTCGGGGAGTCCATCAACTATTTCAACAACAAGGCGCAGCAGGAGGCATTTCTGGCCGGCTACGAGAAAGGCCAGTCGAACGCGGTGAAGCAGCAATACTGGATCGCGCGCGACAACCAGCGGCCCCGAACGGATGACGGTTACGAAGAGGCCTACTACGAAATCCCGGTGCCACCAAGCGATCGCGACGGCGTGCGTCGCGAACCCACCAAACGGGTCATCCGCGTAGTGGTGCCCAAGGAGGAGACTGGCTCATGAATAAGACATTTGCATTCATCATCATGGTGGCGGTCTCGACGGTCACCGCGTCGGCGCAGCTTGTGGTATTCGATTTCGCGAATCTCGCGCAGAGCATCACGAACTACGCCGCGATGACAGAGCAGATCGCGAAGCAGGCGGCGCAGATCGAGAATCAAGTGCAGCAAATCCGGCAGTTTGAAACGCAGCTCAAACGCATGGGCGACATGGCAACCGTGCGTAGCATAATAGGATTCCCGGAATTCCGCGCCGATCTCAGCCTGCCGACACAGGTCAGGAAATGGGCGGAGGGGCTTGCCCGGGTCGATGGGCGCGGCCTGTTCGGTGACTCGCGCGGTGGGATTTTCCCGGAGGTTCAGGTGCAGTTCCCTGATTTCGACGGGGTCCCGATCGCCCGCGACCCCCAGATCTTCAAACAGTCGCACGACATCATCGTGACGGTCGATGAGTTCAAAGCGGTGCAGAGCGACGTCTACACCCGTCGCGAAGAATTGAAGCGGGCCATCGCGAACACCAGCGAGGCATTGCAGGCGGCAACAACGGAGGCCGAGGAACAGAAACTCGAAGCGGTGCTGAACGCACAGTATGGTCAGCTCTCCGCGGTCGATGCCGAGGTCGTGTTGAGCGCGGCACAGGTCCAGGTGAAGGCGGCGGAGGCAACCGCGATGAGCAATGCCCAAAGCGACGCCGAGGCTGAGGCTCGGCGTCAACTCGCCCAACAGGAGGTCAAGAAACTCTCGACGGCCTTCAAACCCCGCTACGAATGCCTGCTGCAATACGTGACCGAGCGTTCGTTGTCACCATGACCGGCCGAGACTTCAGAACCGTCTGATCACAACCTGCCATGATAACAAAATTCGTCACCGGTGTGGTGCTTTTGGCCCTGTTGTCCGTGGGCTGCGCGGACCGGGAAAGGGAGGCGCGCCGCGCAAAAGAGGAAGCAGAGGCCAAGGTGCGAGCCGAGGCCGCTCGCAAGGAAATGGACGCGCTGCCCAAGGCCTTCAAATCGGCCCCGTTCTTCAAATTGAACGAGCCCGGGAAGAAATCCGAGCCGGCACCTGAACCAAAGAAAGCCAATCCTTAGCGCCGCTCAAAAAATGGCCGCACCTGCTGGCACTATCCTTCCCGCAACCTATTTCGATGGCTTGTCCACGTTGTGGGGCGGGTGCGCCTATCTCGCGAGTGCCATCGTTTCGGTCGGCCTCGTCGTTCATACTGTGCGCAGCCGACCGGATGCAGGCACCTTCATCTGGCTGCTCGCGAAGGTATTTCTCATCGGACTGAGCACCGTCTTCCTCCGCGAGTGGCTAATGCGGCTCAGCGACATCGTTTTCGCCTTTGCCGCCATGATGGGCGTCGATCCCACGAAGGTTGATGACCGCTTCATCGTATTCGTCGCGGGAAAAACGGCGGCCAACCCGAATTCGAGTGTCTGGGACATTATCTGGGGGACCAAGTCCATCGGCACGGCCATCTCATACGCGTTCCTTTGGCTCTTCGGCTGGCTCTCGTGGGGTGTGCAGTATGTCGTGAAACTCATCGGTGGTGTGCTGCTGACGGCAGGCTGGTCGCTGAGCCCGCTGTTCTTATCGCTATTCATGCTGCGACCGATGGTCGGCGTAGCACAAAAATACATTCTGGGGCTCGTGGCCCTCGTATTCTGGCCATTCGGCTGGGTGATGGCGGCGGTGGTCACCAACGCGTTGTTGGACGCTGCGGCGACCGCGAATCTCGTCCCGGTCATTGCAACGGGTGCTCCGCTCGCGGCCCCCGCCTTGACGATCCTCTTGGTCGGTTCGTGGATGCTTATCAGCTCCGCCCTCGCGCCATGGGTCACGACAAAGGTTTTGCTGATGGGAGCCAATCCGGCTGCCGCCATGGCGGGAGGCGTCGGTGGCGTGTTGCAATCTGCATTTTCCGGCGGAGTCGGCGCTGCCGTGTCCGCTGCAACCGGAGGCGCTGGTGCGGCGGCTGTGATGGCGGCGGCGGCAGGTGGTGCGGTGGCTGCCGGCGGTGAATCTGCTGCGCGCGGTGGCGCGTCCGCTCGCACCACCAGTTCCGCGATCGGCGGTATGTCCGGATTCTATGGCGGCTCTTTCATGCGCCGACACACGGCGGCGGCTGAGGCGTCAGCCTCCGCACAGCGCCAGCGTGCGGAAGCGAGTGAAGCCTTTGCCTCGGAGTTTTCCAAACATGTCCGTGGTCGTCAGCGGAGTCGAAGCGGTTTCGACAAACAGCCACATCAAGACGACCCCAATCAAGCCGCTGTGGACATTGAATCCAATGCCAAGTCTTAGCCAACGAATCACCCAAGCTTCGGCCGAATCAACCCAAGCCCACCGACGCATCCTTGCGGCGGAGAAGAAAATCGCACGCGCGTTGATCGGCATGATACGCGCCGATGAAGCGTCAGAAAAAGCGCCTCCTCCTAAAATCCCAACGCCTCCGAAAATCCAATCGCAGAAGAAATAATCCACATGGTCGCCAACGCAGAAACCACCGCTCCGGTCGCGCCTCGGTCCGCACCGGCCTTCGGAAAACCGAAATCGTCGCTGCTGGCGATCTTTGATCGGCAGCGTCGTCAGTCGTTGATCTGGTTCCTGATCGCGGTGGCCGCGTGGGTTTGGTCGGCGTGGGACCGGCATCAACTCGTCGAGCAACTGACCCGCAAGCGCGAGGTCGTGATGATCGACAGCCTAGGCACCTACTACGTGTCGCCGGTCGTGGACATTCAGCAGGCGAAAGACCTGCACGCGATGCAGACGAAGCTCGCGTGCAAGGCGCTCTTCGAACGCAACCCGGCGGGCTTGGACAATCCTGAATTGTTCAAACAGCTTTTCCTCCGGGAAGCGGCGCAGACCGCACAGGCTTCGCTCAACCGGACCAAGCCTGAATTCGAAGCCAAATCCCTCCATCAGAAAGTGGAGGTCGGCGTGCCGGAGATTCTGAGCACGCGGGACAATGCCTTCTATACGTCAGCCGACGTGCAGCTGATCCGCGTCGGCTCGTATCAGGGCGCGCCGATCACGGAGGTGCTCCGCTATCGGGTGAAATTCAAGTTCCTGGTCAACCCGGACCTGACCCGCAACGGGCGGTTTCCGACCGCGGTCGCCGCGTTCCAAGTGGAGCCCATCAAGACGTGAGGACGCGCCATGTTGAAATCCCTATCACTCTTCATCGGCCTCGCCTCGGCGCTCGCAGCGCAAGCGATCCGCGAGGCGACGCTTGATCCGAAGCAGGCGGTGGACCTGCAGGTGTCCCGCGAGGTCACCACCGTCATGTTCCCCGGTCCGATCACTGCCGTGGCGGGAGCGGACATGTTGATCGAGGGCGGGAAGCAATCCGTGGAGGTCGAGGAAGGGACGCCGTTGCGCTTTCATGTCTCCCATGCTCCCGGATCGAACTTCATTTTGGTGCGCAGTCTCCAGCCGGAGGCCGTCGCGCGATTGACCGCAATCTACGACCGCTCCGCCTATGTGCTCAACCTTCGCACGGTCGCGGCCGATTCCACCGCGAGCGTCATATTCCGGCCCGTGGCGCAGGCCGCGGCGGTGCGGGTGGAGACTCCGCCGGAGCCCGTGAAGTTCTCGCCCCGCATCGGGCTCAGCTTGCTGGACCGCGCGCGGGCCTATCCGGTGTTGGCGAAGTCGCTGCCGAAGGCAGTCGAGGGCGTGACCCTCCGGGCGCAGAACCGAAAGGTCGAGTTGCCCGACGTGGAGGTGACCGTGCAGGAGGTCTATCGCTTCTCCAAGGAGGACGCCGTGGTGTTCTTGCTCCGGCTCAAGAACTCCACGGACCGAACGGTTGATCTCGCGCCGAGCACCTTTGCGGCCCGGGTCGCGAACGAGAAGTTCGAGCAATCAATAGCCAACGGACCGCGCAGCCTCGGCCCGGGCGAGAGCGCCGAGGCGGAGTTCGCCGTCGTCGGCATGCCGGACGGCACGC
>JANNEY010000410.1:0-21398 GCA_031379235.1 Opitutaceae bacterium | reverse complement strand
GCCAGGCGCTGATGCCCGCGAGTTCGCAGATCGTCGGCAGAATGTCGTAGCCCACCACCGGCGTGCGGCTGATGGAACCCGGTTTCACACCTGGGCCGGCGACCATGAACGGCACGCGGATGCCGCCCTCCCAGACCGAAGCTTTGTAGCCGCGAACGGGGCCATTGATGTTGGCCGGATCGTTCGTGGGAATACAACCATTGTCGGCCGTGTAGATGATGTAAGTGTTGTCCCCAATACCCGCCGCTTTGATCGCGTCGAGCAACTGACCGATGCCTGTGTCCAGATCAAACAACATGGAACCAAAAGGCACATTGTCGTGGCGCGCGCCTTTGGCCGCTTTCTGGAACCGCTCCCTGGTGCTTGTTAACGATTGATTCGAGAGATGGGTGGCGAAATAGGAAAGCTGTAGATAAAAGGGACGCCGGGTTTTGGCCTGCTCCTGCAAGAACGCGATGCCCTTGCTCGTGATACTGAAAGTTTTCTTGGGATCGTCCGGTAAATTTCCGCGAGCAGAGCCTTCTGCATTTCCCGTAGCCCCGTCGGAAACATCGTAGCCAAACTTTTCCGGGCCGCCGCCGGCGAGATGCCATTTACCGAAATGCGCGGCGCGGTAGGCGGCATCATGCGCCTTGAGCAATTCAGGAATCGTCGTTGCGTCGGGCGGCAGCGCCCAGATGTGGCGCGGCGGAATCAATTTGTTGCCCACATAGCCAGGGCCGCCGTTGCGCTCAATGATGTCGGTCAAATGCAAGGCCGCCGGTGAACGTCCCGTTTGCAACGAGGCACGGCTGGGCGAGCAGTTACAATGCGAGGCATAACCCTGCGCGAATCTCATGCCCGACGCCGCCAGCCGCTCGATGTTCGGCGTCTGGAAAAAATCGCTCTTCGATTCCGGCACCAGCGGATCCATGGCCACCGAAGTCGTGCCCCAACCCTGATCGTCCGATAGTATGACGATGAAGTTGGGTTTGGCCGGGGACTTCGCCAGTTCCGCTGCCCAGAGTGCGGCTGGCGACGCGAGCGTAAGCGCGACGAGGATTAGTTTTATGACGTGCGGCATATAATGAGGATGTTCTATTCTAAATTATGGTTTCCGCCCATTTGGGGGCGGCACGGGCAGCGGTATGAAATCGCGCTGCAGGATCATCCATTCCTGCATCGCAGCTTTGAGTTCGCGTTCGACGCGCGCGGCGTCTTTGTTGCCCGCGAGGTTGTTGAATTCATTGGGATCTTTTTCGAGATCGTAAAATTCGAACATCGGACGCGTCGGGGCGAAGTAGAGCGTGTCGATCTTTTCCTCAAGCTTCCCGGCCTTGTGCATTTGAACGAGTTCCTTCCAAAAGCCCTCGCCGGCGAAATCGACGGGCCAATAGGGTAGCTCGCCAAGCGCATTGTAGATGAGTTTGTGGGTCTTGCTTACTACGACGCGGCCAAGATCGAAAACCGCGCTATTGCCTGGCAGGCTTGCGCCGTGCGCGCCACGTTCAGCGAAGATAAACTGCCGCCCAGCGAATGGCTCGCCGCGCAATAACCTCACGAAACTTTTCCCCGTCATCTCCGGCGGCACCGGCAGACCGGTAGCTTCGAGAAACGTGGGCGCAAGATCTTCGCCGCTGATCAATTCCGCCGTGGACGAACCCGGCTGCACTTTACCCGGCCAGCGCACGATCAGGGGCACGTGAATGCCAAACTCATAAAGCGTGCCCTTGCCGCGGAATTGCGAGGCGCCGTTGTCACCCATGAAGACGATGATCGTGCTCGACGCCAGGCCGCGCTTATCCAACTCCGCCATCACATTTCCGATGAACACATCCAAGTGCGCAATCTCATCGTAGTAGTTTGCGAAGTCTTCCCGCACAAGCTGCGTGTCGGGATAATGGGCCGGCAGGGTGAGCTTCGCCGGGTCGTGTTTCACCGGGCCTTTGGTGTTGAGCGGACGATGCGGGTCGTTGGACCCGAGTTGCAGAAAAAAGGGCTTCTCGGCGGGCCGTTGGTCAAGAAATTCGCGGAATTGCGTGAGTTGGACATCACTGCCGATGCCAGCCTTCACATAGTCGAGCCGATCGGGAAAGGTTTTGAGTTTATATTCCCTAAACACCACCTGCGTTTCCGGAGTGTTCCCGCCAGTCTCGCCATCCATGTGATATGAGCGCCCCGCGACTCCGGTGAACCAGCCTGCCGCCCGCAACGCCTCGGGATACGTCTTGATGGCTCGGGGCAGCGGTGCGGAAAAGCGCGCCATGTCGATGTCCACCGGCGAGCGCCCGGTGAAAATGCTCGCACGCGATGGCACACATTGCGGAGACGTCACATAGGCCCGGTTAAAACGCATCCCTTCCGCCGCGAATTTGTCCAGATTGGGCGTCATGATGTCCTTGTTCCCGTAACAGCCGACGTGCGGGTAGCTGTGGTCGTCCGACAGGATAAGCAGGACGTTTAGTTTAGGCTCCGCGGCAGGGAGCGCGGCGAGTGGTAACAGAAAAATGCCGGCAAATAGTAAGGTGATTTTTCGTTTCATAGTTCGTTTGGTTCGGATGTTTTCTTTCGGGGAACCGCCGGAAATTGCTTTTCGGAGTTGGGTTGATGATTCGGTTCTTGGCGCGGCGTCTTTCATGATGACACCTTCTTGTGGTATCTTTGGATTTTGATCGTTCATGCGGTCACCCCACCGCTTCAGACTTCTGATTGGCGTGCATGCCACACTTGCGTTTCGAAGCCGGAACCTTGGCCATATCAAAGCTAAGTAGACTTTATAGGGCGTCTTCGTCAGCGGCTTTTTTCTTGGCCGCCCCCATAACCGGATACGGCACTACATGGGCGCGCACCGCCCACGCTTCCCATTTGGCGGCGAGTTCTTTTACTTTCGCCGGTTGAATAGCAGCAAGGTTGCGCAATTCCGTGCGGTCTTTGGCGAGGTCATAAAGTTCCCACGCGGATTCTCGGCCCGTGCGGACAAGTTTCAGATCGCCGACGCGCACGGCGGCATTGCGATCGTGTTCCCAGAACAACGCATCGCGAACCAGCGGCTGATTGGTAAACGTGCCGACCAGACTTTTGCCTTCCATCGGCAAAATGGTGTTGCCTTTGAACTCCTTCGGATACGTCGCGCCGGTGAGTTCAACGCAGGTAGGCATGATGTCGATGAGATGGCCCACCTGATTGCGCCACTCGCCTTTCGCCGCGATGCCCGTCGGCCAATGGACAATGAAAGGCGACGAAATGCCGCCTTCCATCGTGAAACGTTTATGGCGACGCAACGGGGTGTTTTGCACATTCGCCCAGCTCTCGCCGCACCACCATTGTGACGAATACTCCGTCGGATCGCCGACATCCTTGCCATCCGGTCCGGACTGCCCGCAGCCGCCATTGTCGCTCATGAAGAAAATGACGGTGTTGTCCAACTGGCCGCGCTGCTTCAAGCCGCTCACCAAGTCGCCGACGGCCTTGTCCAAGAGCGCCACGCAGGCGGCATAAACCGCCATGATATGATCGAACCGATCCTGTTGCGCCAGGGTCAACGAGTCCCAGGCCTTGACGGCGTTTGGGCGGGGCGAAATCGGCCACGCGGAATCCACCACACCCAGTTGGATTTGCTTGTTGTTCCGGGCGACGCGCAGCTTGTCCCAGCCCGATTTGTATTGGCCGCGAAATTTGGCAATTTCATCTGCGGGTGCTTGCAGCGGGAAATGCGGCGCATTATGGCAAAGATGGAGATAGAACGGTTTCTTTGCGGCCAACGCTTCGTCGATAAACTTCAAACCAAACGTCGTCCACAAATCCGTGGAATACCAATTTTCCGGCAAACGTGGATCATTGTCGGCAATCAGTTGATCACCGAGATACAACCGAGGTCTGCCTTTTGCGCCTCCGGAAAAATAATTGCCGCCATTCAGGTTAACCAGACTGCGATCAAAGCCACGGCCCCACGGCGTGACACCTTGCTCATGACCCACGTGCCACTTGCCCGACATCGCGGTAAAATAACCCGCCGGTTTCAACACTTCCGCAATCGTCACGCACGATTTATTCAAACGTCCCTCATAACCGGGTTGACCTAAGTTTCCTATCATATTGCCGACGCCGGTCTGGTGCGAATATAAGCCGGTGAACAACGCCGCCCGCGAAGGGCAGCAGCGCGCAGTGTTGTAAAACTGTTTATACTTCAAACCGTCGGCGGCCAGCGCATCCAAGTTCGGGGTAGGAATCTCCGAGCCGTAGCAGCCCAGATCGGAAAAGCCCATGTCATCCACCATAATGATGATAATGTTGGGTTTCGGTTCGGCGGCAGAGAGCGCGCCCAGTGACAACAGCCAGAGGCTGGCAAATACTAAGGTGATTTTTCGTTTCATGATTCGTTTGGTTCGGGAGCCTTCGTGGTTCAAGGGTTACAAGTCGGCTGCAAATTCGATGGCCTGTCCTGTCACCAAGCGGTCGCTTATGGTGGCGAAGCGGGGCGACGCACCGCCGCTGGCGATGTCAAAGGTTGCACTCTCGCCGGGGGCTAGGCCCTTGAGCGAGCCGCTGGTGCGGGACTCCATTCACGGTAGGGGATTCAAGATGGTCAGTTCTCTTGACGGTTGGCTTTCTTATTCTTCTTGCCGCTATTCTTCTCGGTGGCGGTGCCATTGGCGGTTTTGCCGCCGGCGGGGTTGAGTTCGGCAAGGACAGCGGTGAGGCGGGCGCGCGCGGCCCTGCTCGCGTCGGTGTCGGCGCTGACGGACACGGGCTTCTCGACGAAGGGCGCGTCACTCATGTCGAAAAGCTCTCCATTTTCGTTCATCTTGAAACCCGACTCGCGCACGAACCAATTCGCGCCTCTTTGCACATAAGCCCATTCGCGCGGGTTGCCTTTTTCGCCGCGGAGCTGCGGCGCGAGACTGCGGCTGTCGTATTTGAAATCTTTTGGCAGTGCACCGCCCCCGAGCTCTACAAACGTGGAGAGCATGTCGGTGAAGTTCACGATATCCTTGCTTACTGCGCCGGCGGGTGTCTTGCCGGGCCAGCTCGCGATGAATGGGACGCGTGAGCCGCCTTCTAACATCGAGCCTTTCCAGCCGTTGATCATCCGCCCGCGAACCGGTGACGCGAAACCGTCGGCACCGCCCAAAGTGCCGTTGTCGCCAGTAAAAATGACGAGCGTGTTGTTGCGGATGCCGAGCTTGTCCAACTCCGCGAGCAGTTCCCCGACCTGTTTGTCCATATAGGCGATATTGTCCTGATAGCGCTCGCGGCCGTCTTTTGGCGGAGAAAGCGGGGTGCGCAGCGTCGGTATGTGGACGAGGTGCATCGCATAATAGAGGAAGAACGGGCCTTCCTTGTTGCGCCGGATGAAGTCGAGACTGAACTCTTGGATGACATCCGGATTGTAGTGGGCGCCGGCAATCGTCTGGCCGTTTTTAATGTAGCTGTCCTCCCAATACCAACCGGTCCCCGTCGGGTCGGTGCAGTATTCATCGAAGCCCCAGTCTTTTGGCGTCTCGCCCATCTGCCGCCACTTGCCGGTTTGGCAAGTCGCGTAGCCGGCCTGCTTGAGGAGTTTTGCCATCGGCTGCTCGTCTTTCGACTTCGCTCCCTGTCCGCCCCCGCCTGCAGCCCACGAATTGTTGCTCAAACCGCCCGTGCGAAACGCGTAGCGTCCCGTCATCAACGCGCAGCGCGACGGCCCGCACACCGGCGAGGCATAACACGTCTCGAAGCGCGTGCCCGATGCGGCGAGCTTGTCAATCTGAGGCGTCTGATGGATGTCCGAGCCGTAACAACTCAAGTTGTCGAGCCCGAGGTCATCGGCGAGGATGAAGATGATGTTGGGTTTCTGCACAGTGCTTGTGGAGGCCGCATGCAAGGGGCCAACCAAGCTCAGCGAGGCGATCAGAGAGATATAAAGAGCCGTTGTTTTCATGAATCTGCTTAAGTTGCTTATGTCTTTGTCGTTTGTTCGAGAGTTTGATACTTCGCCTTTGAATACTAATCGTCGCGCTTGCCGCCCTTGCTCTTCAAAGCCGGATCCTTGGCGGGATCATAGGTGGGATTGGGCACCGGTAACTGCGCGTGAATCGCGGTCAGATAGTTTGCCAAGGTCGTTTTCATGATGGCGGCACGGTCCGGCTGTTCGCTGGCGAGGTCTTTTTTTTCGCCCAAATCTTGATCGAGATGGTAAAGCTCGACGCTACCGTTTTCCCACCAGTAATGCAGCTTCCAGCCGTCCGCGAGAATCGTCGTGTCCGGCGTGCTGAGTTTGTCATGCTGATAATGCGGCCAGTGAAAAACCAAGAATTCAGCCGGTCGTTTCACCGCCGCCGAACCATCGCCCAGCAGCACGGATTTCATGGAACCGCCTTCCACTGTTTTTGGCCAGGCACTGATGCCGGTGAGTTCGCAAATGGTAGGGAGAATGTCGTAGCCCACCACCGGCGTGCGGCTGACGGAACCGGGTTTCACTCCCGGCCCGGCGACCATGAACGGCACACGGATGCCGCCTTCCCAAATCGAGGCTTTGTAGCCGCGAACGGGGCCGTTGATGTTGGCCGGATCGCCTGAGGGAAGGCAGCCATTATCCGCCGTGTAGATGATGTAAGTGTTGTCACCAATGCCCGCCGCCTTGATCGCGTCGAGCAGCTGACCGATGCTTACGTCCAGATCAAACAACATGGAACCAAAAGGCACATTGTCGTGGCGCGCGCCTTTGGGCGCTTTCTGGAACTGCTCCCTAGTGGTTGTCAGCGATTGATTTGAGAGATGAGTGGCGTAGTAAGAAAGCTGCAAATAAAACGGATGCCCCGTTTTGGCCTGCTCCTGCAAGAACGCGATGGCCTTGCGCGTGGTGCTGAAACTTTTCTTGGGATCGTCCGGCAAATTGTCCTTGGCGGAGCCTTCTGCGTTTCCCGTAGCTCCGTCGGAAACGTCGTAGCCGAATTTTTCCGGGCCGCCGCCGCCGAGATGCCATTTGCCGAAATGCGCGGCGCGATAGGTGGCCTCATGCGCCTTGAGCAGTTTTGGGATCGTCGTCTCGCCCGGCGGAAGCGCCGAGATGTGGCGCGGTGGAATCAGTTTGTTGCCCACATAATTGGGCCCGCCGTTGCGCTCGATGATATCGGTCAGATGCAAGGCCGCAGGCGAACGTCCCGTTTGCAACGAGGCACGGCTAGGCGAGCAGTTGCAGTGTGAGGCATAGCCCTGTGCGAACCTCATGCCCGACGCCGCCAGCCGCTCGATGTTCGGAGTTTGGAAGAAATCGCTCTTCGATTCCGGCACGAGCGGATCCATGCGCACCGAAGTCGTGCCCCATCCCTGATCGTCGGAAAGAATGACGATGAAATTGGGTTTGGTCGCCCGAATTTCGGCAGCAGGGCCATGCTCGCTAGCCCAACCGATGAGGGCAGAGCCGAGCAAACTGCCTACGGCGAAAATCAGGTGAGAAGTATTCATTTGTTGATTCTATAGCTACAGTCAGCTCATCGCTTCACATTCAGTGGTCAGAAAATACGAGCAGTAAGGTCGTCGCAGCGGTTGTGCAGTTTCCTCGTTAGTGGGTCAGATTCATCTAGGGCTGGACCGGTTTGAGGGGGGCCACGGCGGGTTGCCTCGAGCGCGGGCCGGCGGGTGGCGGGAGCGTGGCACTCCAATCACGCCATTCCTGCTGCAGTTTTTTGACCAGCTCCGGCTGGGCGGCGGAGAGATCATGCTGTTCGCCGATGTCGGCAGCCAGATTGAAGAGTTGTGGGCTAGGTGCTCCGAGAACGAGTTTCCAGTCACCTTCGCGCACCGCCCCTCGTTCGCCATTTTTCCAGAACAGAGCTTTGTGCGGCGCGCCAGTCCGATCACCGCGCAGATAGGGCATCAGGTTCACACCGTCCAGCTTGGTGCCGGGCGGGACTGCAGCACCGGCGACGGCGCACAGCGTAGGGTAGATATCCATCGTGCTTACCGGACGGTTAAACGTCACTCCCGCCTTCAGCTGGGCCGGCCACCGGACGATGAACGGTGCACGGATTCCGCCTTCAAGAAAGTCGCCCTTATGGCCGTTGAGCGGTCCGGCCGAACCCACAATGATGTTTTTCGGCCAACCCTCCTGCCAGATTTTGGGCGCTCCTGCCTCCGGCCCGTTGTCGCTGACAAAAAAAACGATCGTGTTCTCGTCGATCCCCGCAGTCTTCAACTTTGCCAGCACCCGGCCGATATTTTCATCGAGCGATGCGAGCATCGCCGCGAAATAATTCAAGGGTTCCGGCTTGATGTGGGTGAATCGCTCTCGATCTGTGGCCTTGGCTTGGAATGGACTATGGACGGCGTTGAACGCGAGATAGAGGAAAAAGGACCCGGCTTTGTGTTTTTCGATGAACTCTACGGCATGACGGCCCATGCGGTCTGTTAGATATTCTGTTCCGGGCGGAGGCGTGCCCCAGACTCCCTGAATTTTGCCGGAATCGTTGTGGACCGGATCATCCACCCCGCGGTAGTTGCCATCTGAAGTCGAGAAATAGTCAGCCTCCCAATCGACCACATCGTAGGTCTCGTCGAAACATCCGGTAATCTCCGAGCCGATGTTCCACTTGCCGATATGTCCGGTTGAGTAGCCTGCCGCCTTCAACGCTTGGGGCATTAGTTTATGCTGTCCGATCCCATAGCGCGCTCGATCGGAGTTCGCCTGGATTCCAAAACGCTGGTTGTAGGCGCCCGTCATCAGACCGCACCGGCTCGGCGCGCACACGGGCGCGGTAACGTAGCCGTCGGTAAAACGAATACCATCGCGCGCCAGCGAATCCACCGCCGGGGTCGGCACCAGCTTTCCACCATAGCAACCGAGATCTCCGTAGCCCAGATCGTCGACAAAAATCAAAATTATATTGGGTTTGTCGGGCCTGCTTTCAGCGGCGGACATTTCAACTAGCGGGGCCAGCAGCAGCAGCGAATATAGAAGCAGGTGAGGTTTCTTCGCTATCATTTGGATTCAGTTTCCTGAAGAAAACAGTCTAGGTGCAAAGGCTGTCAGCGAGCCGCCTGGATGTGAGTGAATCAGCCGGTCACTGCACAGGTGCTGTGAGCCGCAGTGTGTCGCCGGTGTCTTCCAACGGGATGAGCCGCAGGCGCTCAAGCGGGCTTTGGTTGGGTTGATGGATGCTCATCATGAGCTGGCCCTCGAAAGTGCGAAAAATCATGCCGTGCCCGCCGTCGGCCTTGATGAGCCGCTCCGGTTGTTGGACCCACGGACCGGCGATCTTGCCGCTGGTCGATTCCGCGATGCCCACCGCATAACGTTCGGAACCATAGCTCGACCAAATCATCAGCAGCTTGCCGGACTTGGTCCGGTGGATGAACGGGCCATCGGTGACGTAGCCGTCGCGCTTGAATCCGTGTTGGCGGAGATTCTCAGCCCACGGGGCCTCGCTGGCTTTGAATAGCCGCTGCGGCGTTCCCACGGGAGCGGAGAGATCGGGCGCGAGTTGGACCAGGTCCATCGAACCATCGACGATTTGCAGCCACTCATGACAAAACACCATCCACGGCACATTGTCCTCGACCCAGAGCGTGCCATCGAGGGCCATCCACTCAGCCGGTGTGTGCGCCTGGTTGGCAAACGCGCGAAACGGTCCGGCGGGAGAATCACTGACGAGCACCTGGGTGCCGCGCCGGGGTTGGCCCCCCGACTTCTTTGCTGGTGACCCGGACTGGGACTGCGCAGCGGTAAAGGTGACGAAAAGGTAGAACTTGCCGCGATAAGCGTGCATCTCCGGAGCCCAGACATCGGCGTCCGCCCAAAAATCGGTCGGCACGGAGAAGACCGTCGCCGGTCCGGTCCAAGTTTTGAGATCTTTGCTCTGGAAAACCTCCACGCCGCGTGGGCCGCCTTTGGTGCCATCGAGACGGCCGTTAGCCATCTGCCGATAGAGGTGATAAGTCTGCGTGACCGGATCGGCGTAGACAAACGGGTCGCGAATTCTCAGGTCGGCGGTGGCGATGCCTGCCGGTCGAGCCGGCGGCGCCGGGGCGACGGGCGCGGTGACCGCGGTAGGCGCGACGGCCGCAGTGGCCATCGCGGCCTTTTTCTTGGAGGCGGTGCCGGGACCGCCGTTGATATCGAAACCGGGTTCCGGATACACTTGGACGCGGGCGGCCCAGGTGTCCCATTGCGCCACGAGGCGCTTGAGGTCGTCAGGACGAGTCGCGGCGAGATCGTGCAATTCGGTGCGATCCCGTGCGAGATCATAGAGTTCCCAACGGCCGAGACCCGAGGAATCGTAACTATCCTTGGGCGCATAGACCGCCTTCAGGTTGTCGGCGCGCACGGCTTTGTATCCGTATTGCTCCCAATACAAAGTGCGGGGGGCGGCCGCGGCGGGCGCAGCGGCGAAACGCGGGACGAGGCTGACTCCTTCAAGGGGCGCTATCTTCCGACTGCCGACGTTTTTCGGGTAGACCGCTCCGCTGACGGCGACGGCGGTTGCCATGATGTCCGTCAGATAGCCGGGTGTGGCATCGAGGGCTCCTGGCTTGGTTTGCAGACCGGCGGGCCAATGCACGGTGAGCGGCGTGGCTATCCCGCCTTCGTGCAACATAGATTTGAATTTGCGGAAGGGCGTGTTGGAGAGGTTGGCCCAACCCGTGCCGTAGGAAACGTTGGTGGCGATCTTGGGGTCGTTGATGTTCGCCTGGACTTGGCCTCCGAGGTCCGTGTAGGGCTCGGCGCATCCCCCGTTGTCGGAAAGGAAAAGCAGCAGCGTATTGTCGAGCTGGCCACGCTCGCGCAAAGTGGCAACGAGCCGGCCAATGTTCCAATCCATGCGCTGCACCTGCGCGGCATAGACGGCCATCCGATAATCGAGGTTGGTCTTCTCTTGTTCGCTCAGCGACTCCCACTCGCGCGCATCGGCGTCACGCTCGGACAATGGCCACTCGGAACTCACGATGCCGAGGTCGATCTGTTTGGCATGTCGCGCCGCGCGCAACTGATCCCAGCCGGCGCGATAGCGGCCAACAAACTTCGCGATATCCTCGGCGCGGGCATGTAACGGCCAATGCGGTGCGTTATAGGCGAGGTAGAGGAAAAACGGCTGGTCACTCTTGTTTTCCCGCACGGTCTCAATGGCGAAGTCCGTGAAAGCATCGGTCGTGTAATAGTCGCTATCGGTTGGGGTAGGAAGAGGCTGGTTGTCACGGGTAAGTGCGCGCGGTTGAAAGTAACTGGTCCCGCCGGGGAGAATCCCGTAGAAGCGGTCAAACCCGCGCTGGAGCGGCCACATTTCTTGATTTTTTGAGCCGAGATGCCATTTGCCGGCCATGTAAGTGCGGTAGCCGGCAGTTCGCAGGACTTCCGCGATGGTTAAGCAGCGGTCATTCAAGTAACCGAGATAGCCCGGCGGATTGTCACTCTTCTCACGTCCTGCCACAGTGAGACGCCCCATACCGGCCTGATGGGGAGACAGACCGGTGAGCAACGCGGCCCGCGTGGGCGAACAGCGCGCGGAGTTGTAGAATTGCGTGAAACGCAGCCCCCCGTTGGCGAGTGCGTCCAGATTTGGAGTCGGAATTTCAGAACCGAAACTTCCGATATCGGAAAAACCCATGTCGTCTGCGAGGATTAGGACGATGTTTGGCCTGCCATCAGGCGGAGCGGCACGCAGGGAATTACCACCCAAGCACGAGAGCAGTGCCAGCAGGATAATAGGGAGCGATTTCATGATTTTGGTTTTAGTTGAGCCATAGACTTTCATCATAGCGTTGTCCCCGGCTGAGCAGCTTTCGGAGTATTTAGCCGGGCACAGTCACCGAGGCGTGCGGGCGGCCGAGAAACGTTTCCCACTGCGTGAGCCGTTCATCGAGGAGCGGCGTCCAGCTTGATGCCGCGGTCTCCGCCGCAAACGAATCAAAAACCGCGAGTGCAAACAGCGCGGGCGGCCAGTGACGAATCATCATAGTCGGCAGCGAGGGTTGGCGGCTGCGGTCAATATTTGAACGTGCTTGTGAACTGGTAGGTGCGCGGCTCCTTCAACTGGTAGATCGCAACGTTTGGCGTGTGCTTCCCGTCGCGTGAATCGACGGTGATCAGTGGTGAGATTGTATTGTCGTCGAAAAGATTTCTAACGTTCATCTGCAGGCGCCAGTCGATCCGATTTTTGAAGAGCTTGCGCTTGTAGGTGACCCACGCGCCGAAATTAGTGTAGCCCGGCGCGTAGTAGGGCGCCGTCGGATCGAGAACCAAAGCCGAGTTCACGGCGAATCCGTCGACGGCTTTGCCGCGCGCATTCATACTGCCGCCAATCGAGATGCCACCGAGCGGGACGCCCAGAATTTTCGCTTCACGCGGCAATTCATAGGTCTGAATCAAATTAAGTGTCCAGTTGGAGGCGAAGTTGGCGGACGGGCTGCTCCGGACGGCGTTGAAATTCGTCAGGGTGTTTTGAAGACTGGCAACTGCGGCCGCGACCGTGACGCCATTCGCATTGAGATTCTGCCACTCCGGGTGGGAATTCACGAGCGGGATATACTGCGCCAAATACAGATTGGTATAGTATCCCCGCGGACTGGTCGTATTATTCCCACGCACGCTTCCGTTTACCGTCACGCGCCAGTGTTTAGATGGGTTCCCGGTCAGTGTAAACTCCCAGCCTTTTGATGTTGTCGAGACGATATCCTGTTTTACGAAGCTAAGGTTGGAATGGGGCGGTGAAAGATATTTTGCATCGCCGGTAAAACTGGCGACGGCTGCCCAAATGTCGTTAAACTGCGAAAAATCGCCGGCGGTGTTGACGGTAATGTTTTCGGCGGCGTTCACATTTTCGTTCGTGTAGTAGGTCAGGTCGAAGAAGAGTCGGCTTTCGAGTAAAGAAAATCTCATGCCGTAGTCGCTGCCTTTGCCTTGTGGGTTGGGAAGCACGTCGCCGAAAATGTTCTTAACACCGGCATTCACCGAAAAATTGGTGGACGTGTTATAGCTCAGGCTGACCCACGGAAGCGCGTGAAACACGAGACCGCGCGAATAGGTGTGTCCGCCGCGCTCGGTGCGAGTGCGGGGAACAAACTCGCTCAACTTGACTCCCTTCGCGCTGGGGTAGACGCCATTGGCGTCACGCAGCCCGGCGAAGTCGGCGGCCAGGGCATTCCACGACGTCTGGTCATCCTGTCGGAGGCCGTTGGTGAGGACGATCCGATCCTTCCAAAAAAAACTTTGGGCGGCGAGCGCGCGTGTCTTGACGATAGAGTAGGATCCGTTCGGGCCGGATACGTTCATGAACGCTGGCGTGATTCCGGAAGCATTGGGTGTGATCGGATCGTTGGCGAAAAGGTCGGGAAGCGCCTCCAAGCGCCGGCCGGCCGAGGGGCTAACTTTGCCGTTCGCTGGGTCGTAGTAGTAGCGATAACGGATGACATTCGCCGCGTTGGTGAGCGCGGCCGTGGGGCCGGTCTTGGCAAGAGGCGTGGCGTTGACGAGGCTGTTGTTGGCGGCTGAAAAAGGAGAATTGTCCTGCTGGATGAAGACGGCGGCGGCGTGGCGGCCAAGGAAGCCGAGTCGCCCCGAGGTGTGCCGTGCGAAATCGAATTCATAGGATGTCGTGGCCCGGACATTCGTGGGGTTTTGGGCATTATGGAGCTGGGTGGGCTGCGACTCGCTGTAGAGTTTGCCCACGTTGGGGTTCGGCTGGCCGTTGGGCAGTTGGGCATTCGGGTCAACGTAGAGGTAGCTCATCTGGCCGACGAAACCGTTGAGCGAATTCTGTTGGTAGCTGGTGCGGTTAAACGCCAATTCGACAAAGAGGTCTCTGGTGATCTGCTGCTCCCAGAACGCAGTAAACGTGTGGTAGTCGATGGGGCGGTAGGCGGTATTCGCAAAGCTGCTGGCGAATGTCGGATAGATGCGGGGATTGATGAAGGAGCGAAAATTAGCCCCGTTGACGGGGAAGCCGTTGGCAAATGTCGTCGGTGCGCTCTGGCCCTGATTTTGCAGGGTCTGCGTCGGGATGGGCGTGCCGCCCGGGGTAAACTCCGTAGAAATTAATCCGGCGAAGGCGAAATTTTGCGTGCCGGCGGGTTTGCCCGCAGCCGAATTGGTGAAGGTGCTGATGATCGGCGAGCCGGCGGCGAGCCAAGGGGAAACCGCATCGTAATCCGGCCAGGGGCGGACGGCCGATTGTTGCAGATGGCCCTTATCGTAGTTGACGCGGAGCGTCGTCCGCTTGAACGGGGTGAAATTCAGGGTAAAAAAATGGCGGCGTTGGTAGGTGTTGTCGTTAATCCGAAAACTGTTGAGCCCTTCCAAAAGACCGGCGTAGCGGAAAGAGAGGTAGTTTTTGATCAACACGCGGTTGATATCCAGCGTCGCTCGATGGCCGCCGCGGCTGTCGATCTGCTCTTCAAACGAGAGGGCGTCTTTGGGCTTGGCGCGCTTGGTGGAGGAGAGAAAGGCGCCCGCGGCATTGCCGAGGCCGAAGAGAATAGCATTGGGGCCGCGCGTGAACGTGAGTGACTCCGTGTTGAAGCGATCCTGGGGGACGGGGCTGGAGAAGAAATCCTGCGCGATGACCGTGCTCGCACCGCCGCGCGTGACGAACTTGGTGGGGATATTGATAAAGTCGTTGCCGTTGCCGGTGACATCGGAAGTGGTCATCACGAACGGGTCGGTGTTGGGCGCAAAGGCCATCAGACCGTAGATGCTGTTGGCCCCGATGTCGTTCATCATCTCCTCCGTGAAGACCGTGAGCGACGATCCGATGTCCTTGAGGTCGGTTTTCAACCGCGTGCCGTTAAGGGTTTGGGTGGCGAGGTAACCCCGCTGCGAATCGGAACTCACCACGAAGGGGGAGAGCTCGATGGGGTCGTCTTTTGTCGGGACGACAGGAGATTGGGCTAGCGTCGTGGCGGTGGCGGCGAACCAGCTCGTAAGAACTGAGACAAAGGTGCGGGTGCTTTTCATCGTGGGGTTTGCAGGAGGTGGGTTGAGCGGCGGGACGGGGTTCTTGAGGACCGTCACGGTGCCAACGGAGTCGTTAAGGGAAAGCGTGAGGCCCGTGTGAGCGACGAGGCGTTCGAGCGCCTCGTGCGGGAGAAATTTCCCGCGCAGCTCGGCGGTGCGGACGCCGCGGACAGTCTCGGTAAAAAATGCGATTTCGATCCCGCCTTGCGAGGCCGCGAGTTTGAGGGTCTCGGCGGCATCGCCGGCGGGAATATCGAACGGGCGTGGCGAATCGGCCGCAAGCAAAGCGCCAGCCGCAAGGAGGACAGCGAGGCAGGAGCACAGCCAAACGGGCAGGTGGCGGGGGATGAATGGGACACGAGTAAGCACCCGTAGACGTTTCAGGCCGCCGGTTTCACTAAAAGAATTTTCGCCGCGGTCGATATTCACAGCGCAGTAGTGGTAAATGAAAGCGCGCGGCGAGCGCGCGATGAGCGTTAACGCTTGCGGCGCACGACTATTTCGGTCGCGCCGCGGTGCTCGATCTGGATTCCCGAGCCTGCGGCGAGAAACGCGGCAAAACCCTCGACGTTGTCCGAGCGGATCGAGGCCATGATGGGCAGGGCCGCGAGTTCAGCATCGGCGAGCACGAACTGCACGCGGTTGCGGCGATTGAATTCGACCACGGCGACGGAGAGCGGAGCCGAGGAAAAATCAAGTAATTGCGGCTGCCAGTTGAGTAGCTGAGCGATCTCTTGCGCTGAAACCGCGACAATCTGCGGCGGCTCCGCGCTCGTGAGCGAGACGGTGGCGCGCTGACCTGCTGACACGAGCGGCGGCTGGGTGGTCAGCGGCCCAACAGCATGGCCGACACGCTGCACGCCAACTTTCCCCTCGGTGACGAGCACCTCAACGGCGGCTTGTTCAAGCCGCACGCTAAAAACCGTGCCGACCGCACGCACGTCCACGCCACCGACGCGAACGATGAACGGTCGCAACGGATCCTTCGCTACGATGAAGAGCGCCTCGCCTCGGACCAGCGTTGCACGGCGCTCGGTGGCACTGAACGCGGTCATCACGTCGGCACGTTGGTTCAGCTCGATGGACGAGCCGTCCTCCAGGATGCGGCGCTTGAGTTCAATGTTTGCGATGGGCGCAGGCGTTGTCGCTGGCTTCGCCCGCCACCACACGGCACCGATTGCGACGGCCGCAGCGGCGGCCAGCAATGCGGGCTTTAGCCAGTAAATTCGCCGACGTTTTGGCGCGAGCAGATCGGGATTCGGCTCCTCACTGTGTTCCGGGCGCCAGTGCGCGAGCGCGTTGAAGTCGCCGACGGTTTGGCGATGCAGGGCGAACCATTCGCCGTGGCGGGGATCGGTGGCGAGCCATTGCAGAAATTCATCCTGTTCGCCGGCCGTGAGGCCATAGTCGTTGCGCACAAGCCAGTCGGCGGCGGCTTGTGAGCGGCTCTCGGCCGCCGGGGAATCTGGCTCGGGGCGTTTCATCGGGAGGGCCTTCGGTCGGCGAGACGGCTGAGCATGAAGTCCGTGCACTTCTTCGTGCCGATCGCAAGTTGGGCGGCGACGGTGCGATCGGAGATGCCGAGTTTCTCTCCGATGACCCGCTGCGTGAGCCCGTAGACAGTGCGCAGCGTCATGACCTGACGGCAGCGCTCGGGTAGTAACTGGATCGCTTGAGTCAAGAGGGCGCGCTCCTGTTCGCGGGAAACGGTCTCGGGAATGCCGGCATGGTCATCTAAGACGTTTGAGAGGTCCGTTTCCACTAAGGAGTCCGTGCGAGAGACGGCCGAGCGACGAACCTGGTCGAGCGCAAGATTGCGCGCGACTGCGAAAAGAAACGCCTTGGGGGCGCTTAGTTCGCTCGTGTCCCGCGCCTGCAAAATGCGCAGAAATGCCTCCTGCACGACCTCGTCGACGTCCAGCCGCGGTCCGAAACTCTGCGTCAACCAAGCCCGCAGAATACGCTCGTGCGGTTGGACATGCTCAGCAAACCACTGGTCGTGATCGGATCTTAACATCGGGGCGCAGGGTTTGGTGAAGCGATACTAAATACACGAAACCAACGCCAGACAAAGCGCGCCGAATTTCAGAAACATGGCACTCAGATCCCCATCGCATAATCCTTAACAAACCAAGGCCGATGGAAAAAATCAGTATTTCCTTAGTGAAACGTGCGGCTTGAAGCGTCTTAGGGCGTGAAATCTCGTCCCTCCGCTCAATGAAGACATACCTTCCGCTCCTCGTTGCCTTGCTCGGCTCACTCAGCACGTGTGTCGCCGCCAGCGCGGCCGACCGCGTGCTGCCGAATCCGTTCGGCGTCTTTAATCTCAGTCCTTTCAACGAACTCCCCGCGCAACAGCAGGTCGATCTTGCTGTGAAGTCCGGCTACGACGGTCTCATGGCCAGCACGTCGATCAAAAACCCTCTCGTGCGTCTGCGCGAGTTCGCCGCCGTTCCCGCCGTGCGCGAGGGTAAGTTCAAAATCTACGCCATCTTTTGGCAGGTCCGTGTCGACCAGCCCGCCGACGATGCGTTCATCAAGGAGTTCATCCCGATCTGCAAGGAATTGAACGCCGCCCTGTGGTGCAATGTTGTCGGCAAACCCGGCGAACGCGCCGTCACTCTCAGCCTGCTGAAAAACGTCGCCGAACAGTGCCGGGCCGGCGGCGTGCAACTCGTGCTGTATCCGCATCACGCTTGCACTTTTGAGACAGCTGAGGAGTCGCTCGAAATCTGGGAAAAGGTGAAGTATCCCGAAATCAAACTCTCGCTCCATCTCTGCCACGAGCTGAAAGCCAAAAATCTCGACCGCCTTGACGCCATCGTCGCCAAGATTTTGCCCCATCTCGCCCTCGTCTCGATCAACGGCGTCGAGTCCTCTGCGCCCATTCTAAGAAAGGGCTGGGTCGGCATCATCCTTCCGCTCAACGAGGGGGATTTTGATGTCCGCCCCTTCGTCGCCGCCGTCGCTCGCCACGGCTACCAGGGCCCGATTTTGCTGCACAACTTCGGTTTCAAGTCCCCACCCGAAGAATACCTTCCCGCCTCGATGCGGCGCTGGCGCGAGATCAGCGCCGACGTTGCAAAGCAGATCGCGGCCGAAGCCGCCGCGAAGAAGACGGAGTAGGCATGAATCTCGCCGGAATCTCCGCGCTCGTCACGGGTGCCAACCGCGGGCTCGGCCATGCGTTCGTCACGGAACTGCTCGCGCTGGGCGTCGGCCGCGTCTACGCCGCCGTGCGCCGGCCGGCCACGGTGCCGGCGGCGTTTCCCGGCGAACCGCGCGTTGTGCCGCTGCCACTCGACGTCAGCGACCTCGCGTCGATCACCGCCGCCGCTGAACTCGCCTCCGATGTCAGCCTGCTCGTGAACAACGCCGCCACGCTGGAGCAAGGCGACTTGCTCGACGACGGCGCGCTCGCTCTGTTGGATCGCGCGTGGGTGACCAATGTGCGCGGCCCGCTCGCGGTGACGCGCGCCTTCGTGCCGACGCTCCTGCGCCATCGCCCCTCCGCCGCGCTCGTCCACATCAACTCGATCGCCGCGCTCTGTCCGTTTGCCGATGTGCCCGCATACGCCGCGACGAAGGCCGCCGCGCTCTCGCTCACGCAGGCGCTCCGTCGCGAACTCACGCCGCTCGGTCTGCCCGTTTACAGCGTGTTGCCCGGCGTCCTGCAGACCGAGATGGCCGCGTGGCTCGACTGCGCCAAGACCGAGCCGCGCCTCGTCGCCCGCACCGTGCTCGCCGCCGTGCGGCGCGATGCGTCCGGCGAATTGTTCCCCGACGACGGAGCCAAGAACTTCTGGTCCGATTTCAAGGCCGATCCCGCCCGCACTCTTTTCGTCTCGCCCGCCGCGCCGTGAAGTATCTCCGATCCCTCCTGCCGCTCGCCCTCGCGGCGTCGGGTTTCGCCGCGCCCACCACGCGCTTCGATATGGTTTTTAATCCTCGCCGCCGGCGTGGGCTCCCTGGACACGAACGCCCGCGGGGCACGACTTCCCGGTGCGAAACCGAGCGAGATCTCATACGATACGTCGCACCTCGACCGCTTGGTGCGAGAGGGCGCGTCGTTCGGTCGGGCCGATGGGTGCCGGCTCTGCTCGCCGACGCGGACCGGACTCACCTCCGCCCCCCGCTCAAGGGCAGTAAAGCGATGATGTTCGAAAGCCGCATCCGCGTGCCTTCGTCGATCTGCGGAAGAGATCCTCGGAGACAACTTTGCGATCCCCACCGCCTCGAGCGATCCACGGATCGAACTGCTTGATCGACAACGTCAGAAATCCCCGCCACTCGCCGCGCCCGCCGGCCCGAAACTATGAGACTATTCCCCGCCGCTCTTGCGCTCGTGATCGCCACGCGCTTCGCGGGCGCCGCCCAGCCCGTCAACGCCAATCCCCGGCCTTCGCAGGCGGACGTCGCCGCGCGCCAAGCCGCCCGCGCCGCCCTGCGCGCCGCCTCGGTGGAGGCCAAGGTCGAATATCTGCTCGACCGCGCCGAGCTCACCGACGTCGTCACCGCCTACGCCTACAGCGTCGATACGCGCGACTGGGCGCTGCACGCCTCGATTTTCACGCCCGACTACGAGATTAACAACAACGGCGCGTTTCGGAAGCAAACCGTCGCCCAACGCTGCGAGATGCTCGTCAAGTTTTTCGCCGGGCACGAGGCGACCCAACACCTCATCGTGCCGCTAACTTTCGCGATCACCGGCGACACCGCCTACCTGACCGCCTCGATGCACGCGCGGCATTTTCACTCGAATGGCGATCCGGAGAAGAACACCCTGCTGTTCGGCCAATACGAGTTTTGGTGTCAGCGCACCGCCGAAGGTTGGAAGATTGCGCGCATGTCGATGGTCAACCGCACCCGCTTCATCACCGCGCCCGGACTCGCCAAAGCCGCCCCTTGAAAGCACTTTCTCCATGAAAAATAAAATCCTCCTGCTCGTCCTCCTTCTCGGCTTCGCTCCGGCGACCCGCGCGAGCTGGTTCGAGTTCCAGCCGGCTTACTACAGCGATTTCGAAATCGGCACCGCTCGCGCCGAAGGGGGCGCGCAGCTCGTGCCGCCGCTCTCGCTCTACGGATTTTTCGATTTCTACGGCCAGACGAAATCGAAGTTCGACCTCAACACCTACTATGGCGAAGTGCGCCTCATGCACTCGCTCGCCTTCGCCGACGAACGGCTGAAGGCGTGGAACCTCACCGTTGAAGGCAACGGCGGCACCGACTACGACCGCATTCTCCGCTTCGGCGTGGTGTGGAACACCTCGCTCGGGAAAGGGAACACCTTCGCCCTGAAACTCTATCCGGCTGCCAGCCGCGACCGGGACGCCCAAGTGAGTTTCTACTGTGCGCAAGAGCTCACGCCGAAGCTCTCCGTTTACGCGATCTTCGACTACGGCTTCGGCGATTGGGTCTTCGGCAAGGAGCAAATCTACGTGGAATTGGAAGTCCGCTACCGCCTCCACAAGCGTTTCGCCCTCTTCGTGCAAGGCCGCCAGTTCGAACCGGCCGGCGGTTTCAAATTAGATCCCTCCCCGGTGGTGGGTGTGAAAATAACCTTCTGAATCTTGGATGGAAAAGCACGCATAGTGCGGCCGGCGTGGAAATCAATTACGGCCTCCGCGATGGTAACCAGCGATTTTGCTTTTCGCGGAATACGTTCCACAGTCTTCAAACTTTCCGCCCCTTGAATTCCTTTCGTGCCCCTCCCCGTTTTGTTCGGTTCGGCCTCGCCGCCTTGGGCGCGACCGTGGTCGGTCACGCGGCGGACCCGGCGTTGGATTTGTTCAACAAAGAGATTAAGCCGATCCTGAACGAGTATTGCTACGGCTGCCACGGCGGCGGCATCGACAAGGGCGGGGTCATACTCGACGAGTTTGCGACCGGAGCGGATCTCAAAGACCACGCCCTCTGGGTGCGCGCGCTGCGCAACATCCGCACCGGGATCATGCCGCCGGCGGACGAACCGGACCTGCCGCCCGAGCTGGCCGAGAAACTGACGAAGTGGGTGAAGGGCGATGTGTTCGAACTCAATCCGGCCGTGCCCGATCCCGGTCGCTTGACGCTGCGCCGCCTCAACTAGTGACGAAATGGTGGCCGTGGTCGTGGACTCAATCGTTCTCGGTCGAGAATTGGTCCGCGCAAGCGGACTCATTCTTTGAAGTTCAACTGGGCATTGGCCGAAACTGAAGGCCGCCCTCATTCCCATCAAGGCCAACCCCGACGGCACTTGGGGCACCTTCCGTATCCCGCCCGAACGCAGTTGGGGCATCACGAACTCTTTCGGCTTCTAAATTCACCACACGGCAACCCGCAACGAAAACGTGATGGCCCGCGCCTGCCGCGATTGATGTAGGTGGCCTACCGCATATTCGGCAGGGGCCCGCTCTTGAGGATGCGACTGGCGCGGCTAGAAAGGTGCGCAACGAAATCACCATGAGCGCCGATGATTGCACTTTGAAACGCTTCCGGGCGGTTTACATTGTTC
>JANNEY010000408.1:0-5759 GCA_031379235.1 Opitutaceae bacterium | reverse complement strand
GGTGCCGTCGCGAAATCCCAGCGCGACCGGAGCGAGGCCGTAAATCGCGGCGCGCCGCGCCGGGTCGCGCGCTGGGCCCCAGACGCGGACGCCTTCGGCGAGCACCATCTCGGCGATGCCGCGGCCCAGCCCGGTGCTCGCACCCGTGACAAACGCGGTGCGATAGAGATCGGAGACGCGGGGGGCGGCCACGGCGTTAAGACGTGTGCTTGAAGACGAGGGCGACGTTGGCGCCGCCAAAGCCGCTGCTGTTTTTCACGACGATATTGGCCTGCCGGTTTTCGGTCGCGCGCGGGATATTCAGTCCCTCGCACTCCGGATCGACCTTGGTGAGGTGGGCGTTGCCGGGGATGAAGCCGCCCTGCAATGCGAGCGCGCAAAATCCGCTCTCCATCGCACCCGCTAGCGAGAGGCCGTGGCCCGTGAGGGCCTTGGTGCTGCTGACCGCGACGCGCGCGGTCGACTCCTTGAACACGGTGCGCAACGCGCGCGCCTCCGAGATGTCGCCGATGAGCGTCGAGGTGGCGTGGGCGTTGACGTAGTCGACTTCGGCGGGCGCGACGCGCGCGGCCTTCAGGGCGTTTGTCATCGAAGCGGCCGAGCCGCTGCCCTCGGGGTGCGAAATGGCGACATTGTGCCCATCGGAAGCCTGGCCCCAGCCGAGTATCTCAGCGTAAGGTTTCACGCCGCGACGCGCGACCTCTTCCTCGTTTTCCAATACAAGCACGACCGAGCCGCCCGTGCCGACGAAGCCATCGCGCGCCGCATCGAATGGCCGCGAGGCGAGGTTGGGATCGGTTTGCAGCGAAAGGGTGCGCATACCGGCGAAGGGGAGAATCGCGTCCACATTGCCGTCCTCGGCGCCAACGATGAACATGCGCTTCTGGCGCCCGAGGGCGATATCGTCGAAGGCGTAGCCGAGCGCGTGCGCCGACGAGGCACATGCTGAAGAAAAGCCACACGAAGCCCCATTGATCTTGAAGGCTGCGATCAGGTTGAAATTCAGCGTGCCGGCGATGGAGGCAACGATCCCGAGCGGCGAGCAGCGCATGACGCCGAACTTCGTCAGGCGATCATGATGGTGGTGGAGCAGGTAGGGCGAACCGGCCGAGGCGGCGTAAAGACCGGTCTCGGGGTTCGAAACATCGGACTCCGCAAGGCGGGCGTCCTCGACGGCCTGCAGCATCGCGCAGTGGGCGAAGAGGCCGTTGGGCGCCATCGTGCGCAGGAGTTCGCGTTTGAGTTTGTAGCGGGCGGGAAACGTCCAGTCCTCGGGATCGGGCGAATCGGTCGTGAAGTCCTTGATCGTGCCGATGACCTTGACGGGGATTTCGGGTTTCTGGAAGGGCGGGTAGAGTTCGAAGCCATGCCGGAGCTCACGAAGGTGGCGCGTAACAGTGGGCGCGTCGTTGCCGATGCTGGTGACAAATCCGAGGCCGGTGATAAAAACTCTGGGCATGCGCCTGTGAAGAACACGAAGTGAAGCTGTTCGTTCCGAGCGGTCAACGCGGGAGGCGGGCAATCGGTGCCGGGCCTGGAAAACAAAGCGGCGGCCAAATTAGGCCGCCGCTTTGAAAACGAAGAGTAGTTTCGACGACGCGTTGCCGCCGCTCACGCGTTGATCGCGGCGCGCAATGGCACTGGCGTCGAGGTGACGTTGCCGTTGATTCCGCCCGCGTGTCCCGTGGCATCGATGGGGACCGGAGAATGGGCGGCATCGATGAAACCGTAGGTGAGCGTGATTTCCTCGGCGATGACGGCCTTTTCCTGGCCGACGCGAATCGAGCCCTCGAATGTCGCCAACGGCATCTTCATCCGCTTCGGCTTAATCGAAAGGGTCAGGATATCGCCGGGCTTGCAAATGCGGTGGGCGCGGACGCCCTCGCAGCCGGTGAAGAAAATCATCTGTGCACTGACAACCTTGCCCGGTTCGGTAGGCGCGCCTTCGAGCAGATAGAGCACGGCGAGCTGGCCGAGCGCCTCGAGCATGATCGAGGCGGGCATGACCGGGTTGTCCTTGAAATGGCCCTGCAGGAAAAATTCTTGGCCAGAAATCTTGTATTTTCCGTTCGCGGCGGTGGAGCTGACCGAGGCCTCGTTAAGAAAAAGAAAAGGTGGCTGGACCGGCATTACGGCCGCGACGTGTTCGATCGGAATGAACTTCGTGGGCTTGGGCAGGGGCAGGCCGCGAATCTTGCAGTCGATGAAGGTCTTTACATCGCCAACGGTGCGCAGGTTGCGCAGTTCGTCGTTGTTGATCGTCATCTGGAGCACGTCTTCGACGAGGATGACGATTTCCATCATCGTCAGCGAATCGATCCCGAGATCTTCAATCAGGCGCAAATCGTCATCCGCATCCTTCAATTTCATGCGCAGATCGGGCTCCACGAAACGCTCGATTACGCCGATGACCACCGCCGGAACGTGCTCGGGATTTCCGGTTTTCCGAAACTGCACGGCGGCTTCAAAGGTCGATGGCGAGCAGCGTTTTAGGGCCTCACGCAGTGCGACTTCATCCTCGGGCGCAAACGGCTTGGGTGCAGCCGAAGCCGATTTGGTTGCGACTGAATTGTGGGCGGCTGCGTCTGGCATTGTTCGTTATTTGTATGTTACGGACGCCTTCAAAGTAAACCCATTATTTCGGCGCGGGCCGGCGAATGAATCGTGGATGGGGCCTGACGGTGGGGCGGCAGGCACGGTTTAAGTTTCGCGCTCGACCCTAGCGCGGACTGTGCCAGTTCCGACTTCGCGCATGAGCGCCATTGTCCACGCCGACCTTGCCGGTCTCCCCGTCTTTCTGATCACGCACGAATTCTACCCGAAGCGGGGTGGCATCGCGACGTTCACCGAGGAAATTGCGCGGGCGTCGGCCAAGCTGGGCTACGATGTCGAGGTTTGGGCGCAATCGGCCCCCGCGGCGACGGAGAAATCGGATTGGCCCTTCCGCCTCTGCCGTCTGCCGCTCAAGGGCACGCACGATCTAAGCTGCCAGATTCGGCTTGGGCGCGAACTCATCCGCCGCCGCCGCGAATTGCGTCATGCTACTGTGTATCTGCCGGAGCCTGGGCCGATGCTGACGATGATGCTGCTTCAGTTTTTCCATGCCTTTCGACCGCAGCGCCTGGTGTTGACCTTTCATGGCTCCGAAATCTTGCGTTTCGCCGGCAGCCCGTGGCGGCGCTGGCTTGCTCGGAGTTTGATCCGGCATGCCACGCGGGTCAGCACTCTGAGCAACTATACCCAGGAGCTCCTGCTCAGCCATTTTCCTGAAGCGGCGGAAAAAATTTACCTTACGCCTGGTGCTTTGCGATCGGACTTTATCGTCCTGCCACCGAAACCCACGGTGCGGAAGGATAAGATTGTCGTGCTCACGGTGGGGCGGCTCCACCCAAGAAAGGGCCAGTTGCTGACATTGCAGGCGCTGCAGATGCTGCCCCCAAATGTCCGGTCGCGGATCGAATATTGGGTGGTCGGCGGCCAGAGCAAAGGCAACTACGAGGAACAAATCCGGCAGACGGCGGCCGCGGTGTCGGATCTTGCGGTGCGGTTTTTTGGCAATTTGCCGGACGATGAACTCGCCGGCATTTACGAAGGCGCGGATATCTTTGCGATGACGAGCGTGAACTTGGACCGCAGTGTCGAGGGGTTTGGGCTGGTCTACCTTGAGGCGGCGGCCCACGGCTTGCCGGTCGTCGCACATGATGTCGGCGGAGTTGCAGAAGCAGTCGTCGATGGTGTCACTGGCCTGCTCGTTCCGCCCGATCGGCCGGTGCAACTCGCGGCGGCGTTTGAAAAATTGATTCACGATGAGCCGATGCGGAAAAAGCTCGGGGCCGCCGGCCGGGAGTGGGCCGGGCGGAACTGTTGGAAGGAATCCGCCGAAGCGCTTTTTAATCCGCAGTGGGTCGAACCATGATTCATTCGCGCAGTCAGATCGTGGTTCGCTACGCCGAGACGGATATGATGGGCGTCGTCTATCATGGCAGTTACCTGCCTTGGTTTGAAGTGGGCCGCACCACGCTGCTGAAGGAAATGGGAATCGTCTACCGCCAGCTTGAGGCCGATGGCTTCCGGCTGCCGGTGCTGGAGGTCGCGGTGAAATATCTCCGTCCCGCGCTTTACGACGACACGATCACGATCGTGACCACTCTGCGTGAGAAGCCTCTCCTCCGCATCCGGCTCGACTACGAAGTCCGTCGAGGCGAGGAGTTGCTTGCGACCGGCAGCACCGTGCACGCCTTTATCGATCGGGAGGGGAAACCCGTGCGGCCGCCGGCGTCAGTCGTGGCGATTTTTGGCGGCGCATTCCGCTAAATTTCGTTTATCGGCGCGTCAGTTTCACATCCATCCAGACCGCGAGCGTGAGCACCGCGCCGCGCGCGATGAATTTGATTTCAGGCGACACGGCGAGAAGCGTCATGCCGTTGAGCAATGCGGTCATAATCAAGGCGCCAAAAATCACGCCTGAAACCGAGCCGCGGCCACCGCGCAGGGCGGTGCCACCAATCACGCAGGCGGCGATCGCGTCCAACTCCATCAAGTCACCCACCGTCGTGGTGGCCGCACCCGAATAGGCGGTCGTCATGAAACCGGTGAGTGCGACGGTGACGCCCATCAACAGGTAGACGCCGATCAGCACGCGATTCACCGCGATGCCGGAGAGGACCGCCGCTTCCTCGTTGCCCCCGATCGCGTAGAGGTAACGACCGAATGGAGTATGGCGCGTCAGGAAATGCACAATCCCGGCGGTGGCCGCCAAGATCAGCAGGGAGAGGGGCACGCCGCGAAAACGGTTACAAACAAGCACGAGACCGACGACGCCCACTGCCGTCGCGATTCCGATGGCCGCCGCGCGACCGGTTGACGGCACGGTCAGACCGTGGGCGACTCGAGCCGCGCGGCTACGCCACGCGCCGAACACAAGGGCTGCGACGATGCCATAGGCCAGAAAGAGTCCGCTGTTCGCCGGGAGATAATAGGTGGTGAGGAGCGAGTAGAGGTTGTCCTGATCGCCGCGCGAAACGGGGATGGTGGAATTTTGAATCACCAGCCAGAACAGGCCTTTGAAAATGAGCAGACCGCCGAGAGTGATGATGAACGACGGAATCCGCTGTCGCACGATCAAGGTGCCCATCAGCGTCCAAAGGATCAGCGCGGCACCGAAGGCGGCGAGCAGCGCCAATGGCGCGGGCCAGCCTTGTTGAAACACCAGCACCGCCGCGATTCCGCCGATCAGCCCCACCCCACTGCCCACCGAAAGATCAATCTGCCCCGTGAGCAGAATCATGAACATGCCGAGCGCGAGCGTGCCGACGATGGAAAATTCTACAATGAGCTGCGTGAGATTGCGTGACCCCAGAAACGCTGGCTCCTTGGCCGCGAAGAACGCGCAGATGCACACGAGCGCGAAGGGCATCGCGAGGTTTTGGAAGAAACGGGCGTTCATCGGAGTTAACCACTAATAGACACTAATGGAGCGGAATTTTGGGGAATCAGGAGTGGAGGAAAAATATCCGTCGCGAGTGGAGTTCGAGGTCGCTCGCAGTAGATTGAATTCCAAACCATTCCCTCTGATTAGTGTTCATTGGTGGTTTCTCCGTTTACGCCGCGACTGCATTGCGGCCCATCGCGGCGGCGAGCAGTTTTTCTTGAGCGAATTCGGCCCGCTCGAACTCACCGCCGAGGCGGCCGCCGGCGAGCATGATGATCCGGTCGCTCATGCCCATGAGTTCGGGGAGTTCGCTGGAGACGAGCACCAC
>JANNEY010000167.1:0-1978 GCA_031379235.1 Opitutaceae bacterium | reverse complement strand
GCCTCGGTCGCCGCCACCACTCCTCCGACCAAGACCGCCAAACCCAAATGACCCAATTTGCCGCCATCCAAGCGCACCATCAGCTCTGCGACGAAATCCACCAGTGCGTGTTGGATGAAAATCGTTTTCTGCGCCAGGAACAGCGGGCTCCGGACGCGACGCTCCTGGCGCGCAAGACTGCGCTTCTGGCCAAGCTCGATACGTCTCTCGCCGCCTTGCGGACGGTGCCAGCTGCCTCCATCCGCGATCCGGAAATGCGCGCCGCGCTGGAGAAAACCCGCGCTCGAATTCTTCAAGTGCTTCAGCTCGACAAGGAGAACGAACAGCTCCTCCTGCGTTGCAGCCTGAACGCCACCCGGCCCGCCGGTGCGCCCGCCGCCGTCACGCCGTCGGCCTCGATGCTGCAGAAAATCTACGCTCGCTGCTCGTAAGAGCCGAAGCGTTGGAGCTTCGCGTCGCCGCCCATTCGACGTCAGGCCGCTTCCGCCGCAGCCGGGAAATGATGCCGACCCGTGCGCGGCCTGGCCTCGCGGTTGATTTCGAGCAGCGAGCCCACCGCCGTGAGCCGCCGCGCGACTTCAGGAAGCATCGCACTCAGCATGGCCGGCGTCAGCCCGATGGCTTGCAATTGCACGGCCTCGGGCAACGGCGGCAGCGCCGCGGCGTTCGACGTGCAGGTCGCGGACCGCAGCCACTTGGCGGCGAACAGCAGCGTGGACATTTTCAAATAGGCAACGGATCCGCCCGGCGAATATTGCAGGCGCACGGGCTCTGACATTACCGGCGGAAAATCCCAGTGCTGAAGCAACGCGGCCCCGGTATCCGCCTGGGTAAATCCCAACGTCGCGCGCTCCGCGCCCACGGCTTCCAACGGAAACCCAACGGAAGCGAACCGCAGGCCGCGCGCGTGGCGCAACGCCCATTCGTCGAGCGCGACCATGCCCAGGCAATGCAACAGACCGATGCTGTAAGCGACACTGCGATCCTGCTGCGTGCGCTCCGCGATGATCTCCGCGGCGAGCGCGCAGGCGACCGACATCTTCCAAAGTTCATCGGCTTCGATGCCGTAGAGTTCAACGGGGCGCACGAAGACCTGCGACGCCACCGCATAGGAAACCAGTTCGTAGATTTGGTCGTAGCCGACGCGGTTGACCGCCTCGTCAACCGTCATGCACCGCACCACTCCGCCGAAATACGCACTGTTGGCGGTCTGCAGCACCCGCGCGGCAATCCCGGGATCGAGCCGAACCAAAGCGACGATGTCGTGCATCGCCGAATTGCCATCCGAGAGCAGCAGCTTCAACCGCGGCAAAACACGCGGCGAAGAAGGAAGGTTTTTCACCGCCCGCACGATTTCATCGGGCGTCAGAAAAAATCCGAGTGAAGTGGCGCATTCGGCAATCATGAGGGTGTGGTCCCTCTGTATCGTCACCCTTGCGGAAAATTTATGCTAAATCTCCCGCAAGGGTCCGAAAACCCGCCCTTTATCGCGCTTCCAGGGAAAAGCGGTTAAGTTCGCGCGGCTGCGCGCCGAGTTACCTCCGATTCCACCGTCGCATGATGCGCGTGCTTTACGCCGAAGATGATCCTCAGATTGCCGAGCTAGTCCGGCTCAACTTCGCGCGCCACAGTGCAGCCTGCACGCTGGACATCGTCGACTCAGGCCGGCGCTGCCTCACCGCGATGGAGAGCGGGGCCTATTCGGTGTTGATGGTCGATCTCGTGATGCCCGACCTTAACGGACTTCAAGTCCTGGGTGAGCTCACCGCCCGCAACGATCGCACCCCCGTAATCATGGTCAGCGGCCACGGCCAGCATGAGCTCGCGGTGCGGGCCCTGCGGGCGGGAGCGGCCGACTGCATCGACAAGAACTCCGCCGATTTCCGCCGCATCCCGGAAATCGTGCAACGCCTCCATGCCCGGCGAAAACCTCCGGTCACTTCTACCGCCCGACCGACCGCCAACCACCGCGTGCTGC
>JANNEY010000302.1:0-5455 GCA_031379235.1 Opitutaceae bacterium | reverse complement strand
GCGCTTTGGCCGCGCGCCCAATACCAGTCCCGAGACGCGCGAGCGCGAGGCCGTCGGCAAGGTTTCCAGTATTTTCAGCGATGCGGGCGGATATTTTTGGGGCTTCACGGCTCCGACCTCCGGGCGCTACCGACTCCGCCTCAAGGGCTACACCGTATGGGTGAGTGGCGGCGGCATCGGCCGGTGGATGTTTGCCGGCCAGGGCGAGGAAAAGACCGCGACGTATTGGCTGCCCATGTGGCACCGGCCCAACGCCGACGAGATCTGGCCGGGCCGCAACAGTGAGCCGATCGGGTTCTATGCGGCGAGCGCCGGGCAGACCCGCCCGATTGGGGCGGGGGACTTTTCGCCCGAGCCGTCCGTCGTGGAAATCGAGGCGCAGCTCGCCGGTGGCGAGAGCGTGCGCACCGACGCGATGCGTTTTTTCCGCACGCGCGTCAACGGCACCGACGAGCAATATGTGAACCCGCTCGCCACCGTGGAGGGCATGCCGGGCTACGCCGTGCAGTGGCTCGAAGTCGAAGGCCCGCTCGACCATCCAACGGCGACCGCCGGCTACAAACTCCTGTTCGGCGATCTGCCGATGAAGCGCGTCGAGGCCGGTCAGGCCGGCGGCGTTATGTTGGAAGGCATATCATCCGGTGCCATCGCCGGCGCACGCGGCGGCTTCGGTCCGGGTGGTGCGCCCGCCGGACGCGGAGGTCCACCCGGCGCGCCGTTCGGCCGCAGCGGTCGGGGCGGACGCGGTGGCGCCGGCGCCGGCATCATGGTCGACGTGATTTCCGAAAACCCCGAGCAGGACGCCGACCGGTTGCTGAGCGGCTTTATGCGGCAGGCGTATCGTCGGCCGGTGCGCGACGTCGATGCAGCGCGCTTTCTCGGGTTGTTTCAAAAGGAGTTTGCGCACGGCTCGGGCTTCGCGCGCTCGATGCTCGCGGCCTATACCGGCGTCGTGGCGTCGCCCGGCTTCGTGTTTATTGACGAGCAACCGGGCCGGCTCGGCGACATGGCGCTCGCCACGCGTCTCGCGCTCTTCCTCTGGAATTCCACGCCTGACGCGGCGCTCCGCGCGCGGGCTGAAAAGGGCGAGCTGCACCGGCCCGAGGTGCTCCGCGCCGAAACCGAGCGGCTCCTCAAGGACCCGCGGGCAGGCCGCTTTGTCGAGGCGTTCACCGACTACTGGCTGGACCTGCGGAAAATCGACGACACCTCGCCGTCCTCGACGCTCTACAACGACTACGAGATGGACGACCCGCTCAAGCTCGCCGCCCTCGACGAGACGCGCCTGTTCTTCGCCGAGCTCCTGCGCGCCGATCTGCCGACGCGCAATATTGTCGATTCCGACTTCACGTTTCTCAACGGCCGCCTCGCCGCGCACTACGGCATCGCGGGCGTCGACGGCGCGCGCATGCGCCGCGTCACGCTCCCGCCCGGCAGCGATCGCGGCGGGTTGATGACGATGGCGAGCGTGCTCAAAGTCACCGCCAACGGCACCACGACCTCGCCCGTCCTCCGCGGCCACTGGATCACCGAGCATATCCTCGGCCTCGAAATCCAGCCGCCGCCGCCGAGCGTCAAGGCCGTCGAGCCCGACATCCGCGGGGCCGTCACGATCCGCCAGCAGCTCGCCAAGCACCGCGACGATCCCACGTGCGCCTCCTGCCATATCAAGATGGATCCTCCCGGCTTCGCCCTCGAGAGCTACGATATCATGGGCGGTCGCCGCGACCGCTATCGCGCGGCGTCCGAAAACGTGCGCCCCGTGCGTGGCTTCGGCATGAGCGGGCAGGCCTTCGCGTTTCACTACGGACTGCCGGTGGACTCGGCGGGCGAGCTGCCCGACGGCCGCGCATTCAACAATGTGCGCGAGTTCAAGGCGCTGGTGCTCCGGGACGAGCTGCCTGTCGCGCGCAACCTCGCGAAACAACTCGTGACGTTCGCGACCGGCGCGCCCGTGAGTTTCTCCGACCGCCCCACACTGGAAAAAATTCTCCAAGACGCCGCCCCCGGCCACTACGGCGTCCGCACGCTCGTCCACGGCATTGTGCAGAGCGAGCTGTTCCAAAACAAATGATCGCGCCATGAAAAGTTATATCCCCGCCGCCCCCGCACCGTTCATCGCCACCCGCCGGGCGTTGTCCCGTCGCCGCTTCCTCCAGGGCGCGGGCGTCGCGCTGTCGCTGCCGTTGCTCGACGCGATGCTGCCGCCGTTCGCGCGCGCGGCCAGTGGATCGTCGCCGCTCGTGCCGGGCGCGAAGCCCCGCCGGATGTTCGGCATCTGCAACAATCTCGGCCTGCGGCCCGATTTGTTTTTCCCCACCGACAGCGGCGCGAACTATACACCCTCGCCCTACCTCAAGCTGTTGCAGGAACACCGGCAGGATTTTTCCGTGTTCAGCGGCGTGTCGCACCCGAACGTGGACGGTGGCCATCCGTCCGACATCAGCTTCCTCACCGCCGCGCCGCACCCAGCGAGCAGCGCGTTCCGCAACTCCATCTCGCTCGATCAACATATCGCCGAGCGCATCGGCACGCTCACGCGTTTTCCCTCGCTCACGCTCGCGGTCAACGGCGGCGGGCGCGGCCTCTCGTGGACGGGCACCGGCGTCGCCATCCCGCCCGAGCAGAGCGCCGCCGAGGTGTTCAACCAGCTCTTCCTCCAGGGCACGCCCGAGCAGGTCGCGGCGCAAATCCACAAGCTCGACACCGGCCGCAGCATCCTCGACGCCGTCGGCGCGCAGGCGAAGGATTTTCAGCGCGGCCTCGGCGCGCGCGACCGCAGCCGGCTCGAGCAATATTTTACGAGCGTGCGCGACCTCGAGCACCGCCTGCAGGAATCGAAAGGCTGGGAGAGCAAACCCAAGCCCGTCGTCACCGCCGCGCCGCCCGTCGATCCGGCCAACCCCGCGCAATATATGGCAAAGATCCGTGCGATGTATGATCTCGTGCGCCTGTCGTTCGAGACCGACTCGACGCGCGCCGTCACGCTCATGCTCAACAGCGTCGGCACCCCCGTCATCACCGACACCGGCGAAGCCCTCACCGACAGCTACCACAACCTCTCGCACCACGGCAAAGCCGACGAAAAACTCTCGCAGCTCAAGGTCATCGACGAGGGCCACATGAAGCTGCTCGCGAAACTTTTCGCCGACCTCAAGTCCGTCCGCGAAAGCGAAGAGACGCTCCTCGACCGCACGATGATCCTCTACGGCTCGAACCTCGGCGACGCCAACGCGCATTCGACGACCAACATGCCCACGCTCTTCGCCGGCGGCGGCTTCCGCCACGGCCAGCACGTCTCTCTCGATCCCGCCGGGGGCGCCTATCCGCTGCCCAATCTCTTCGTCTCGATGCTCCAGCGCATGGGCTTCGACGAGGAAAAGTTCGCGTCCTCGACCGGCACGATGAAGGGCCTCGAACTCAAGCACGCCTAACCTCGCGGGGGGGTTCTCCCCGTGCCGAACGCCTCCTGAACAACCTCATGTCGTCGCGCCTTGCCATTCTGCTCTCCGGCCTCTTCGCCCTGCTGCCCGCGTTTGCCGCGGCTGCGACCACCTTTACTCCCCCGCCCGCCCCGCTCGCCTCGCCCGCGCAGATCGCAGCGGCCCTCGCCACCATCCCACCACCGGCACCCGGCGAGACGGTCGTAAATTTCGAGACGGCCGTGATCGGTGAGCCCGTGCCGAAATGGAAGGAAATGGGCGTGATCTTCGAACTCGCCGGCCCGCTCCAACGCACGCCGGCCGCAAAGCCGCGCGTGATGTTTTTCCCGCACCTCGCCACTGGCCGCAAGGGCATCCTCAACGCGATGACGACCGACCAAAGCGTGCCTCTCAAGATGATCTTTCCCGGCCCCGGCGCCTCCTCCGCGACGCTCGTGCTGTGGGGCTCGACCGGTTGCCGGGCGAACGTCGAAGCGTATGACAAGGACGGAAAACTCGTGGACAAAAAATCCGCCGACGCCATCCCCAGCCGCAAAGCCCCCGACGAACCTGAACCCTTTCTCACGCTGAAGGTCCACGGCCCGGCCATCGCCTACCTTCTCATCAGCGGTCCGCGCAACGGCGAGTTTCTCGCCGCCGACGAACTGCGCTTCGTGCCGCTCGCAAAGAGATAGCAAGTCGGCGCGCATCGGCGCTGTCGTTCTCCGCCACACCGCGCTTGTCGGCCACCCCGGCGCGCCACACACTGGCGGCCGATGCGCGTGCACCCCGGTGGCAGGATTATGCCGTGCCGTGAAGCAAAGCCTCGAAGGCGCCATCACCCCACACCCCATGAACCCCATTCGACTCCACCCCGGCCGCGCGCTTGCGGCTGTGTGTCTCGTGTTCGCCGCGCCGGTGTTTGCCCAGACCGCGCCGAAGCCGTCCGCCACCGCCGCCGTCCCAAACGCCGGCGAACCCGTGACACTCTCGGTGTTCGAGGTCTCGGCTGAGAAGGACCTCGGCTACACCGCCTCCACCGCGCTCTCCGGCACGCGCACGAACGAAAAACTCGAAAACCTGCCCAACTCGATCTCGGTGATGACGCAGGAATTTTTGCAGGACCTCGCGCTCAACAGCTATTTCGACGCCGTCGATTTTGCGATGAGCTCCGAGAACATCGCCAACGATCTCGGCACCGTCGGCGCCGTCGTCGGCAACCGCGGCGGCAACCAGGTCAACATCCGCGGCCTCGCCAGTGTGCGCCAGCTCCGCGACGGCTTCCCCTGGTATCTCTCGACTGACACCTACAACACCGAGCGCATCGAGTTTTCCCGCGGCCCCGGCGGCCTTGCCTACGGCGACGTCGATGCCGGCGGCAGCATCAACATCGCGAGCAAGCGCGCGACGTTTCAGCGCCGCGGCAGCGTCCAGGTGCGCTACGACAACTTCGGCACGCAGCGCTACTCGATCGACTACAACGAGCCGCTCGTGCCGGGCAAACTCGGCGCGCGCTTCAACGCGATCAAGTCCGAGGTCGAGATGTTCAAGCAGCGCATGGGCCGCGATCTCGAGGGCTACGCGGGCGCGCTGCGGTGGGAGCCGTTCAAGCACCGCCGCACGCAGATCGATGTCGTCGGCGAGACGGGCAACACGACCTACCACCTCGGCCACCTCGGCCCGTCCGACAGTCGCATCGCCTACATCTACGGCACCGGCACCGCCGCGCTCGACGCCAACCCGAATCTCGCCGGCGTGCAGGTCAACGGCGTCGGCATGCAGCAACTCCGCGCCACGACCGCTGTCGCGCACGCGTTCGTCGATGTCGGCGGCGTGATCAACAACTGGCAGTCCACGGCGACGAACACGTTTCGCATCGCGACCAACAACACCGCGGCCGCCGCCACCAGCGCCACCGATCCGCAGAATCCACTCCGTTATCCTCTCCGCCGCATCCCCGAGAGCATCATCCCGCTCAGCCAGGACTGGGCCGGGCCCGACAACAAAATGGCGTCGAAATACTACGCCTACAC
>JANNEY010000279.1:0-8670 GCA_031379235.1 Opitutaceae bacterium | reverse complement strand
GTGCGTCTCGTGGTGGGCCGTGCGCTCCGCGCGCGGCATGAGGCAGATGGCGTCTGCCCGCAATCCGACGCCCGCGGAGCGGCCGGCCCACCTCGGACCGCATCCGCCCGTGTGCGGTGCGCCGCTTGCGACTCGTGCAGTGCGTTTGGTGCTTTCCTGTGGCGGATGGCGCGATTTGCTCGGGGCAACCTTTCGCGCGTGTCCCGCACTGTCCTCCACTACACCGGCTCTGACGACGATCGCGGCGGCGTGATGTCGGTGCTCCATGCGCTCGCCGGCAGCGGGAACTTTGAGTGCGTGCTGGGCGTGAATCCGGGATTTGTGCCACGGCGCACGCCGCCGCTCGCAGCGATGGAGTTTCCCCGCCTCGACGGCGAAATCATCGGGGCGAAAACATTTTGGCGCGCCCGCGCTGTGGCGCGGGCCGCGCAACGCTGGCTCGCCGAGGATCGCACGCGAATTTTTCACGCGCACTCGCGGGCCGGGCTCGTCGTGGCGCTGTGGCTGGCGCGGGCCGGCGAGCGCCGCGTGGTCGTGAGCGTGCATTGCTACGGGCGCCAGCGCTGGTTTTACCGCTGGGCGGCGCGACAGTTGGACGGACGACTCTACTGGCTCAGTCCGGCGATGAAGCGCTATTACGGCGTCACGGCGGGAGGGGAGTGGACGCAATGTATTCCCGGCTGCGTGCCCGTGCCGGTGGAAATTTCGGCCCGCCGAAAACGTGATCCGGCGCGGCTGCGGCTCGGCGGGGTGGGCGCGCTCGTTGCGTGGAAAGGCTGGCATCTGATTCTGGAAGCCTTGGCCAAATTGCCGGCAGACGTTTGCGCGCGGGTGCGTTTCGATCACATCGGTGGCGCGGGCCGCGACGCGGAATCGCAGCGTTATGCGGCGCGCTTGCGCGCCCTCCCCGCCGAACTCGGGCTGACGGAAAACGTGACGTGGCGCGGCGAGCAGGCGTCGGCGGCTGCGTTTCTCCGCGAGATCGACTGCCTCGTGGTGGCGTCGGACCACGAACCGTTTTCGATCGCGGTGTTGGAGGCGCTGGCGGCGGGTGTGCCGGTGCTGGCGGCCGACACTGGCGGCGCGCAGGACTTGATCGCGCGGGAGCGCAGCGGATGGTTTTTCCGCAGCGGCGATCCGGCGGCGCTCGCCGTGGCGATGGCGCGGCTGGCGGAAGATTCGGCGTGGGCGCGCATCGACGTCGGGCCTGAGGCGGTGCGACCGTTTACCGCGCCCGTGATCGCGGCGCAGTGGGAGAAAGTTTACGCGCCGCAGAGCGGTGCTTCGAAGTAGGGCTGGTCTGTGTCCCGTCCTTTTGGGCGCTGCGGATTCGAACCGAAGGCGGGTCACAGCCTCGCCCTACTTCAGACGTGGCAGCCACGCGCTGAGCCGCGCCATGACGGCGTCGACGCTGGTTGCGAGGAGGCAGTTGGGCTGGGGGAAGCGGCAGGCGTCGAAGCAGGGCTTGTAGGGACACGGCGCGCCGTCGATCCACGCGGCAAGCGGGTGCTGCGGTGCGAAGAGTTCCGGCAACTGTGGACCGAAGATCGTGAAGGTCGGCACGCCGAGCAGCGCGGCGACGTGGCCGGGACCGGAGTCGTTGCCGATAAAAAAATCGGCGCGCGCGAGCGCGGCGAAGAGCGCGTCGGGAGCCATGGATTCGGCGAGGATTTCGATCTCCCAGCCATCCGCCGCGAGCCGTCGGCTCACTTCGGCAAAGCGTTCGGCCGGCCAGCGCCGCACGGCGCGCGCGGCACCGGCATGGATCGCGATGAGCCGACCCGGGCGCGGGCGGTTCTCCGGTGCGGCGATTTCCCACCCGAGCGTGTGGGCCAGCGCGCGCCAATGCTCAGCGCGGTGCGGTTGCGCGGGCGGCGGCACGCGATCGGTCAAGAGCGCGCCGGAACCCGCGCGAGCGAAACCCAGCCGACGCCTCACGCCGGCCAGCCAAAGCAGCGCGTGGTCGCGTGGATCGTGCCGCGCCGAAACGCCGAGATCAAAATGGCGCGCGCGCAATGCGCGGCGCGTGGCGCGCAACTCGGCCCACGGCCAGCGGTGCAAGCGGTATTTGCCTGTGAACGCCGTCCACGGTGCGGTGAGCGAAATAAGTTCGGCCTCGGGGGCGAAGCGCGCGAGCAGCGGTGCGGCGGCGGGAGGGGCGAGCACCGCCACGCGGGCGTGCGGGGCGGCGGCGCGCAGAAAAGGCACCGCGAGTGTGAGGTCGCCGAGGCCCCATAATTCGAGGACGAGCAGACGGGGGAGAGGGGCGGAGTCTGGCGAAGGTTTTGCCAAGCGCGCGAAGTTAGGTTCTGAATGGCCTGCATGACAAGCCGCACGCCTGACCCGACCGGAGTTCCGTCCGGTCGCGCGCAGGCGTGGCTCGCGGCCCTCGGTTGTGCGGGGGCGGGGGCGGTGGTGTTTCAGTTTTTCGGCAACGCGAGTCGCGGCTACATCGACACGGCGTCGTTGTTTCACTGGTGGGGCTTCCAGTGGATCAACCCGGCCTCGGAAACGGAGCACGGCTGGCTGATTCTCGGTGCGAGTGCCTGGCTGCTGTGGAGGAATCTGAAAGGAGCTGAGAGCTTAGAGCTGAGTGCTGAGAGCCAGACGCCGAAGGATCGAACTCTCAGCTCTCAGCTCTCAACTCTGAGCTCGGCGGCGGCGGCGATGGCCGCCGGCCTCGCCCTTCATGCGCTCGGCTTCGCGGCGCAACAGGCGCGCATTTCGATTTTGGGGCTGTTGGTGTTTGCGTGGGGCGTGCTGCGGCTGGGCGGTGGCCGGCGCTGGGGCGCGGCGGCGATGTTTCCGCTGGGTTTTTTGATCTTCGCACTGCCGCTTGGGGCGCTCGACGAAGTGGGCTTGCCGCTGCGGTTGTGGGTCGTCGCCGCCGGGGAAAAAATCGCGCACTTGGCTGGCATCGACGTGCTGCGCAGCGGGACGCAGCTCGTCGCGCCGGATGGCAGCTACCATTATGATGTCGCGGCGCCGTGCTCGGGCGTGCGTTCCCTCACGGCGCTGCTCGCGCTGGCCTTGTTGGCGGGCTACTTGAATTTTCGGATGACCTGGCGGCGCGGCCTCGTCCTGGCGTTGTGTTTTCCGCTGGTTTACTTGGGCAACGTCGCGCGCATCGCCGCCATCGTGCTGGCGGCGCAATGGGGCGGACCGGCGTGGGGCGAGCGGGCCCACACGGTGATGGGCTACGGGGTTTTTGTGATCGTGCTGGGCGGCGTGCTGGTGGCGGTCGCAGGCTTGCGGCGGTGGTGGCCGGAGTCCGCGCCGGGCGCGGACGAGAAAGGAGTAGAGAGCCGGGAGAAGAGCGAAATGGACTCGATTATCCCCCGCCCATGGGTCGTGACGGGAATCGTCGTCGCGCTGGCGGTGGGCGTAATGTTCTTTTTGCAGCACCTGACGACGCGACCGCTGCGCGGTGAAGCCGGGGTGGTGCTGGCGGCTGACGGCGTGAATCCGGTCGAGTTGCCGGCGTTTGCGGGCACCGACTGGTTTGGCCGCAGCGCGGAGGTCTCGGCGGTGGAGCGAGAAATCCTGCCGGCCGACACGGGCTTTTCCCGCAAACTCTATCACGCTGCGGCGGATGCGCGGCAGCGGGTGTTTCTCTCGATTGTGCTCAGTGGCCGCGATCGGACTTCGATTCACCGGCCGGAGCTTTGCCTCGTCGCGCAGGGTTGGACGATCACGGGTGCGACGGAGCATCGATTCCGCTGGGCGGGCGGACCGGCGGTTTCGTTTCCCGCGACGGTGTTGCATGTGCAGCGCGAGGTGGCCACCCCGCGCGGTAAGGTGGTGGTGCCGCAGCTCGTGGCCTACTGGTTTGTGGGTGGTGACGCCGTGGTGGCGACCCATGCGCGGCGCATGGCGCTCGATGCGTGGAATCGCGTCACGCAAGGGCGGACGGATCGCTGGGCCTATGTTCTCATGCAAAGTGATGCGGCGGATAGCGCCGCCGCAGCGTTGCAGCGGATGCAGGAAGTGCTCGATGGGACGCTGCCGATCTTCCAGCGGCCACCGCAAGCGCCTGATTCGCGGTCACCAACGGACGGTGACGGGAAGAAGACTTGAGGTTTGCACCTTCGACCGTAACTTCCGCGGCCACTTGACATCAGTAGGCGCAGCCGACTTCGCGTTCCTGATCGCCGAGAGCGACCCGCTTTACGACTGGTCGCTCGCGGTGGCGTTTGTCGTGGTCGGAGGTGCCATCGGTTTCTCGGTCGTTTGGGCGCTGACCCGGCACACCCGGCGCACGGCGCACGAGCAGGCCGCGGAATTGGTCCAGGTCGCGCGCCGCGAAGCGGCCGTCGGCGCCGAGGAGCTCAAACAAAAGGCCGAAGCCGAAATTCAGGAGAAGCGCGCGGAACTCAACCGGGAGTTCGACCGCCGCGAGATTGAGAGCGATGTGCGGTTGCGGGAAATCCGGGCGCACGAAGAATCGCTCGCGCTACTCGATTACCAACTCGAGCAGCGGCAGGAGCGGCTGAACCGCGAGGGCTCCGCCATCAAGCAGGCGCGGGATGCCATGCGGGCGCTTTCGAAAGGCGTGCGCAAACGGCTCGAGGGCGTTTCCCTGCTCGATGCCGAGGAGGTCAAGAAGCAGTTGCGCGACGAGGTGCTGCTCGAATGTCAGGACGAATTGCGGGCGCTGCGCCGCGCGACGATGGAGAAATCCGAGCAGGAGCTGCAAAGCGAAGCGCGCCGGATCCTGATCGCGTCGATGCAGCGCATCTCCAGCAAACCGAACAACGATCTCACCGCGACCATCATCCAGCTGCCGAGCGAGGACATGAAGGGCCGCATCATCGGGCGCGAGGGGCGCAACATCAAATCCTTCGAGTCCGCCACCGGCGTCACGCTGCTCATCGACGAGTCGCCGCAGATGGTGCTCGTCTCCTCGTTTGATCCCGTGCGCCGCGAAATCGCGCGCGTGGCGCTCGATGCGCTGGTGAAGGACGGCCGCATCCATCCCGCTTCCATCGAGGAATTCGTGAAGCGCGCGCAGGACGAAATCGATCTGGTGACCACGCAGGCCGGCGAAGATGCGGTGGCGAAGCTCAACATCAACGGCCTGCACCCCGAAATCATTAAGCTGCTCGGCCGGCTCAAATACCGGTTTTCCTACAACCAAAACGTGCTCGATCACTCGGTCGAGACGGCGTTCCTCGCTTCGCTCATCGCGAGCGAAGTCGGCCTCGACCCCAACGTCGCGAAACGCGCCGGCCTGCTGCATGACATCGGCAAGGGCGTGCCGGGCGAACTCGAGGGCAGCCACGCCGTGATCGGCGCGGAGTTCATCAAGCGCTACGGCGAGACGCCGATCGTGGTGAATGCCGTCGCCGCGCACCACGAGGAAGTGAAGCCCGAAACGGTTTACGCCGGGCTAGTGATTCTCGCCGACACCATCTCTGCGACCCGGCCCGGAGCCCGCGCCGAGTCGATGACGGGCTACATGCAACGGCTCGGCCGGCTGGAGAAGCTCGCGATGTCGATCGAGGGCGTGCAACAGGCCTTCGCCATCCAGGCCGGCCGTGAAATCCGCGTGGTGGTTTCCCCTAGCGAAGTCACCGACGACCGCGCCCGGGAAATTTCCAAGGAAATGCGCAAACGCATCGAGGCCGAGCTGCAATACCCGAGCACAATCAAGATCACGGTGATCCGCGAATCGCGCTTCACCGAGACGGCCACCTGAATTTTTGAACCACTAATGAACACTAATAAGGCGGAAATGCCGGGAATTCTGAGTTCTGGATTCCTTCTTATTTCCGTTCATTAGTGTGCATTAGTGGTTTCTTCCGAAAATGACTGACCCGAAAATCCTCGAAACCTTTCCCAATCCCGCGCCGCAGCGCGACTACGTGATTGAGCACACGCACCACGAGTTTACGTCGCTGTGTCCGATGACTGGCCATCCCGATTTCGCGGACATCACGGTGCGCTACACGCCCGAGAAAACGTGCGTCGAGCTGAAGTCGCTCAAGCTCTACTTCCACGCCTTCCGCAACGAGGGGATTTTCTTCGAGGGCGCGACCAACAAGATTTGTGACGACCTCGGCACCGCGCTGAAACCCCGCGCGCTCACGATCATCGCCGACTGGAAAGCCCGCGGCGGTTTCACGTCGCGCGTGACGTGCGAGTGGTCGGTGAAGAAGCGGCGCTGAAGGCAGTGCATTCCTGCGGTGATAGTGGCCCCGCTGCCACACTCCGCAGTTGCCCTGTGCCGTAGGTCCGCATCGTGGAGGGTGACTTAAACCCTGCCCACGATGACCTCCTTCGCCTACCGCTCGCTCGCTCTCCTCACCGGCTTCGCCATCGCCGGTTCATTGCGCGCTCAGAATGCCTCCGATCCTGTCGTTGCCCTGGACGAGATCACCGTCTCGGCCACGCGCATCGCGCAGGCGGTGTCGGAGGTGCCGGCCAGCGTCTCCGTCATCCGGCTCAACGATCTTTTCAATCCCGTGGGTTCGCTGCGTGATCTCGCGAAGGCGGAGCCGGGGGTCTCGGTGCCCACAGCGTTTGGCGCGACGGGGAATGCCCCGCGGAATTTTCCTTCGGCCCGGTCGTTCAACATCCGCGGGCTCGATGGCAACCGCGTCCTCATCCAGATTGATGGCGTGCGGCAGCCGGAGCAGTTCACCTTCGGCAACGCCCAGCTGATCGGGCGCGATTATTTCGAGCCTTCGCTCTACCGCACGGCGGAGATTCTGCGCGGCTCGGCGTCGGCGCTCTACGGTTCCGATGCGGTCGGTGGCGTGCTGTCGTTCATCAGCCCCGCGCCGTCGGCGCTGCTCACCGAGGCGAAACGCGACCAACTCGGCGGTGTGTCGTCGTCCTATGCCTCGGCCACGCGCGAGTGGACGCACACCGCGAGTGGGGCGCTCCGCAGCGGAGCGGTCGCAGCGGTCGCGACCGTCACGCATCGCACCGGCCACGAAGCCGAGCCCAACGGTTCCTATCCCGCCGACCCATCCCGCTTCACGATCGATGCGGGGTTGTTTCGCGTGGACTACACGCCAGCGGCGGGCCGGACACTCTTTCTCACGGGCGAGACGTTCACCAAAACCACCGAGGCCTCCTTCCCGAGCCTGATCACGGCGACGTTTGTCGGTCAGACCGGCCGCCAGCGCATCACTCGCGATCGTGGGACGCTCGGCTATGATGTCGTGAACAACGCCGGCTATTTCCGCAACGTGCAGGCGCGGCTCTCGTGGCAGGACAGCAAGGTCCGCGAGATTTATGCGACCCGCCAGGGCGTGCCGGTCGGCCCGCCGCCGCCCGCCCCGCAGATTTTTGCGGCCCGGCTGCGGTTGCGTGATTCCGATTACCGCAACCGCGGCTGGTCCGGTTCGGTGCAGGTCGAAAGTGCCGCGCAACTTGACGGCCGCATGCACCGCATTCTGTGGGGCGTCGATGGCTCGCAGACGAAGCAGACGCGCTATGAGGATTTCTCGCAGTTCGACGGCACGACGGGCGCGTTTCTCAACAAGGTTTTCGTGGGGGAAAATTTTCCGCTCAAACGCATTCCCGATGGCAAAGTCGGCCGCTACGCGGTCTTCGCGCAGGATGAATTTCCGCTCGATGCCGCGCAGCATCTCGTGGGCACCTGGGGCCTGCGGCTTGACCGCTACCGGCTCGGCGTGACGGACGATGCGCTCTACCAGAATCTCGCGAAGGGCACCGCGCCGGTCGGCTTCAGCCAGTGGGCGGTCGCCCCGAAGCTCGGCCTGCTCTGGCGCGTAAGCGCGCAGGAGTCGTTCTTCGCCCGTTACCACCGCGGCTTCCGCAATCCGACGAACGAGGATCTCAACGGCTCAATCGTGAACCTCACGACGCCACCGGTCTTCTACCGCACGAAGCCGAATCCCGCGCTCAAGGCCGAGACGAGCGACAGTTTCGATTTCGGCATGCGCGCGCGCCGCCCCGGCGCGACCTATGTCGTGAGCGTTTTCTACAACGCCTACTCGAACTTCATCGAGACCTTCAGCCCCACGCGCAATCCGCAGCTCCCGAGTTCGCCGGTCGATCCGGTGATCTATCAGTCGAAGAACATCCGCCGCGCGCGCATCCACGGCGCGGAGGCGACGATCGAACTTCCGCTCGGGCACTACGAAAAGGCCCTCGCCGGCACGACGTGGTCGAACTCCCTTGCTTGGTCGCGCGGCGACAACGTCACCGACGGCAAACCGCTCAACTCGGTCGAGCCGCCGAAGTGGGTGAGCGCGCTCGCCTACGCCGCGAAGGAGGGCTGGGGCCTGCGCTTCACCGCCACGACTTTCGCACGGCAGCACCGCGTCAACTCCGGCGCGATCCTCGCGCTGTGGGACGGACGGCCGCCGACCCCGGCGCAATTCGTGCCCGGCGGCGTCACGCTCCTCGATCTCGCGGGCTACGTGAACGTGACCAAGAACGTCCGCCTCAGCGCCGGCCTCTACAATCTCACGGATCGTCGCTATTGGTTCTGGCAGGACGTGCGCGAACTCGACCGCGGCCGCGCCGACTTGCAGCGCTTCGCGCAGCCCGGGCTCAATGCCCGCGTGACGATGACACTGAGTTTCTGAGCGGCGTCGAAAAAGGGTGCAGGGTCGGGTAGCGGCGGGGGGGGCGGCCCCCCCCCGGGGTTGTGGTTGATGGGTTGAGACGGGGGGGGGGGCCCCCCCCCCCCCC
>JANNEY010000273.1:0-1599 GCA_031379235.1 Opitutaceae bacterium | reverse complement strand
ACCCCACGCTCGCCGAACTCGCCGGCCTCACGCTCCCGTCGCATCTCGAGGGCCTGAGCTTCAAGCCGCTCATTGAAAACCCGGCACGCCCGTGGAAGCAGGCCGCCTTCAGCCAATATCCCCGCCCGGGCAGCAAGTCTGGCTCGGGACAACTCATGGGCTACGCCATGCGCACCGAGCGCTATCGCTTCGTCGTCTGGGTCGGTCGCAACGACCACTCCAAAATCGACGCCATCGAACTCTACGATCACCAGACCGACCCGCAGGAAAACCAGAACATCGCCAAGCGCCCTGAAAACAAGGCCCTCGTCGATCAACTGATGTCCCAATGGCGCAAGGGCTGGCAGGGCGCGATGCCCTTGGCCGCCAATCGCTGATTTCCGATGCCCCTCACTTCGCAATCCGCGCGCTGCATTACCACGGCGCTCGCGGTCACCCTCGCTCTCGTCACAACACTCACCGCCGCCAGCCCCAACGTGCTGATGATCGTTGTCGACGACTTGAATCCGTCGCTCGGCTGCTACGGCAACACCATCGTCAAGTCCCCCAACATCGATCGGCTCGCTGCCCGCGGGGTCCGCTTTGATCGCGCCTACGCGCAATACCCGCTCTGCAACCCCAGCCGCGTTTCGTTTCTCAGCGGACGCCGGCCGGAGCGCACGGGCGTCTACGTGCTCCCCACGCCGGCCCGGACGGCGATGCCCGACGCGGTGTTGCTCCCGCAGTTCTTCCGCCAACAGGGCTACTTCACCGCCGGCGCGGGAAAAATATTTCACAGCGCCAAAGTCAGCGACGCCGCTTCGTGGGACAGCTACGACGACGGGGCGGGCGACGACGAGGGAGAGAAGGCCGCGATCGCCGCGCGCTATGGCGGGGGCGACGGCCGCCCGCGCTGGCACGAACTCGCAAGCGACGGCAGCAAGACGCGCGATGGACTCAACACCGCGACGATTCGAACCCTCATGGCCGAAAAGAGCGCGGCAAAAAAACCATTCTTCCTCGCGCTCGGACTCCACAAGCCGCACCTGCCCTGGACGGCACCGCGTCGTTTCTTCGATCTCTATCGCAACGTGCCCATACCGCTGCCGCCCGAGCCGACGATGGAAGGCATTCCGGCCATCGCACTGCAAACCGAACTCTCGGGTTTCCCGCAGCCGGAGTCGCGCGCCGACGCCATCCGCGCCTACTACGCCTGCATTTCGTTCATCGATTCTCAGCTCGGCTCGATCTTGGACGAACTCGACCGCGGCGATTTGTGGAAAAACACCATTGTCGTCTTCTTCAGCGACCACGGGTTCCATCTTGGCGACCATGGCGGCCTCTGGGCCAAGCTGAGTGCGTTTGATGTCTCTACTCGCGTGCCGCTGATTGTAGCAGGAGCGGGCGTTCCCTCCGGGCGTTCGTCGGCCACTCCCACCGAGCTCATCGATGTCTTTCCTACCCTTGCCGACCTCGCGGGGTTCAAAGCTCCGCCCGCACTCGATGGCCGGTCACTCCGCCCGATGTTCACCCAATCAACCGCCGACCCCAAGCGCTCAGCCTACAGCTTGGTCTACCACTACGACGTCGCGGCCAAACGCGATGTCGCCGGCCGCACGG
>JANNEY010000238.1:0-4002 GCA_031379235.1 Opitutaceae bacterium | reverse complement strand
ATCCTCGCCTCGCTGTTGTTCCTCATTGCCGGCGCGCTCATTCCCGCCGGCGCCGCGCCATCGCTGAAGCCCGACATCGTCTTCATCATCGCCGACGACCTCGGCTGGGCGGACGTGGCCTTTCACGGCGGCAATGCCCCGACGCCGAATCTCGACCGCCTCAGGCGCGAAGGCGTCGAACTCGCGGAGCATTACGTCGCGCCGGTGTGCAGTCCCACGCGCACGGGGCTGATGACGGGCCGCTGCTGGAGTCGCTTCGGCGTCACCACGCCGCAGAATCAACGCGCGCTGCCGTGGGACACGGTCACGCTCCCGCGCGCGCTGAAGGCCGCCGGCTACGACACCTGCCTCACGGGCAAGTGGCATCTCGGCTCGCGTCCGGAGGATGGTCCGAATCACTTCGGTTTCGATCACTCCTACGGTTCGCTCGCCGGCGGCGTCAGCCCCTACGGTCACAAATACAAGCAGGGCCCGTTCAGCGAAACGTGGCACCGCAACGAAAAACTGATCGAGGAGCCCGGCCACGTGACCGATCTCCTCGCCGCCGAGGCCGTGCATTGGATCGAGCTGCGCGGCGCCGCACCGTTTTTCCTCTACGTGCCGTTCACCGCTGTGCACCTACCAATCAAGGAGCCGGCCGAGTGGCTCGCACGCGTGCCCGCCGCGATCACCGGCGATGTCCCGCGCCACTACGCCGCGTGCGTGATGCACCTCGACGACGCCGTGGGCCGCATCGTCGCCGCGCTCGAGCGCACCGGCAAACGTGGCAGCACGCTCCTCGTCTTCACCAGCGACAACGGCGGCAGCACCGTCGAGAACAACGACCGCACCTACCCGTCCGACGACTGTCCCTCCGGCAAGCTCACCGGCAGCAACACCCCGTGGCGCGGCGAAAAAGGCAGCCTCTACGAGGGCGGGACGCGCGTCCCGACGATTGTCTCATGGCCCGGCCGTGCGAAGCCCGGCAAGGTCAACACGCCGGTTCACATTACCGATTGGATGCCGACGTTTGCCGCGCTCGCCGGCTTTCGCAGCGAGCGCGAATTGAAGTGGGACGGCACCAATCTCGTCCCGCTGCTCACCGCGCACACGCCGCCGCCGGTGCGCACACTCTACTCTGTCGCGCCAGGGTTTCGCGCGCAGATGGTGCGCCACGGCGATTGGAAACTTGTCGTCACGCAACCGACGACCACCGCGAAAGCGAAGAAGAAGTCCGCCGCGGGCCAGGATTCGACGGCCGCCTCCGCCGCCTCGGGCGCGACTGCAGCCACCGAAGAACTCTTCAACCTGGCCGACGATCCCGCCGAATCGAAAAACCTCGCCACGGCCAAGCCCGACATCCTCGCGCAAATGCGCCAACGCCTCGCCATCGCTTCCGCGCGCGATCGCGATGCGGTGGCGAATGATTGAGGGACGCGCACGGTTTCCCGCCCCGATTCGCCCATGATCTCTCGCGTTCGCCAGTTCGTATTTGCGCTCGTCGCTTCAGTAACGGTCGCCTCCGCCGCCGAGCCCGCTCGCCCCAACCTCGTCTTCATCGTCGCTGACGATCTCGGCTACGGCGAACTCGGTTGCTACGGCGGCAAAGATATTCCCACGCCGCACCTGGACGCCTTGGCCGCCGGCGGCGTGCGTTTCACGAATGGTTACGTGACCGCGCCGTTCTGCGCGGCGTCGCGCGCGGCGCTGCTCACTGGGCGCTACCAGACGCGCTTTGGTTTTGAGTTCAATCCCATCGGCGCGAAGAACGCCGCGCCCGGCATCGGCCTGCCCGTCGAGGAGAAAACCGTCGCCGACCGCCTGCGCGACTCCGGCTACAGGACCGCCCTCGTCGGCAAATGGCACCTCGGCGGCACCGCCGAATTTCATCCGCAACGCCGCGGCTTCGATGAGTTCTTTGGCTTTCTCCACGAGGGCCACACCTACGTGCCGCCGCCATGGGCAGGCGTGACGTCGTGGTTGCGCCGCCGCGCGTTGCCCGACGGCGGCAAGGGCCGCTGGACCTCGCCCGACGGCCGCATCGTTTGGAGCACGCACCTCAACAACAACGAGCCCGACTACGACGCCGACAATCCGATCCTCCGCAGCAGCCAGCCCGTCGACGAGCGCGCGAATCTCACCGATGCGTTCACGCGCGAAGCCTGCGATTTCATCGCGCGCCATCGCACGCAGCCGTTTTTCCTTTGGCTCGCCTACAACTCCGTTCACAGCCCGATGCAGGCGCCCGATGCCTACCTCGCAAAGTTCGCCCACATCCCCGATATTCACCGCCGCATCTTCGCCGCGATGCTGGCGCAGCTCGACGACAGCGTCGGCCGCCTGATGGCGCAGCTGCGCAGCGCGGGCGTCGCCGAGAAAACGCTCGTCGTCTTCCTCAGCGACAACGGCGGCCCCACGCGCGAGCTCACTTCCAGCAACGCTCCGCTCCGCGGCGAGAAAGGCGCGCTCTACGAAGGCGGCATCCGGATTCCGATGATCGTTTCATGGCCGGGAAGAATTCCCGCGGGCCAGACCCGCGCCCAACCTGTCATGGCCTTCGACCTCACCGCGACCGCGCAAGCCGTCGCCGGCGCCACCACCCCCGCCAACGCCGACGGGGCGAATCTGCTCCCGCTGCTCCGTGGCGAGTCGGCCACCGCGCCGCATGAAACGCTCCACTGGCGCGTCGGCCGGAAAAACGCGCTCCGCCACGGCGACTGGAAACTCATGCGCGACGGCGGCGCGTGGCAGCTCTACGATCTCGCGCACGATATTGCGGAGGCCAACGATCTCGCCGCCAAGGAGCCGGCGCGGGTGCAGGACCTCGCCGCCCGTTGGGAAAAGTGGCACGCGCAGCAAAGCGAACCGCGCTGGCGTTAGCTCGCCGCCGCCATCCCTTCACCGGCAGCTCTGGCGACGCAGGCTCGCGGCCCCAGGTAAATCTGTTCATGCCTTCGACCCCTTCGTTTCGCTCTCCATGAAAATAATCCCCCTCCTCGCGGCGCTCGTCGTTTGGCCGGCGGCACTCTTCGCCGCGCCCGCTCCTACGCGGCCCAACATCCTCTTCATCTTCTCCGACGATCACGCGCAGCACGCGATCTCGGCCTACGGCTCGAAGGTGAACCAAACGCCGAACATCGATCGCCTTGCGACGGGCGGCGCCCGGTTCACGAATTCCTTCGTCACCAATTCCATTTGCACGCCGAGCCGCGCGACGCTGCTCACCGGGCAATACTCGCACCTCAACGGCGTGCCTGCGTTCAACCGCTTCGACGGCGCCCGCGACCACGTGGCGAAGCAACTGCAGGCCGGCGGCTATCACACCGGCATGATTGGCAAGTGGCACCTCGGCTCCGATCCCACCGGCTTCGATCGCTGGATCGTCTTGCCGGGACAGGGCGCATATTGGAACCCGTCCTTCCTCGTCCCCGGCCACCGACTCACGATTGCGGGACATTGCACCGACATCACCACGGAGCTCGGTCTGGAGTGGCTGAAAACGCGTCCGACCGACAAGCCGTTTTTCCTCATGCTGCACCAGAAGGCGCCGCACCGCCCGTGGGAGCCCGACGAGCGGAACAAGGCGCGCTTCAAGGACAAGGTCATCCCCGAGCCGGCCACGCTCCGGGATGACTACGCGACGCGGCCCGCCGCGCTGCCGGAAAACCAGCAGACCGTCGCCCGTGATCTCACGCACCGCGATCTCAAGCTCGAGCCGCCGGCGAATCTCACCGGTCCCGATCGCCTGAAGTGGCTCGCCACCAAGCCGACTTCGGTCGAGGTCACGCAGCCCGACGGCACGAAGCAAACGCTCACCGGCGATGCGCTGGTCCGCTGGAAATACCAGCGCTACATGCAGGATTACCTCGCGTGCGTGCAAGGGGTGGATGACTCCGTCGGCCAAGTCCTCGACTACCTTGATCGCACGGGCCTCGCGCAGAACACCGTGGTTTTCTACGTCGCCGACAACGGCTGGTTTCTCGGCGACCTCGGCCTCTACGACAAACGCTTCATGTATGAGCC
>JANNEY010000206.1:0-1701 GCA_031379235.1 Opitutaceae bacterium | reverse complement strand
CGCGACGGACCTGAGCCGGAACAATTCAGTTGAAAGGTGAAAGTTGAAGGTTGAAAGCGCCCACCAGCGGCAGCCATCGGTCCTAGTGTGCGGGCAGGTTTCCACCGATTGGTGCGTAATTGAATTCGAGCCCAATCGACGGTGGTTGGGTCTGCCTCCGGGTCTTTCAACTTTCACCTTTCAACCTTCAACTGCATGAGTCCGGCTTAGGTGCCGTCGGAGAATTCATCCATTGGCGGTGGCCGCCTCGGACCTGATGACCGCAGCGCAACTGGCGCCGGCGAAAACGATGGCGCGCGCGGCAAGCGAAGATCGCAGGGGGAATTCTACTTCTTCCGCCGCGGCGGCCGCGGGATTTGGGCGAACGGCCGGGCGTCGGGCTTTTTCAAAAACTCGGCTACTCGAAAAAGACCGCGTTGCTCGCTCTCCGGTGGGACGAACGCGTGCTGCGGCGGTGATGTCGCCGTTGAGCCGCGGAAGAAACTATTTCGCCGCTCAGCCCTCCGCGATGCAGTAGATATGTTCGTGGCCCCGCAGGAACAGCTCCTTGTCCACCATCACCGGGGAGGCGTCGATGCGTTCGTTCAACTGGTTCTTCGCAACGATCTCGAACTTGGTTGTGTCCTTCAGCACGAGCACGAGGCCCTCGCGACCGACGACGTAGAGGTGCCCGTTGGCCGCGACCGGCGAGGCGTAGATGCCGCCGCGCATGCCCTCCAGCGGCTGATCGACGAAGTGGAATTCGCCCGTCAGGGCGTTGAGGCACGACAGAAACGACTCGCGCTCCTTCGTCACAAAAATCCGGTCGCCGGAAAGCACCGGCGAGGCGACGTAGGGCGTGCCCTTCCTCTGCTGCCAGACCATGTCGGGACCGGTGGAGACATCGCCGCGGGCCGTGAGCTTGATGGCCTGAATGTAGAAACCCTGAAACCCGCTGGTTACGTAAACCAAACCGTGGCCCGTGACCGGCGTGGGAATGACATTCGTGCCGAGCCCGCTGGCTTCCCAGATCATTTCGCCGGTCGCGACATCGTAGCTGCGCGTGCGTTTCGACGCAGGCAGGATCGCCTGCTGTTTTCCGCCCACGGTGACAATCAGCGGCGTGGCCCAGCTCGTGCGCTCGTCGCGGGCCTGACGCCAAACCTCGGCCCCGGTTCTTTTGTCGAGGGCGACGATGAACGATCCGGTCTCCTGATCCCAGGGCACGATGAGGAGGTTGCCCGCGAGCGCAGGCGACGAGCCTTCGCCGAAGCCGTTCCGCGTCTGCATGTCGCCGAGATCTTTTTCCCACTTCAGATTTCCCTGGAGGTCGTAGCAATAGAGCCCACGTGATCCAAATGAAGCGTAGAGGTGCTCGCCATCCGTGAGCGGCGAGGCGGAGGCGAAGCTGTTCGTCTGGTGTTTGCCCTCGTGCGGAACCTCGCGGCGCGCGATCTTCTGCCACGCAATCGCTCCGGTCTTGCGGTCGAGGGCGACGAGGGAGAACTCGTGGACCTTGGTCGGCTTTGTCCCGCCGCCGAAACCGCCTTTTTTCCCGCCGCCCTTGCCCTTTTGATCGCCTGCGGCTCCTGGTGCGCTCGGAGCCGGGGCGGGCGCAGGGGCCCGATCCTCGGTGGTCTCGGCGGCCGTCAGTAAATAAACTCGATCCTTCCAGATGATGGGCGTCGAAAACCCTAGGCCGGCGACCTTCGTTTTCCAGCG
>JANNEY010000014.1:0-21301 GCA_031379235.1 Opitutaceae bacterium | reverse complement strand
TTTTTTTTTTTTTTTTTTTGCTCGGGGGGGGGGGGCCCCCCCCGGGCCGGGCCCGGGGCCCCCCCCAACCCAATCCGGGGGGGCCCCGGCCCCCCCCACGCCACCCTCAAAAGTCAATTTTTCACCAGCCGTTGGTATAAGGTTGCGGTGGCGGGTGCGATGAAACGGCTCAGTGCGCGTTCGCCTGTGCCATCGCCGGGGAGGGCCGGCTGAGCCGGTTATATTTCATCAAGGAGCGGATCTGCTCCTGATCGAGCGCGGCGTTGAAGACGAAGACCTCGTCGACGCCGCCGCGGAAGAACCGGCCCAGCGAATAGCCCTGACCCTCTCCCCGAAAAGCGAGGTTGCGGCCGAGCCACATGTTGTGCGCCTCCGCACCGGTGATCTGGGTGCGAATTTCCCCGACCGCCTTGCGGGCGGCCGGCTCAAGCTCCCCATCGAGATAAAGCAGAATGTGCGTGCCGGCGTCCGGGCGGTGGCTGCCATACATGACCACCACGCAATGATGCCACCGATCATCGCGGAGATCGGTGGTGCCAACCACCCAACTTTCATTCACGCCCAAGCGCAGCCGGCCCAACGGCCCTTCCTTCTCGTTGGGGTTCACCGAAATTTGCCAGGCCAAGCCTGGTTTGTGCGTCCCCCAGTTGACGATGCCGTAGCCCTCCTCGGTGGTCGAATCCCGCGGCACCTTGACCCAGAACGCCACCGTGCGCGGCTCGCCGCCGGGGATGCCGGGGAACTCGCATTCCACGAAGTCATCCTTGCCGTCGAACGAAAGCCCCGCGCCAAACTGACCGGCGATCCACTGCGGGCCCGTTGCGCCTTCGGGATAAGTGCGGAGAATCGCCCGCGCCTGCGCCGCGCCGAGACCCATGCCGCGATTGACCGAGACATCGCCCGCGCCCTCGTCAAACGACCAATGGAGAAAACCGATCGCGCCGACCGCCTGTGGCGGCATGTCAGTGATGAAACCGCCGGCGTCCGCGGCGAACTGCTCGACGCGCTGCGATGTAAGTCGTGCGGCTTGGTTCACGGAGAGTTGCAGGGTCGGCCCTTGGTTGCCGGGCACGGCGTCGACTTTGCCCTCGAGCACATGCACCTCGGTGTCGCCCGATGGGCCGACACTCACGCCAAACTCCGTGCCTTGATCGACCAACCGGCCCCGCGGGCTGTCGAGGATGAAACCCTTCGTGCCCTTCGGCAGGCGCGTCACGGCCCGGCCTTGGTGGAGAAACGCGTGCTGCGGTCCGCGCACCTCGAAGTCGGCCGGCCCTTCGACAATCACGGTCGCCCCATGGGCAAACTTCAGCTCGACGAGCCCGCCCGCGAGTTGTAGCCGGCGCGACTCGATTTCATCGCCGATCTTCGGCGGGAGTTGGCTCGCGTCCCATGTCGCCGACTCCATGCGGACAATCCACGCGTCGGGCGCGCTATCGCGCAGCGCCCACCAGCCGATCGCACTCAGCAGCACGGCCGCGGCCGCCGCCCATGGCCAGTGCAGGTGTTGGCGCCAAGTTTGGCGATTCGGCGTGGCGATCGCTGCCGTGGCTGGGTCCTGCAGGCGCGCGCGCACTTCGCGCACAAACGCGCCGTCGTCGGGATAAAGGTGCCCGTGTGCGAGCAGGCGCTCCACCAGCGTCAGCCGGCCCAGTTTCGCGAGTAGCTCCGGATCGCGGCGGCAGGCGGCGAGCAGCCGCGCCGCTTCCTCCGGCGTGAGATCGTCCGCGCCGGCCCGGGCCAGCAGCTGGGATTGTTCCGCGGGTGTCATGTTGGGATTTCGGGATTCCCCAGTTTGCGCCGGATGCAATCCGCGAGGAGTTCGCGCAGCCGGTGCAGTTGCATGGTCAGCGCCGAGTAGCCGCGTTGGAGGCGGTCGGCCAGTTCGCGCACGGATTCTTCCTCGCCATAGCGGCGGTGCAACAGCTCGCGCGCCGGTCCGTCCATCCGCTCCAGGCAATCGTGGAGCGCCGCGTGCAGCAGCGGTTCGCGTTCCGGGCCGCATTCAGCGGCGACGCGCCGGTCGAGCAACTCCGCGAGCTCGACGTTACCCCCGATCGCCTGCGCGCGGAACTTGCGCCAATGGTTGCGCAGGAGATTCAGGGCGATGCTGCGCAGCCACGGCGCGAGCGGCCGCTCCGGATCAAATTGGGCGAACTTCCGAAACGCGGTGACGAAGACCTCCTGCGCGAGATCCTCGGCCTCGTGCGGATCATGCATGCGGGCGATCAGGCAGGCACGCACGCCGCGGTGGTGGCGCTCGACCAGCGCGGAAAATGCATCGGCGTCGCCCTGTCGGGCCGCCTCCACCCACCGTCTTTCCTCCGCCTCCGCGTTCATGGTTCGTAAGGAAGTTGTCCCCAAGCCGGTCCCACAACACACGATTCCAAAAATATATTTTGCCCGCTGGTGTTATCTGTCGAGGCTCGCGACAACTCCCCTACGAAAACCCCGCTGCGCCGGTTGTGACGCCGCGGTGTTTTTACCTCCAACCCACACCCTGACCCCAGCCATGCTTCCTCCTCGCCGCGCCCTCTTGTCCGCTGTTCTTTCGGTTCTGCTCTCCATGGTCGCGCTTCCTGCGGCCCTGCCCGCCCAAGCTGTCGCCCCGGCGCCCACCGCCGCCAAGCCCGCCGCAGCCAAGGAAGAAACCATCACGCTCAACATCTACGAGGTGAAGTCCGACGCGATGGACACCTACGACGCGACGAACACCAACTCCGTCACCGGCACCAACACCGCCCTCAACAAGACCCCGCTCGACGCCAAGATCTTCAATCGCCAGATGCTCGACGACATGGGCACGGTCGACATGACCGAAATGCTCTGGAAGATCGGAGGCCTCGGCGCCGCCGTCATCAACGCTGGCGAAGACGTGCGCGGCATGGTCGACGGTGATCGCCAGGACCCGAAGTCGATGACGATGCGCGGTCTTCAGATCAACAACCCGCGCCGCGACGGGTTCCTGCGCTCCGACACTACGCTGCTCGACACTTTTGACATCGACCGCGTCGAGGCCATCGGCGGTTCCAACTCCCTCCTCTTCGGCTCCGGTGATGCCGGCGGCGTCATCACCTCCGCCACCAAGCGCGCCTACCTCAATCGGCGGCCCACGATGACGTGGAGCGCGACGGGCGACTCCGAGGGCTCGCGCCGCTACACCGTCGATGCACAGCTCGGGATGAAATACTTCGCCTTCCGTTTCAATGGCGTGAAGGACGACACCAAGTATGCGCGCCCCGGCCTTGGCCGCTATGCCGAGGGCTACCACATGACCGCCACCGTCCAGCCTTGGAGGCGCCTCCAGATTCGCGGCGAATACCGCTACTACAATCGCGACACCATCTTTGCGCAGGCCCCGACCGTCCGCGCTCCGCTCACGTGGGTGCTCAACAACGGCGTGCGCGTCGACAACCAGAGCGCCCGCTACCTCGTCGCCTTCCCCGAGATCGTCCAGATCACCGGCGGCGTGATCGACCTCGACAAGGTGGACTCGGCCGTCGGCCCTTACCACCGCGACGTCTATTTCAACCGCATCAAGTCCGTCGTCGCCGAGGCCACGATCATGGAAGGCCTCGCGGTTCAGCTCCGTTATGGTCACGACGCACGCGTCAACGAAGCCCCGCGCGCGAGCAGCACGACGGTGTTCGCGCCCGGTGCCGCCGGCAATCTCTACGTCGATCCCGTCACCGGCCAGGTCGGCCAGAAGTGGGCGTTCAATACGTCGCTCGTCGCCACGCCGTTTTTCACCGGTGCGCGCGGTTATCGCGGGGCGGTCGCCTACCAAAAGGACCTCGGGAGGTGGTTTGGCCGTCATCAGGCCAACGTGTTTCGGCAGGACATGGAATCGTGGTCCAACCAATACACGACGCGCTTCTACGAGGCCGACAATGCCGGCAACATTAAGCAGAACCTCGCCAACATAACCAATGCCGAGTCCGGCCGCAACCTGATGCCCGGCGTATGGGTGCCCATGTTCCCCGAGACGATCATCGGCGGACAAGACTGGCCCACCAACACCATCAAGCACCCCAATGGCAGCACCTACAAATACGCGCCGCAGGTTTACTCCAACGCCGTGCCTGCCACCGCCGGCAATCCCATGGGCATGTCCGGCGGCACCAACGCCACTACTGGTAATCCCAACAACACCTCCTACACCATGGACGACACAAACGAGAAAAGCTGGGGTGCCAGCCTCTTCTCCGAATGGTGGGGCGGCCGCATCGACACCATGGCTGGCATTCGCAAAGAGGAGGCCACCGGCATCCGCAAAGCGACCGGGATCAAGCGCGGCCCCATCTCCTACGACGGCCTCAACCTTGGCACTGTCTTCGATACCCCGATCAAGGACCTGCGTATGTCGCTCAGCTATTCGTCCAACGGAAAAATCAACTTCGACACCACGCGCGACGTTTACAACAACTCGCTTCCCGCCGGCAAGGGGGTGAGCAAGGACGTCGGTTTCAAGCTCGACCTCTGGGAACGCCGCCTCTCCGGCAATATCAATTACTACCAGTCCGAGGCGCAGAACTTCACCACGACGTTCGGCAATCGCGACGATATCGATCCCAACGGTATCAACGGTCGCCACGGCGGCAACGCCTACACTTTCAGTAAGACCTCCGACGGCTACAACCTCACGCTCACCGCCCGCCCGTTGCGCGGCTGGGAAATTCGCGCCAGCTTTGCCACCGCCAACGGCTCCGAGCGCAGCAACGTTTCGCTGCCCCAGTTCTACAACGACCAGTTCAACACCACGACGGTCGGCGGCCAGACCGTCGTCGGCGTGAAGGCCAATGCGACGGCCGCCGTCACACCCTTCCTCGTGCCCTCGGATCCGCTCAATCCCAACTCCGTGCAAATCCCGCTCTCGATTGCGATGCTGAAGGACCCTAACAGCCCTTACTATGCGCAGGTCGACATCGAGGGCGGCCAGATCCTTAACGCCCAGAATCTTGGCCTCCTCTCCGCCGGCGTCGGCACGGGTGTCAATGGCCTGCCCATTACCGACCACCAGCTCGGCTTCGTGTCGCCCTCCGGTGGCACGTTCATCGTTCGTCGTGCGGGCGAACGCACGGCTGGCTACGCCGAGCGCGCTTACAGCCTGATCAATGCCTACTCGTTCACCGAGGGACGCCTGCGCGGCTTGCGGGCCGGCCTCACGACGAGTTTCCAGCAAAACCACCGTGCCTACATGTATACGGACGCCGCCGACGCCGGAAAACGGAAGATGTATTATTATCCAAACCGGATGCTCCACGACATGTTCGCGACCTACAGCTTCCGCCTCTCGCGCACCGTCCGCGCGTCCGTGCAGATGAACGTCTCCAACCTGCTCGATACCCAGCGCATTCTCTACCAAATCAACAGCACCAATGGCGTCCTCCGCTACGCGGGCTACTTCAACAGCCCGCGCAAGCTCTCGCTCACCACGCGCCTGACTTACTGATGAAACCGCTCCGCGGCGCGTTCCTTCTCGCATGCGGCACCGCGGCGTTTGCCGCCGAGCCGCCGCGCAGCATCAGCGGCATCTACCCGCACCTCGCCATGTTCAACTCGCAGGGCGAGTGCGGCACCGGTGCCGTCGTTCCCTGGGCCAACAAACTCTGGGTTGTCACGTATTCGCCCCACTCACCCAAGGGCTCCGACGACAAACTCTACTCGATCGACTCCGCGCTCCAGCAGACGATCCACCCCGAGAGCATCGGCGGCACCCCCGCGAATCGTTTCATCCACCTCGAATCGCAGCAGCTCTTTATCGGTCCCTACGCCGTCGACGCACAGAGCAAGGTCCGCGCGATTCCCTACGCCACGATGTTCGGCCGCCCCACCGGCAACGCCCGCCACCTCACCGATCCGGCGCACAAAATTTACTACGCCTCGATGGAGGAAGGGTTTTACGAGGTCGATGTGCGCACCCTCGCGGTGACCGAGCTGTTCCGCGACGAGCAGGTGAAGGAGCCGTTTCGCAAGGCCGATCTGCCCGGCTACCACGGGAAGGGGCTTTACTCCGGGCAGGGCGTGCTCGTCTACGCCAACAACGGCGAAAACTCCCCGCTCGCCAAACTGCGACCCGACATCCCCAGCGGCGCCCTCGCCGAGTGGGACGGCAAGAGTGACCAATGGACCGTCGTGCGCCGCAACCAGTTCACCGAGGTCACCGGCCCCGGCGATCTCGCCGGCAACAAAAATCCCGCCACCGATCCCATCTGGACGATCGGCTGGGATCATCGCTCGCTCGTTTTCATGGTGCGCGATCACGGCGCGTGGCATTCGTATCGCCTGCCGAAATCGAGCCACAGCTACGATGGTGCGCACGGTTGGAACACCGAGTGGCCCCGCATCCGCGACATCGGTGAAAAAGATCTGCTGATGACGATGCACGGGGCATTCTGGCGCTTCCCGAAAAATTTCGACGCCACGCATTCCGCCGGCGTCACCCCGCGTTCGAATTACCTCAAAGTCGTCGGCGACTTCACGCGCTGGGGCGATCGTCTCGTGTTCGGTTGCGACGACACCGCCAAGAGCGAGTTCCTCAACAAGCGCCGCGTGAAAGGCGAGGTCGCCGGCCCCGGCCAGTCGCAGTCCAACCTTTGGTTCCTCGACCCCGCGCAGCTCGACCACCTCGGCCCCGTCATCGGCCGCGGCGCCGTGTGGCTCGACGAACCGGTGAAGAAAGACACGCCCTCCGACGCGTTTCTTTTCTCCGGCTACGAGCAACGCGTGCTCCACCTCACGCACGACGCGACCGAGCCTGTCACCTTCACCCTCGAGGTCGATCGCACCGGCAACGGCACGTGGACCGAGCTGCGCCGGATTACCGTGCCCGCCACCGGCTACCTCTTCACCGCCTTCGCGGAAGGTGATCGCGCCACGTGGATTCGCATTCGCGCCGCCCGCGACCTCGGGCGCGCCACGGCATTCTTCTCCTACCGCAATCGCGACCCGCGCACGACCACTGGCGACACCCGCTTCGCCGGCCTCGCCGCCGCCGCCACGCCCGCGCCACTCGGCGGTTTGCTCCACGCGCGCGGCGCGGAGAAGAAAACTTTGGCCGTCTCCGTCGGTGACGCCTACTATGAACTCGGCGTCGACCTCGTGCTCCGCCGCACCGACGAACCCGGCGCCGCCGCGTGGATGCGCGAGAAAGTCTCCGCGCCGCGCGACGCCCTTGCCTTTGACGCCGCCTCCGTGATCTACACCGACGAGCAAGGTAAACGCTGGCGCCTGCCACGCGGCCGTGCGGATTTTTCCGCCGCTTCGCCGCATGGCGTGGAGCGCACCGCGCGCGAGGTCGTCACCGAGCGCGATATCCTCAACGCCGGCGGCACGTTCTTCGAACTTCCTGCGGAGAATGCCGGCGGCGTCGCCAGGGTCCGGCCCATCGCCACGCATAACCGCCACATCCACGACTTCGCGAGCTGGCGCGGGTTGATGGTGATGTCCGGTGTCGCGGCCGACGCCTCCGCTTCGAATCCGCATATCATCCGCTCCGACGACGGCCGCGCCGCCGTCTGGCTAGGAGCCATCGACGATCTGTGGAGCTTCGGCAAACCGATCGGCACCGGCGGCCCCTGGAAAGACACCGCCGTCACCGCCGGCCAGCCGTCTGATCCTTATCTGCTCACTGGTTACGACCGGAAAAAACTCACGCTCGCGCACACCGCTGCCGCGCCGGTGAATTTCCGCGTCGAGGTCGATCTCAGCGGGTCGGGACTTTGGGTGCCCTATGCCACCTTCGCCGTCCCGGCCGGGAAACCCCTCGACCACGAATTCCCCGCCGCTTACCAAGCCTACTGGCTCCGCGTTTCGGTTGATACCGCCACGACTGCCACCGCCCAGCTCACCTACCAGTGATTTTTCTCCCTCTCTCCGTCTCCCCAACTCTCCATCTCTCCATCTCTCCTTCTTCGTAAAATGAAACCCAGACTCTCTTTCGCGGTTTTCCTTCTCGCCCTCAGCGCGCTCCCGCTCGCCACCGCCGCCGACCGTCTCCTCGTCGAGGCCGAGAGTTTTTCCTCCCCGGGCGGCTGGTCGCTCGACACCCAGTTCATCGAAATCATGGGCTCGCCGTATTTGATCGCGCACGGGCTCGGGCAGCCGGTGAAGGACGCGGCGACGGTGGCGGAGTTTCCCGCGACCGGAACCTATCGCGTGTGGGTGCGCACCAAGGACTGGGTCGCGGAATGGAAGGCCCCCGGTGCGCCTGGAAAATTCCAGGTGCTGATCAACGGCGCGCCGCTCGCCGAGACCTTCGGCACGAAGAGCGCCGCGTGGTTCTGGCACGATGGCGGCACGGTCAGCATCACGCAGAAAAAAACTCCGCTCGCGCTCCGCGACCTCACGGGTTTCGACGGGCGTTGCGATGCGCTCTACTTCACGACCGATCTCGCCGAGGCGCCGCCGAGCGACACCGCGCCGCTCTCCGCGTGGCGCAAGACCGCGCTCGGTCTCCCGCCCGCGCCGCAGGACGCCGGCGAATTTGATCTCGTGGTCGTCGGCGGCGGCTACGGCGGCATGGGCAGCGCCATCTCGGCGGCGCGCATGGGGCTCAAGGTCGCGCTCATCCAGAACCGCCCCGTGCTCGGCGGCAACGGCAGCTCCGAGGTGCGCGTGTGGGCGATGGGCCTTGTCCGCCGCGGGAAATACCCGCACATCGGCGAGATGATCGAGGAGTTTGCCGACCGCGCGAAAAATTCCCCCGGCACCTACGAGGAATTCGGCGACGCGCAGAAGGAGGCGCTCGTGCGGGCGGAGAAAAATATTTCCCTGTTCCTCAACGAGCATGTTTACGCCGCGGCGACGACCGATGGAAAAATCGTTTCGGTCACCTCACTCAACACCGCCAGCAGCCGCGAGCGGACGTTTCGGGGGAAATATTTTTCCGACTGCACCGGTCATGGCACGCTCGCGCACCTCGCCGGCGCGAAATACGAAATCGAACTCAAGGATCTACTCGGCATGTCCAACATGTGGGTCTGGTCCAACGCCGATGCGCCGCGGTCTTTCCCGCCGGCGCCGTGGGCGCTCGATCTGAAGATGAACGATTTTCCCTACCCGAAGCTCGGCAAGGCCGACATGGCCGACAAGGGCAAGGGCGAGTGGTTTTGGGAAAGTGGTTTCAACAAGCACCCGATTAACGACCTCGAGCTCATCCGCGATTGGAACCTCCGCGCCGTCTTCGGCGCGTTCAACGCGATGAAGAACCGCGACGGCGCGGCCGAGCACCCCAACGCCAAACTCGACTGGGTGGCCTACGTCGGCGGCACGCGTGAGTCGCGCCGCATCGTCGGCGATGTGATGCTCACGCACGAGGACATCATCACGAAAAAGGACTTCCCCGACGGCTGCGTGCCCAGCACGTGGAGCATCGATCTCCATTTCGCGAAGAAGGAATTCATCGGGAAATTCGGCGACAACCCGTTCATCTCCGTCGCTGAACACGACCGCCGCATCGACCGCGATTTCGGCTACCCGATTCCCTACCGCTGTCTCTACTCGGTGAACGTCTCGAACATGTTCATGGCCGGCCGCAATATCAGCGTGACCGATCAGGCGCTCGGCACCGTGCGGGTGATGAAGACCATCGGCATGATGGGCGAAGTCGTCGGCAAGGCCGCCGCCATTGCACTCAAGCACGGCGTCACGCCGCGCGAGGTTTACACCCTCTACTGGTCCGAGCTCGATGCGCTGCTCAAGCTCCCCGGCCGCGCCCGCCGCGCGCCCGATAACACCTTTGACATCAGCGGACCCGCGCCCGGCCCGGTCATCGACGTGGGCGGCGGCAGTTTCGGCGTCAGCATCCCCTCGCTCAAGGGCATCGTGGTCGACAACAAGGCCGCGAAACTCACGGGGAGTTGGACGGCCGGAACCAACCTCGCCCACATCGGGCCCGACTACACCTACGCGCGCGGCGCGGGGCACAAGGCCGCGTTTGAGTTTTCGGTCCCGGCCGACGGCCGTTACGAGGTCCGCTTTGCCACCGCTCCGCACGAGAACCGCGCCAGCAACACCGCTCTCACCATCCGCCATGCTGACGGCGCTGCCTCCGTCACGGTGAACCAGCGGAAACCGGCGACCATCGACGGCTACTGGGTCTCGCTCGGCAGCTACCGTTTCGCGGCTGGAAAACCAGCCACGGTCGAAGTCGACGCCACCAAAGCCGACGGCAACGTGCACCTCGACGCGGTGCAGGTGCTGGAGGTGAAGTGAAGGTGGAGCGACTTGACCCAAGGCGCTGGTTCGTGAAGCGCGACGTGACTTAACCCAGCGTGTTGAGGTCAACGCGCTCCACCTCGAACACCCTTGAAGCAACTCGCCCTCCAGCTCTACCGGCTCGCCGTGGTGGTGGTGATCGCGTGGTTGATTCGCGACTTGGCGCGGTGGCAGCGGACACAGGGGGACGCGCCATTACGGGTCGAGGCGGTCGCGGGGCTGCTGCCGGGCGCGGCTTCGCTCCGGCCGGATAGCTCGGCCCGCGACGGGCTCTTCGTTCTCGATGCGGTCGGGCGTGAGCTGGGCTACGCGGTGCGCACGCAACCGCGGGCGCGCGACCTCATCGGCTACGCCGGCATCTCCGATACGCTCGTGGTGCTCGATGCGGATTGGAAAATCGTCGGGCTGAAAATCAGTTACTCCGAGGACACCGAGAGCTACGTGCGCGATATCGCCGCCGACCGGCGCTTCCTGAAAAAATGGAACGGCCTCACGTGGGACGCCGCCGCCGATCTCGATCTCAAGGCTGCGGGGATCGAGGGCGTGTCCGGCGCGACGATGACGAGCATGGCCATCGCGCGCAGCGTGAAGCTCCGCCTGCAAACGAGCGCCGAGGAAATCGCGGCTCGCGCGCCGCTGCGTTTCGCGACGCGTGACTACGCGATGCTCGCTGTGCTCGCCGCCGCCGGCGTGATGGCCTTCGGCCCGGCGGCATGGCGTCACCGCTGGAAGCGCCCCTATCAAATCGCGCTCATCGTTTACGTCGGCCTGATCGCGGGGGATTTGCTGGCGTTGAAACTTTTCGCCGGCTGGGCGCGCGCCGGCGTGCCGTGGACGACGGCGCCGGGCCTCGTGCTCCTGGCCGCGGCGGCGCTGCTGGTGCCGTGGGCGACACGCAGCCCGATCTATTGTCACCAGATTTGCCCGCACGGGGCCGCGCAGGAATTGATCTGGCGGCTGCGGCCGACGCGATTTCACGTCACGCTTCCGCCCGGACTCGTGCGCGGGCTCGAGTATTTTCCGCCGGGCTTGCTGCTGGTCGCCTTGTTCGCGGCGATGTTCGCGCTGCCGCTCGACCTCGCGAGCCTGGAGCCGTTCGCCGCCTACGTCGTGCGCTCCGCGGGCTTTGTGACGATCGCGGTGGCGGTCGTCGGCCTCGTGGCGTCCTTTTTTGTGCCGCAGGCTTACTGTCGTTTCGGCTGCCCGACGGGCGCGCTGTTGAACTTTGTGCGCGCCCGCGGGCCGACGGATCGATTTTCGCGTCGCGATGGCGCGGCACTTCTGCTCGTTTCGCTCGCCGTGCTGCTGCATTGGAAATACCTCCCCATCCTCGAGTGGCTGAAAGGTGTCGCGTGAAACGCCTCCGGCCCGCGCTGCTCGCCCTGGCGTCGCTCGCGGTAACGTTGTCGGTCGGCGCGGCCGAGACCCTCACGCTCACCGGTCGCACGATGGGCACGGGTTGGACGGTGAAACTGGCTCCGACGGACAGCGACTGCGATATCGACGAGGTCCGTCGGTTGGTGGCCGAGAAACTGGAGCAACTCGAACAGAAGTTCTCCACGTATCGCGCGGGCTCCGAACTCTCGCGCTTCAATGCGGCAAACCACACCGACTGGATCGCGGTGTCGCCGGAGATGGCGCTGGTGGCCGCGGAGTCGCACCGGATCAGCGAACTCACGGGCGGGGCGTTTGACGTGACGGTGGAGCCGCTGGTCCGGCTCTGGGGCTTTGGAACGTGGCGCCGCTCGGGCGACGTCCCGGCTGCGGCCGAGATTGCGGCCGCGCGGGAAAATGTCGGCTGGCGGTTGCTCGACGTGCGCCTGAGCCCGCCGGCGTTGCGCAAGCAGCGGCCGCGGGTCACCGCGGATTTTTCCTCGATGGCCAAGGGCTTGGCCGCCGATGCGGTGAGCGCCCTGCTCCTCGACTACGGCGCGCCCAACCACCTCGTGCAGATTGGCGGCGATGTGCGCTCGGGCGGCACCGTGGCCGAGGGCGCTGGCTGGCCCATTGCGATTGAGCAACCACTCAACGATGCCAGCGGTTTGGCGTGCGTCGTCGTGCTCACGGGCCAGGCGATCTCCACGTCGGGTGACTATCGGAATTTTTTCCACGTCGGCCGCCAGCGCTACGGCCACATCATCGACCCGCGCACGGGCCGGCCACCGGTGGGAAATCTCGCCTCGGTCAGCGTCGTGCATGACTCGTGCGCGACCTCGAGTGCGCTCGCGACGGCGTTGTTTGCGCTCGGGGCGGAAGATGCCATCCGCCTCGCGACGCGGGAAGGCCTGGCCTGTCTCTTTCTCCTGCGCGAAGGCACCGGCTTGGTGCGCCACACGACGCTGGAATTCGACAAGTTCTTAAACTAGGTCGGATGTCGCGCGGGCAGGGGGAAAGTGGCCGCCCTGACCGAGCTACTGCTCCAACCACACGCCCTTGTAGTTGTGGAAACCGAGGGGGGAATTTTTCCACCCGCGCACGGATGAGGCGACGAGCGTCGTGCGCGAGCCCCAGTAGATGGGCGCGATGGGCATCTGCGCCATGAGGTGTGACTCCGCGCGTTGGAGCGCCACGAGGCGGGCGGCAGGTGTGGGCTCGCGGGCGGCTGAAGCGATGAGTGCGTCGTAGGCGGGGTCGGCGAAGCCGGTGCCGTTGACGCCGTTGCCCGTCACAAAAATTCCGAGGTAGGTGAGGGGATCGGGATACTCCGCGATCCAGCGACCGCGCGCGATCGTGTAGTCGAGGGTGTCGAAGGCATCGAGTAGCACCTTGAATTCTTTCTGGATAATCCGCACCTCGATGCCGAGGTCGCGGCGCCACATCTGCTGCGCGGCCTCGGCAATGCGCTGATTTATTTCAGAGGAAATGGTTGTGAGCTCGAGCGGGGGCAGCCCGCGGCCCTCAGGGTAGCCGGCTTCGGCGAGGAATTTTTTCGCCGTCGCGAGATCGTGCGTCGCGCTGACGGGCGCGGTGTAGCCGGCGAGGCCGGGCGGCGTGAGCGAGGTCGCGACGGTCTGGCCGCCGCGCAGGACGTTTTTCACGAGCGACTCGCGGTCGAGCGCGAGCGCGAGGGCGCGGCGGAGGCGCGGATCGCGGAGAAGTGCGTGCTGCGTGTTGAAGCGAAAAAAGTAACTCTCGAAATACGGCTCCACCCGCAGGAACGCGGGCGCGTCTTTGCGGTAGGCCTCGACCTTGGCGAGCGGCACATCCCACGTCGTGTGGAGCTGGCCGGCGCGAAACGCCAGCTCCTGCGACTGCGTGGACTCGCTCGGGTAGAAAAAGATTTCGCGCAGGCGGACGTTGGCGGCGTCCCAGTAGTGCGGATTTTTCTCCAGCGCGACGTGGCGGTGGTCGCGCCACTCGCGGAGGCGGAAGGGCCCGTTGCTCACGAGCGGCGCGGCGAGCGTCCACTTCGCGGTGCGATCGTCGAACCGCGCGCCGCTCCGCTCGACGGAGGCGGCGTGGACGGGGAAGCAGACGTTGGTCCGCAGCACGGCGAGGAAGTGCGGCGTCGGCTGCGCAAGCGTGATCGCGAGCGTGAAGTCGTCGATGGCGCGGAAGCCCACCTGCGCGAAGTCGGCGAGCTGCCCGCGTGCAAAGGACTCCGCGTTTTTCACCGGGTAGAGCGAGTCCTTGTATTCCGAACCGAGCGCGGGCGTGAGCGCGCGACGAAATGAAAAAAGAAAATCACGCGCGGTCAGCGGATCGCCGTTGGACCATTTGCCGTGGCGGTGGAGGTGAAACGTGTAGACGAGGCCGCCGGCTGAAATTTCCCAACGTTCCGCGGCGCCGGGCTGCGGTTGAAAAGTCTCCTCATCGAGCGTGACGAGCCCCTCGAAGAGCGCACAGAGGACGTTGTGATCAACGGCGCCGCCGGCGAGATGCGGATCGAGGGACTGGATTTCGGCCCCGTTGCCGACATGGAAAATTCCCGCGCGATTCCCGCGCGCGACGGCGGTTTCATGTTTTGTGCAGGCCGAAAATGCGAGCACCGTGGTGGCAAGGAAAAGGTGGCGCGGAATCACAAGTGCGAGCGTGGCAGGCCGCGGGCGGCGAGGGCAATCGCCGGAAACTTGAAATTGCCGGCAACGTCGATGCCTGTCACCGTTCGTTTCTCCCCATGTTTCTCCGCGCTCGTCCGGCCCTCGTGTGCACCGTTTTGCTTTGCGTCTGTGCTCTCTCCGTCCGCGCCGCAGACGGTTGGCGCGAGCTCTTTAATGGCAAGGATCTCACCGGCTGGAAAGCCAACGCCTATCCGGATTCCTGGTCCGTGATCGACGGGACGATCCGTGCGCATGGGACGAAGCAGAGTTCGCACCTTTTTTTCGTCGGCGACGGCATGGTAGATTTCGTGCGTTTCAAGAACTTCGAACTTGAGGTTGTCGCGCGCGGCGAACCCGAAGCGAACAGCGGCGTTTTTATCCACACCGACTTTGTGACGCAGTCGGAGGCGCTTCGCCTTTCCCATGGCTACGAGATTCAGCTCAACAGCACCGCGAAGGAGAAGCGGAAGACCGGCAGCCTCTACGCGGTCGTCGATCTTGATAAATCGCCCGTGGACGAGACGAAGTGGTTCACGGTGCGCATCACCGTGCGAGGCCCGCGCATCCTGATTCAGCTCAATGGCGCGACGGTGGTGGACTACACCGAACTACCGGACGCCAAGGCCCAACGCACCGCCGAACGCAAAGGTCGCCTGCTCAATCCCGCGGGCGGCGCCATCGCTCTCCAAGGTCACGACCCGAGCAGCGTGTTTTATTTCAAGAGCGTGCGCGTGCGGGAGCTCCCGTAGGGCCGCTTGCCCTGAATTGCGCACCCGGCCGCATTCGCTCTCGAAATGCGCGGAGTGAAACGACAAGTTGGGTGCGTGCTTCGCCCCATCTTTGCCCTGATGCTCGCCGCCGCAGCCGTCCTTGCTGGAAGGGCGGCCGTCGCGCCCGAAAAACAGAAGCAGTTTCCCGCCGCCGCCACGCGGCCGATTGATTTTGCGCGCGACATCCAGCCGATCTTCGAGGCGAGCTGCGTGCAATGCCACGGGCGTGGCAAGAACAAGGGCGCCTTCAGCCTGGAGACGCGGGCGGATTTCCTCGCGGGCGGCGATAACGGCGCGCCCGCGATTCTTGGGAAGAGCGCGGAGAGCCTGGTCGTCGAGCTGATCGCCAGCCGTGACCCGGAGACGGTCATGCCGAAGAAGGGTAAAAAACTCACTGCCGAGCAGGTCGGACTTTTCCGCGCGTGGATCGACCAAGGGATGAAATGGCCGAAGGAGATCACGTTCTTCAAGCATGAGCCGGCCAATCTCCGCGCCCGCGAACTCGCCGAGCTGCCTGTGCCGAAGACAGCCACGGCCTTCGAAAACCCGGTGGATAGCTTCATCGATGCGGCCTTCGCGAAAAACAAAATCGCGTGGCCTGCGCCGGTCGGCGACCGCGTTTTCGCGCGCCGAGTCTGGCTCGACGCGATCGGGGTGTTGCCGCCGCCGGCGGAATTGGAGGCGTTCGTGGCCGATGCCGCGACTGACAAACGTGCGCGGCTCGTCGCACGGTTGCTCGCCGACAATCAGCGTTACGCCGAGCACTGGCTCACCTTTTGGAACGACCTTTTGCGAAACGACTACAAGGGCACCGGCTACATCGACGGCGGGCGCAAGCCGATCACGACGTGGCTCTACACGGCCCTCGCGCGCAATCTACCCTACGACCGCTTCGTCGCGGAGTTGATCAACCCCGGCACCGAAGCGGAGGGATTCGCGAACGGCATCACGTGGCGCGGCACCGTCAACGCCAGCATGGTGCCGCCGATGCAGGCCGCGCAGAGCGTCGCGCAGGTTTTCCTCGGCGTGAACCTGAAGTGCGCGTCGTGCCACGACAGCTTCATCAACGAATACACGCTCAAGGATTCCTACGGCCTCGCGAGTATCTACGCCGACGGCCCGCTGGAAATCGCCGAGTGCGACAAACCCACCGGCCATGTCGGCCAGGTGAAATTTCTCTACGCCGAGCTCGGGGTGATCGACGCCAAGGCCGATTCGCCCACGCGCAAGCGTCAGCTCGCCGAAGTGATCACCGGCCGGAAAAACGGCCGGCTGCCGCGGAGCATCGTGAACCGCCTCTGGCAACGCTTCATGGGCTACGGTCTCGTTGAACCTGTCGATGAAATGGACCGGCCCGCGTGGTCGCCCGAGCTGATGGACTGGCTGGCGGAGGATCTCGCTGCGCACGGTTTCGATTTGAAGCACACGATGGCGCGTATCTTCACGTCTCGCGCCTACCAGCTGCCTGCGGTGAACGTCGGCGAAGTGGAGGAGCATTTTGTTTTCCGCGGCCCCGCCGTGCGTCGCCTCGCGGCCGAGCAGTTTTCCGATGCGCTCATGAGCCTCGTCGGGCTGAACTACGGCAAGACCGACGCGAAGGTGAATCGCGAGGTCGCGCTCCAGCGCGGAAAATTGGAAACCCTGCTGCTCGCGCCAAAGTGGATTTGGGCCACGCCCAGCGCGAACGTGAAGGCGCGGCCGGCCTCCGTGGTTTTCAAGCGCGTCGTGACGCTCGCCGCCGCGCCCACCGAAGCGACCCTCACGATCGCCGCGGACAACACGTATGCCGTGTCGATCAACGGGAAGAACGCCGCCTCGGCCTCCAAGCGCACGAGCACCGGGGCCGACATCTACGACGTCAAAGCCCACCTGAAAGCAGGCGACAACACGATCACGGTGACCTCGCAAAACTTCCTGCCGGACGGCACGTCGCTCGTTCTGCGCGAGGCCGAGAATCGCGAGGAGTCGCCGCCGCCACGCGAAGCGGACAATCCGGCGGGCTTGATCCTTTACGCGCGCGTGCGGGCGGCGGGCGAGGTGATGGATTTTGTCTCTGACCAGTCTTGGAGTGCGGCCGTGGGGAAGGAGCCCGCCGCGGCGGCCGTCGTGCTTGGTGGTGTGGACCTCGCGCCGTGGCGGCTCGGCTCCTACTTCCTCGAGCTCGCCGCGTCGCACAAAGAGACCATGCCCGTTCAACGCGCCGCGCTGGTCGTTGCCGATCCGTTGATGACGGCGCTGGGCCGGCCCAACCGCGAGCAAGTCGTGACGGTGCGGCAGGGCACGGCCACGACCTTGCAGGCGCTGGAGCTGACCAACGGGAGCACGCTGGCCGCATTTTTGAAGCGCGGCGCCGAAAACGTGCTCAAAGGCGGCCCGGGGCCGAGCGATGCGCTCGTCGTTTCACTCTACACGCACGGTCTCAGCCGCCCACCCAGCAGCGCGGAGCGGGCGATCGCCGAACGCATCGTCGGTGCACCCGCGACGGCCGAGGGCGTGCAAGATTTCCTGTGGGCGCTCGCGATGTTGCCCGAGTTCCAACTGATCCGATGATGAAACTGCGTTCATTGGCCTTGCAGGTGGAGCGCCTTGACCTCAACGCGCTGTCAGGACCTTCGCCTGCTCGCCACCCAGCGTCTTGAGGGCAAGCCGCCCCACCTTGAACCCATGAATCCCGCCCGTCTCCTCGCTTCGCACGCCTATCGCCGCGCGCATCCCGATCCTCTCTCTCGCCGCGATTTCCTGAAAACCGCGTCGGCCGCCACGCTGGCGGCGCTCGCCGCCGGCGCCCCGCGTTCCCTCCTCGGTGCCGAAGGGAGCGAAAAAATCGCGCCCACCGCCGACCGCGTGATCGTGCTGTGGATGGCGGGCGGCATGGCGCACACCGAGACCTTCGATCCGAAGCGTTACACGCCTTACGCGGCGGGGCTCAATCCCAACGAAGTCCTCAGCACGTTTCCCTCGATTCCGACGGCGATGGATGGCGTGCGGTTTTCCGCCGGGCTCGAAAATCTCGCGGGCGTGATGGATCGCGCGACGCTCATTCGCGGGATGCAGGCCGCCGACCTCGGGTTCATTTTGCATTCGCGGCACCAGTTCAACTGGCACACCGGCTACGTCCCGCCGCAGACCGTGGCCGCGCCCCACCTCGGCGCTTGGATCGCACGCACACTGGGGCCGCTCGATTCCGCGGTGCCGGCGTTCATTAACATCGGCCAGCGCTTCGACCAAGGCGAAGGCGAGGAGCTGAAGGCGTTCACCACCGCGGGGTTTCTCGGCAGCGAATACGGCCCGTTCAACGTCGCGTTTCCCGAGCAGGCCGCCGACGCCGTGCGCCCGCCCGCCGGCATGAGTCCGGGGCGTTTCGAAAATCGCGACGCGTTCTATCGCCAGCTCCTCGAAGCCAGTCCCATCGGCCGCGAGGGCAGTAGTTACCAAAAAGAGTCGCTGCTGCGCGCGATGGACAACGCCCACCGGCTGCTGAGCTCGCCCGCGGCGAAGGCCTTCGATCTCGCGTTGGAACCGCTGGACCGCGCGAAGAAATATTTTCCGGCTTACGAACCCGGCATGCGGTTCGACGCGCCCCGCGATCGCTTCGGCGCGAAATACGAAGAGAGCATGGTCGGGCGCTTCGGCCTCGGCTGCCTGCTCGCGCGGCGGCTCTGCGAGGCCGGGGCGCGCTTCATCGAGGTGACGACGGAATACATTCCGTTTCTCAACTGGGACACCCACGAGAACGGCCACGCGCGGCTCGTCGGCATGAAGCAGATGATCGACGCGCCCATCGCGCAGCTCGTGCGCGACCTCGACGAGCGCGGGATGCTCGACCGCACGCTCATCGTCGTCGCGAGCGAGTTCAGCCGCGACATGATGCTGGAGGGCAAACCAGAGAAAGCTGTGAAGGATCAGGTGGTCGTGCCCGCGGTGATCAACGACGAGAAATTCTACGGCATGCACCGGCACTTCACCGCGGCGGGTAGCGTGTTGATGTTTGGTGGCGGCATGAAACGCGGCCACGTCCATGGCATCACCGCCGACGAGCGCCCGTGCAAAACGATCAAGGACCCCGTGACGATCTCCGATCTGCACGCGACGATCTACCGCGCGCTGGGCATCCCGGCGAACCACGGCTACGACGTGGAGAAGCGGCCGTTTTATGTGACCAACGACGGCAAGGGCAGGGCGGTGCGCAGCCTTTTTCGGGCGTAACCCATTTTCCCTTTCGCGTTTTGCCACGTCTCCTTTTTCCCGCCGTGGCGATGTCGGTCGTGTTGCCACTCGCGGCCGCGGCCCAGCCGAACCCGCCGCGCGTCTCGTTCAATCGCGACCTCCGGCCGCTTTGTCTTCGGCCTCGAGCCGGGCGTGATGCCGACGTGGGTGCGCTAACCTGGATATTTCACACTCATGTTTGTCATCGCGAGCCCGAGGAACGAGGGCGTGGCGATCCAGCTAGATGGATTGCTTCGTCGCTGCGCTCCTCGCAATGACAAGACTTGGAGTGGGTGGGTAACAGGGTGTAGCGGTTTCACGCGTGAGGGTGAAATTTCCGGGCTAAGCTTGGCAGCGCGTTCGGAAGCCTGTCTCCTTTGCGCTCATGAACTCCCGTCGAACCGACGCGCGCCGTCCGGGCCGCCGCTCTCCCCTCGCCCGCGTGAAGCTCCTTCAAGTTTGTTTGCTCTGGCTCTTACCGTTCGCTGGTAGCCCACCGATCAGCGCCGCCTCGCGGGACGACTGGCACCTCGAGTTTCCGCCGGTGAAAATCGCCGGCAATCTCTACTACGTCGGCACCGCCGATCTCGCGATCTACCTGATCCACACGCCGCAGGGAAACATCCTGATCAACGCCAACTACCCGCAGGATTTGCCGTTGCTGCGGAAGAGCATCGCCCAGCTCGGCTTCAACTACACCGACACGAAGATTCTCCTCCTCAGCCACGCGCACGGCGACCACGACGCGGCCGTTGGCATGATCAAAAAAGAAACCGGCGCGCGCCTGATGGTGATGGAGCCGGATGTCGCCCAAGTCGAAAGCACCGCGTCCGGTCGTCCCGGCGCGAAAGTGGATCGCGTGCTCCGCGACGGCGACACCGTCGAGCTCGGTGGCTCCACCCTGACCGCCCGACTCACGCCCGGTCACACGAAAGGCTGCACGACGTGGACGATGCGCGTCGCCGACGGCGGACCATCTCTCGACGCCGTCATCATCGGCAGCCCCAACGTGAATCCCGGCTTCATTCTCGTGGGCAACAAAAACTATCCCGGCATCGCGGAGGACTACGTCCGGTGCTTCGACGTGCTGAAGAAACTGCCCGTGGATCTCTTTCTCGGCGCCCACGGCGGCTACTTCGGCTTGAAGGAAAAATTCGCGACGATGAAGGCCGGCGGACCCACCCCCTTCATCGATCCGGCCGGCTACCAGCGCTTCGTGGCGACGAAAGAGGCTGCGTTCCGGAAAGAATGGGAGCGGCAGAAGCTGAATCCGGGTTCTCCCGCGCCGTAGCCCTTCCAGCCGTGCCGACAGCTTTGGAAATTGGCTTTGGGTAGCGTCGCGACCTCTGGGCGCGACGGGTTTGCGTGGTAATGCCAACGGCCCTTGATAAACAGCCTGTCATTGCGAGAAGCGCAGCGACGAAGCAATCCAGCTGGATTGCCACGGCGCGCTTCGCGCACCTCGCAATGACAAACGTCTAGAAATTAAGGGACGTTGGTATAACTCCACTGTGGCCGCGCCCAGAGGTCGCGGCCCTACCTCACGCCCGGACAAATCCCAGCGCCTGGCGCCGTTGGCCTCCTGCTTCAGAAATCCGCCGCGCCCTCCGGTGCGAACGAAACAGATCACGTCGCGTTCGCCGCCTCGCGCTAAAACAACGGCGCGTTGTTTTTCGGGTCGTTGAGCAGCGCCTCGAAGCGCGGGTCACCTTGCAGCGGGAAAAATTCCAGGCACGAGCGCAGTTCGTGGATGTTGATCCGCGTCCAGTAGTCGTCGCCTTCATCGAGACGCACCAAGTGGGGTCCGGGCTCTCGCAGGAGAGCCGTGAGTTCGCGCAGTGCCCTCTCCTTGTCACTAGCCCAAGCGTAGATGCTGGCCAACCGGGCTCTGAAAATGAGCGGGCTTTGATATGTGTCCGAGATCAATCGCTCGAGCTCGGAGGCTGACACCAGTGCCGCAGCCCTATCCCCACCGAGTGCCAGCATCATCGCCAATTCCGACACGCTCCACTCGCTGCTCTTGCTTCCCAGGCGTTGGTGATCGGCGATGCGTTTGGCCATCGACGT
>JANNEY010000161.1:0-15719 GCA_031379235.1 Opitutaceae bacterium | reverse complement strand
GGGTCGCCGAACCCCGCCGTCGCGGGTGTGAAACCCAAGACAAGCTGGGAGGCGTCGGCCAAACCGGCGGGGTTCGGCGACCCCGCCCTACAACCTGAGCTGCCGCCGCCCGTCCGCCGCATCGCCGATGTCTGCACCGGCTCCGGCTGCCTCGCGATTTTGCTCGCGCATCAGTTTCCGGCGGCGCGCGTCGATGCCTGCGATCTTTCCGCCGAAGCGCTGGAAGTCGCGAAAATCAATGTCCGCGACCACGAGCTCGGGGCGCGGGTGGCGTTGTTTGCGAGCGATGTCTTCGATGCGCTGCCGGCGGCGCGCTACGACCTCATCCTGAGCAACCCGCCCTACGAGCCGAGTGCGCACGTCGACACGCAGGCGCCAGAATTTGCGGCCGAGCCGCGGATGGCGCACGACGGCGGGCGCGACGGCCTCGCGATCATTCGCAAGCTGCTCCGGCAAGCGGCGACGCGACTGGAGCCGCACGGCATCGTGGTGATCGAGGTCGGCGGCCTGCGGGCGGCGATCGATCGCGAATTTGCGGCGCTGGGTCCCGAGTGGCTGCCGACGGAGGACGGCTCCGATTGCGTCGTGCTCTTTCGCGCGGAGCGACTCGGCAAGTAGGGCAGGTCTGCGCCTGCCTTTTCGCGTGGAATCGATTCGAACCGAGGGCCGGTCACAGGACCGCCCTACCGCGCCAGCACGTTGGCGAGTAGTTGGAAGCCGACGAAACCGATCACAAAGCCGCTCGCGAGCGAGGCCGCGAGCGGATGATCGATGGTTTCCAGGAACGCCGCGCTGAACGCGAGCACCGCCAGCAGCGCGGTGCAGCCGCCGAGAATTGCCCGTGAGCGCCCGGTGCGCGTAAACGTCGCCGCTACGCAGATCGACAGCACGCCGAACACCAAGGCGCCGAGCAGCCAGATCTCATGGCCGCCAGCCAGCGACCAAGCGAGGCAGGCGAGCGCGAGGCCGAGCACTCCGCCGAAGCAGACGGAGCCCAGGCGCTGGTCGCGCGACAGCACATGCCGCCCGAAGCGATCGAAGCAGAGCAGCAGGTTGAACATCGGCTGCGCCGTCCACGAGAGATACACGAACACGTAGAACAGCCCGAGCAGCGGCCACCACAGCCAGTTGAGCTGGGGCTGGGTTTCCGAGAGCGAGCGCACGGCCCGATTACCGAAGAAAATTCCGATGATAAAAGCCCACTGGAACCGCGTGCTCTGCCGGCCGAGCCACAGGAAATACGCCAGCATCACCCGGTAGATCGGGTTGCGCGCTTTGAGGGCTTCGAGCATCCCTTCGCGGGCGTATTCCAGCTCCGGATCGAGCCGCAGCGCCTCGCGGAAATGCTCCTGCGCTTTTTTCGGATTGTTCCGATGGAGGTGATTCCACCCTTGGTTCGCGTGCGAGAACGCGTCGTCCGGCGCCCGATCGAGCGCATAGTCGACCGACTCCATCGCCTCGGCTTTGCGCCCGAGCCGCACGAGCGCCATCGCCCGTAAGTTGGCGGCACCGACGTGCTCGGGATTCAACGCGAGCGCCTGCTCCGCGGCGGCCAGCGCCGTCGGCCATTTGCCGCGCGCCAGTTCGATCGAGGCGAGCAGGGAAAAATGATCGGCGTCGCCGGGATCGAGCCGCAGCGCTTCCTGGGCGGCGCGGAGCGCCTCGTCATGCCGGTCCAGCGCGTGCAGCACGTGGGCATGGATGTTGTGCATCGCCGGCTCGTCGGGCGCGAGGCCCACCGCCTGCTGCGCGGCTTCGAGCGCGGGCTCGCGCTTGTTCTGGCCGAGTCGGCTTAGGGCCAGAATCACGAGGGCCTGCGGATCGTCGGGTTGCTGCGCGAGGGCGAGCATCGACTCGGTTTCGGCGTCGGCCGGCCGCGACTGCGCGAGCAGCAGGCGGGCGCGCTCAAGGTGCGCGCTCATGCGTGAAACCGGAAATGCCCCGGATTGGATGGCCGCAAAGAGGCGCAAAAATTACTCTGCGTGGCGGCGGAAATCTCTCGCGCGCCTATAGGCGCGACGCACGCGGGAAATGACACCCAAGTTTTTTTGGGACTTTTTGCGGCCATTCGTTTGGGCGATTGGGTCATCCTCATTTGGAGATCTTCATGTAGGCCAGAATATCGTCGTAGAGCCCGCTCTGGTTGGCGTAGAGCGCGTGGTTCTTCGCCGTCTGAAACCAGTCGCTCACGGTCGGCTTGTGGCGCTTCACGGCGTCGAGCAAATCCCGGCCGGCGAGCGGCTGCAGCGATCCGGCTTTCATCGCTTCGCGGAGTTTCGCTTCGACGGCCACATCGATCACGGCCTTGAGATCGGCCCCGGAGAAGCCGTCGGTTTTTTTTGCGAGCGCGTCGAAATCGATTTCGGCGACCGGCTTGCCCTTGAGCAGAAGCCGCAGGATCGAGGCGCGGGCGGCTTGATCCGGCGGCGGCACGAAGAGAATCCGGTCAAAGCGGCCGGGCCGGCGGAACGCGGGGTCGAGGTGCCACGGGGCGTTGGTGGCCGCGAGCACCAGCACGCCTTCGTTGGACGTCGCGACGCCGTCGAGCTCCGAGAGAAACTGGTTGATGATCTGGCGGCCGCCGCTCTTCAGCATGTCGGTGCGGTTGGCGCCGAGGGCGTCGACCTCGTCGAAAAATAGCACGCAGGGCCGGTGCGAACGCGCCTGCTCGAAGAGCGAGTGCAGATTTTTTTCGCTCTGGCCGATCCACATGTCGAGCACGTCGCTGATGCCTACGGAAAGAAACCCCGCGTTGACCTCGCCGGCAGTGGCGCGGGCGAGAAAAGTTTTTCCGCAGCCCGGTGGCCCATACATCAAAATGCCGCCGCCGATTTTTTTCCCGTAGGCCTTGAAGAGCTCCGGCTGTTGGAGCGGCAAAATGATCTTCATCCGCACTTCCTCTTTCACCGGGTCCATGCCGCCGACATCGGCGAAAGTCGTGGTGGGCCGCTCCGGCTCCACGGCGCCGAGATCGGCGGGCAGATCGCCGGCGGGCAGACGCTCGGGGGCATCGCCGGCGCTTTCGTTTTGGCCGAAGAGCGGCGGTTCCTCGGGGGCCGGCGCGGACGCCGGCGGGAGTGATTTGGGGAGTTGGGGGGCGGGCCGCTTCGGTAGATGCGCGCCGAGATCCTTTTCCAGCGCGGGATCGGCGAGCTTGGCGTCGGCTTCGCGGGCGCGGGTGTATTGGCGGGCGGCGAGCCGGGGCTCGCCGGCGTGGAGCGCAAGGCGGGCGTGGAGGAGCAGCGCGCGCGGCGGTGGTTCGTCGCCCTTGACCATATCCTCGACGATGACGTGGGCCGCACCGTGTTTTCCCTGCTGAAAAAACGCGGCGGCGAGGCCGAGCTTCGCGGTGATGTTGCGGGCCTCGAGCGCCAACGCGCGTTTGAAAAGCGCCTCGGCCTCGGCAAAACCGCCGCTGCGCAGCACCGTCTCGGCCACGTGCAGGAGCAACGGGGCGTTGTCCGGCGCGAGACGCAGCGCGTCGCGGAGCGCGGGCGGAACGAGCGGAGAGTCGAGCGGATCGGGCATTCCGCGAAATGAAACGGCTCGGCCCGGTAGCGCCCAGCTTATTTCTTCGTTTGCGAGGTGGAGAGCGTTGCCCCCAACGCGCTTTCAGGGTTCACGCAGCGACACGCGTTGCGCGCCCGGCTTGCCGGTTTGGGTAGGGGCGTGGTTCGTCCACGCCCGAGGGCGCGCCCGAGGCGCGCCCCTACGGCTCCACCTCAATCCTTCTTTGCCGGAGCGGCGGGCTTCGCCGCTTCGACCTTGCGCGTCGGCAAACCGGCGGCTTCCCAATCCTTGAGACCGCCGACGTTGGCGGCCTTCACGCCCTGTTCGTTGAGCGCCTTGGCGACGGTGCCCGCGCGCCCGCCGGCGCGGCAGTAAACGATGATCTGCTTGCCCTTGTTCTTCGCGAGAAATTCAGCCCACAGTTTTTTGTCGCCGTCGAAATCGCTCTTCGGCAGCAGCACCGCGGGGCCGGCCACGCCGCCCTCGGCCCACTCGGCGGCCTCGCGGCAATCGACGAGCACGGCCTTCCCCTCGGCGACAAGCTGCGCGGCGTCCTTCGGAGCAATCTTCGGCGCCTCGGCGGCGGAGATCATCACGGTGCCAGCGAGCAGGAGAAACAGGGAGCGGAGGGATTTCATGGGATGAAAAATGGGTGGGCTGACCGCGGGCGGCAACCGGATTGCGGCGAGACGGGCGAACTATTTTTTGTCCGTCGCGCAGGTAGAAATTCCGAACGGCACGTAGGCCGGACAGAAGCGCACGAAAGCGGTGAGGAGGGGCAAGAGGCCCGCCAGACCCCACCAGCTCTTGAAGTAGTAGCCAGCCCCGAAAATTCCCAAGGCGGCGATGAGGCGGATAGTGCGGTCGATGGAGCCGATGTTTGTTTTCATGGTGAACTTGTCTCTGCGGTTGTGGTTGCGAACAGGAATGGTTGGGCCGCGATTGGCTCGCTCGGCGTGTTCCCCGTGGGCAGCGGGCGACGGGACGATCGGCCAGCCGGCCGCGACCCACTCGGGGAATCCGCCGGCGTTGGCCGTCTTAAAGCCCTCGGCGGCTAGAATTTTGGCGGCCATCGCGGAGCGGACGCCCGCCCCGCAATAGAGCAGAAGCTCACGCCCGTCGTGCGTGGCGAGGAATGGTTTCCAGCGGACACGTTTGCCCGTGAGGTCGGCGAGTGAAAGGAGCACTGCGCGATCGGCGACGCCGGCGGTCCATTCCTTGGGCTCGCGGACATCGATGAGGACGGCTTCCCCGGCGCGGACGCGCGCGGCGCATTCCGCCGGCGTGAAACGCGCGACGATTCTGAACTGGGCTTTGATAAGTCTCAGCGGGTTCATGGCACGGGGAGGGCGGTGCGCCGGTTGCTCATGAAATAGAGCACGGGCACCGCCATACGGCTGATGAGCAGCGAGGCGATTTCGCCAAACATGAGGCTGACGGCGAGGCCCTGAAAAATCGGATCGGCGAGGATGACGCTCGCGCCCACCACGACCGCGAGCGCCGTGAGCAGCATCGGTCGGAAGCGCACCGCGCCCGCCTCGATCACGGCGTCGCGCAGCGGGAGGCCCTGTGCGCGCCGCAGTTCGATGAAATCGACGAGGATGATCGAGTTGCGCACGACGATGCCGGCGCCGGCCATGAAACCGATCATCGAGGTCGCGGTGAAAAACGCGCCGAGCGCCCAGTGCGCGGGCAAGATGCCGATGAGGGAAAACGGAATCGCTGCCATCACGACGAGCGGGGTCACATAGCTTTTGAACCAACCCACCATCAGCATCGCGATGAGCACGAGGACCGCGGCGAAGGCGAGGCCGAGGTCGCGAAACACTTCGAGCGTGATGTGCCACTCGCCGTCCCACTTCAGGGCGGGGGCTTGGTCGTCGAGCGGGACGTTCAGGTGATAGATGGGCAGCGCGGCGGTCGTCGCGCCGAATTGGCGGGCGTCGAGGGCGCGAATGGCGCGGTCGATTCCGAACATCGCGTAGGCGGGGCTTTCGACTTCGCCGGCGACATCGGCCGTGACGTAGGTCACCGGCTTCAGATTTTTTCGGTAGAGATTACGTTCGCCAAGCGTGCGCTCGACCCGGACCAACTCGGAGAGCGGCACGAGCGGGGCGGAAAAATCGTAGGCGCCGGGTGCGAGGTCCGCGCGGATGTTGAAGGCGAGGAGCGCCTCGGGTTGCGAGCGCTTGGCCGCGGGCAGTTCGAAGATGATCGGCACGTCTTCGCGTTCGTTGACCACATGGAGCAAGTCCACCGCCGCGCCCTGGGCGGCGAGGGCGAGCATGCGGGCGATCGCGGCTTCGCTCACGCCGTGCTGCGCGGCCTTGGCGCGATCGACGACGTAGCGGATTTTCGGCTGCTCGTCCTCGACATACCAATCGATGTCCACGACGCCCTTGGTGCGCTCCATGATCCCGCGGACGGTGCGCGCGAGCGCGAGGCGCGACGTTTCGTCAGGCCCGTAGATCTCGGCTACGATGGACTGGAGCACGGGCGGGCCGGGCGGGACTTCGGCGACGGCGACGGCCGCGCCGTATTTCTGCGCGATGGCGGCGACGACGGGGCGGAGGCGTTTCGCGATGGCGTGGCTCTGGTCGGAGCGCTCGGCTTTGCCGACGAGGTTGACCTGGATGTCGGCGACGTTGGGCCCCCGGCGGAGATAGGAATGGCGGACGAGACCGTTGAAATTAAACGGCGCGGCCGTGCCGGCGTAGATTTGGAAATCACGGACTTCGGGCGCGGTGCGAATCGCGTCGGCCATCTCGCGGGCGATGCGGGCCGTCTGTTCGAGCGTGGTGCCCTCGGCGGTGTTGAGGACGATTTGAAACTCCGACTTGTTGTCGAAAGGCAGCATCTTAATGGTGACGAGCCCCGTGAGCACGAAGGCCACGGAGGCGAGGAGCAGGACGCCGATGGTGGCGAGAAACGCCCAGCGCGCGCGCGGCCGGTCGAGGAGAGGCGCCATCACCCGGTGGTAGAGGCGCGTGAACCAATCCGAGGGCGCGTGCTCGTCGTGATTTTGGGGGCCGGCCAGTGCAGCGGCGCGGCGCTTGAGCACGCGGATCGCGGCCCACGGGGTGATCGTGAACGCGATGGCGATGGAGAACAGCATCGCGGCCGTGGAGCCGATGGGAATCGGCCGCATGTAGGGGCCCATCAAGCCGCCGACAAACGCCATCGGCAGAATCGCCGCGATCACGGCCCACGTGGCGAGGATCGTGGGGTTGCCCACTTCGTCGACGGCCTCGAGCGCGATTTGGGCGAGTGGTTTTTTCGCGGCCCCGGGGAGACGGGTGTGGCGGACGATATTTTCGACCACGACGATCGCGTCGTCCACGAGGATGCCGATCGAGAAGATCAGCGCGAAGAGAGTGATCCGGTTGAGCGTGTAACCATGGAGGTAGAAAACAAAGAGGGTGAGCGCGAGTGTCGTCGGAATCGCGAGGAGCACGACGAGCGATTCGCGCCAGCCGAGAAACACGAGGATCAGGATCGCGACGCCGAACACCGCGATGCCCATGTGCAGGAGCAGCTCGTTGCTTTTCTCGGCGGCGGTGTGCCCGTAGTCGCGCGTGACGGTGACCGTGACATCGGCGGGCAGCAGCGAGCCGCGGAGCGCGGCGACCTTGGCGAGGACGTTGTTGACGACATCGGTGGCGTTCGCGCCGGGGCGCTTCGCGACGCTCAGCGTAACGGCGGCTTCGAGCTGGTGGGGCCCGCTCTCCGCAGCGGGCCTGGGTTCCTGCGTGGCCTGCAACTCAGGGCGGCTAGGGACAGCCGCCCCCACCCCGAACAGCACGTAGTTCGCCGGCTCCTCGGCAGTGTCGGCGACGGTGGCGACGTCACGCAGATAGATCGGGCGGTTTTCAAACACGCCGACGACGATGGCGCCAACATCCGCGGCATCGCGGAGGAAGCGCCCGGTTTCGAGGAGAAACTCGGTGTTGGCAAACGGACGCGAGCCGGCGTGCGCGGGACGATTCGCCTGTTGGAGAACCGGAATGAGATCGGTCGCGCTGAGGCGGCGCGCGGCAAGGGCGGCGGGATCGAGCGCGACGCGCACGGCTCGGCGCACGCCGCCCGTGAGCACGGTTTCCGCGACCTGCGGGATGGATTTCACCGCGTCGTCGAGTTGCGCGGCGAGCCGACGAAGGGTGAGGTGATCGTGCCGCGCGCTGTGCAGGGTGAGGGCGAGCACGGGCACGTCGTCGATGGTGCGCGGCTTCACGAGCGGGGGCGTGACGCCCGTCGGGATACGATCGAAATTCGCTTGGAGCTTTTGGTTGAGACGGACGAGCGCGGTCTCGATGTCGGTGCCGACCTTGAAGCGCACGATCACGAGCGAGGCGGCGGGGCTCGACGTGGAGTAGAGGTATTCGACGTCGGGGATTTCCCAGAGGAGTTTCTCCATCGGACGCGTGACGCGACTCTCGACTTCGCGCGCCGTCGCGCCGGGCATCCCGACGAGCACATCGACCATGGGAACCTTGATCTGCGGCTCCTCTTCGCGGGGAAGATTGAGCACGGCGAAGAGGCCGAGCAGAACGGAGGCGATGACCGCGATGGGCGTGAGTTTCGATTGCGCGAACGCGGCCGCGAGCCGGCCGGCGAATCCGGGGTGGCGAGCCGTGCCGGGACGATGGCTTTCGGGCGCAAGACTCACGGGACGAAAGAAAGCGGCTGGCCGTCGCGGAGGGTTGCAGCTGGGGCGATGACGATGCGCTCCGCGGCCTCGAGCCCAGAGACGATGACGGTGCGGTCCCCGAACGTGGCCCCGCTTTTCACCAGCCGGAGTGAGGTGCGATTCCCTGCTCCGACGACAAACACTCGTTCCATCTGGCCGAAAATGGAGATGGCGGAAGTGGGCACGAGCAGCACCGCGGACGAGGCGCCGGGCACGAAAACGCGGACAAATTGTCCGGCGCGCACACCGGTGCCGGCGGGGACAGCGAGTTTCGCGGTGGTCGTGCGGGTGGCCGGATCGGCGGCGGAAGCAAGCTCCGCAATTGGCGCCCGGAAACGCGTGGAGGCATCGGCGAGGGCGAATTCGAGCGGGGTGCCGACCGCGAGCAAAGCGGGGAGGGACTCCGGGAGCCCGACCTCGATTTCAAACGCATTTCGGCCATCGAGCTGAAGCAGCGGCGTGCCGGGTGAGGCAAAATCGCCGACCTCGACGTGCTTCCTCGCGATCACGCCGGCAAAAGGTGCGCGGATCGTGGCGTAGGTGCTCATCGACTCGGCTTCGTGCAGCGCCGCCTGCGCCTGGGCGAGGCGATCTTCGAGCGCTTTGACGGCGTCGAGCGTGCCGGCGCCGGAGGCTTGCAGGGTGCGCTCACGGGTGAGCTCGCGCTCGGTCTGGAGGAGCTGGGCGCGGACTTGGGCAACCCGGGCCGTCAGTTCGACCGCGGAAATGGTCAGCAAGACATCACCTGCCCTGACGGATTGACCGAGGGAGAAAGGCACGCTCGCGATGGAGCCGCCGACCTTCGCCGCGAGCGTAGCGCGCTGGACGGCGCGGACAGTGCCGCCCGTCTCCATGACGGTGGGCAACGTCTCGCGTTGCACCACCGCGATTCGGACCGACGCCGCCGGCAGCGCGTCGGCGACCGGTGGTGCAGGCCGCGAGCAGCCGGCCAAAACCACGGCCAGGGCGAAGGGAAGGTGCGGGTGGTGGAATTTCACGTTGAATCAACCGCCCGTTTTCCGGCCGCCCCAATGGATAGTCCCGTCGTCACCGAGCCAGCCCAGCCGGCGGAGGATGAGGCTCGGCGGGCAGAAGCCGGTGAAGACGGACTGGATGAGATTGAGCCCCACGAATGTCGGCACGAGCAGCCACCATGCGCTGACCAAGTGCGTGAGGGCGACGCCGGCGAGGGTGACGGAACCGGCGAGGAGACGGATGAGGGATTCGATTTTCATGGGAGGACGGGGTGGATTAATATGAGCATACACGCATATGCTTGCCTAAGGGTCAAGCTTCGGTTCACTGCGCGGCATGGCGAAAAAGAAACCGCTGTCCGACGAGGCGCTGGAGCTGGTGGCGCGGCGCTTTGCCGCGCTGGCCGAGCCGATGCGGCTGCGGCTCATCCAGGCGCTCTTCAACGGCGAGTTGAGCGTCAATGAACTCGTGGTGGCGACGGGCGGCACGCAGGCCAACATCTCGCGCCATCTGCAGACGCTCACGCAGGCGCACATCCTCTCGCGGCGGAAGGAAGGGCTGCAGGTCTTTTATGCGATCGCGGATCCGTCGATCGTCAAACTCTGCGAGCTGGTGTGCGGCAGCTTGGAGAAGCAGTTGAGCCGGCAGGTCACGTCGCTCGGCGGCAGCGGCCGTTGAGGCGGCAACAGTGAACGCAAGCTAACGCGCCAGATCGTAGAGCGCGTAGCCTTGGTGCGGTCGGTGGTCGGAGCGAGCGGCAGTTGGTATCGCAGCTGCCATCTCAAAATGGCGTCACGAGCGGAATCGCTGCCGCCGGTAGTAGGATTGAAGAGCGCAGACCGGCCGAGGGGCGTTTTCACGTGCAGGATTAACGGCCAAAATCTTCCATGTGTTTCGGCTTGGTGGCGAGGTCGGTGGAGCCACCCTTACACGAGCCGATGAGGTGCTTGATCACGTCGTAGGCCGTCTTCGCCTTCGCGGGCTCGGGCGCAGGGCCAAGGACGCGCGGAGTGCGCTTCAAGCGAGCGCGTCGTGCGAGCCCTTCCCGTTTTGTGCGCGCCTGGTAGCGCGCTACGTTTTGTGTTCAAGGCATCGACGCAAGACAACCGCCAGTCGAAGGCAACCCATGCGGAGCGCCATGCGGCGGAAATCGGAGAGGAGTGTGAATAAATCCCGGCTCTACCAAGGCCGCCGCGTGGGCGAGAAACCCTGCGATGCACGCGCCCGCGCTTTACCTCGATACGTCGGTGATCGGCGGCTATTTCGATGTGGAGTTCATGGCGGACACGCGGGTCTTGTGGCGGCTCCGCGATACCGGGAAATTTCGTTTCATCTCATCTGAAATGGTCATCGACGAAGTAGCCCTTGCCCCGGCCCGCGTGCGTGAGCTTATGCAGGCGACTTTTGCCCCGGACGACGTGTTGCCCGTGAGCGAGGAAATGGAGGAATTGGCCGCGGCCTACATGGCGCAGCGCGTCGTGCCGGCGGCTTACGCGGATGACGCTCTCAGCATGTCGCCGTGTGCTCTGTCACCCGGCTCGACTACCTCGTGAGCTGGAATTTTAAGCACCTCGCCAACGTGCGGCGGGAGGCCGGCTTTAACGCGGTGAATATGTTGCAAGGCTACCCGCCCGTCCGCATCGTCGCGCCAATCTTTTTGATCCATGGCCACGAAGAAGAAATCGTTTGATGCGGTGGCGGAGTCGCGCCGCTGGCGCACCGCGGCCGGCCAACGCCGCGCGGCGATGACGCCCGGGGAATGCCGCGAACACCTGCGCCGCACGACCGAGGCGTTTTTCGCCGCGAAGCCGAAGCACGCAGCGCGCGAGTTGGCGCACCGCTGAAGCGCGCGGGCTGCGCACTAACCAGCGTCCATGGCCACGAAGAAAAAGCGATTTGACGCTATTGTGGCCTCGAGCCGCTGGCGGAGAAAAACGAGCGGTAGCCTGCTATTTTGCGGATCGCTTTTGTTATTTTCTGCCTTGGTGTCGGCTCAGACTCCGCCCGTTATCACTTCAGTCTCCGCGCCGCGGCAGGTGGTGAACATCGGGCAGCCGCTAGCCTTCACGTCGTTTGTCTCAAGCGCCACGCCGGTGACCTACCAGTGGAAACGCAACGGCCTGCCGATTCCCGGCGCCACCGCCTCGGCCTATGCGTTTGCGAATGCAACGCCGCTGAAAGACAGCGGTTGGTATCAGTTCGTCGCGACAAATGCGGGCGGCTCGACCACGAGTGCGGTGATGTTCGTCAATGTCGCGGTCAACGCGGCGCAGATTGTGGCGTGGGGCGACAATCAGAAAGGTCAGCTGAACGTGCCGAGTGGATTGAGCAGTGTGGCTGCAATCGCAGTAGGGGGTAGTCATAGCTTGGCCTTGAAGGCTGATGGCACGGTTACCGCGTGGGGCGGAAACGATTTTGGGCAGACGAACGTGCCTGCTGGTTTGAGTAATGTGGTGGCGATTGCAGCCGCCAGTTCGGGCAGTTTGGCCCTCCGGGCGGATGGCACGGTGGTCGGTTGGGGCAACGTCACGGTGCCGGCTGGGCTGTCTGGTGTCGTAGCGATATGTGCCGATTTGCACAACGTGGCGCTGAAATCGGACGGCACGGTCGTTGCTTGGGGCGTGAATTATTTCGGCTCCACGGACGTGCCCGCTGGACTGAATGGAGTCGTGGCGATTGCGTGCGGCAATTACAATAACCTCGCCTTGAAGTCCGACGGCTCCGTGGTCGCGTGGGGTTCCAATATCTACGGCCAGACGAATGTGCCGGCTGGATTGACGGGTGTCACCGCGGTTGCCGTCAGCGATCGGGGTTTTGCCCTGAAATCGGATCGTTCGGTCGTGATTTGGGGCGTCGGCTTGTATGTGGGTCAGACAAGCATGCCCGCAGGTGTGCCTTCGGTGGCGGCAATTTCCGCGCGATACTTGGGAAATTTGGCGTTGATGGCCGACGGCACAGTGCTCGGGTGGGGCGCACCGAGCGTGCCGAGCGGGCTTGGTCAGGTCGTGGCGGTGGCCATGGGACAAATTCATGCGCTTGCGCTGCGGGACGCATCGGGCACGACCGCGCCGGTGATTTCTGCCCAGCCTGCCTCACAGACCGTCACGGTTGGACAGCCGGTGGCGTTTTCCGTCACGGCCAGTCTCGGTGGCGCATCGGCTGTAGGCTATCAGTGGCGCAAGGACGGCGTGAACATCCTCGGAGCAACCGGGGCGAGCCTCACGATCTCGCAGGTGAGCGCGGCTGCCAGCGGCCGATATGATGTGGTCATCTCCAATTACCTTTGGAGCGTCACCAGTTCAGCGGCGACGTTGTCCGCCATCGCGCCGCCAGTCATCACGGCGCAGACGAGAAGCACGACGATCGTCGCCGGCGTGCCGGTCACGCTCTCGGTTTCGGCCAGCACCACTGCGACACCCTTGACCTACCAGTGGCAGAAGGATGGGGCGAACATCGCCGGAGCCACGCGTGCGACGCTCACCATCGATTCGCCGCAGGCGTCCGATGCCGGCACTTATGTTTGTGTGCTCACGAATCCGGCAGGGCTCGTGACAACCTCCGCGGCCACACTCACGGTGCTGTTCGCCGCGCGACTCGCCAACGCCTCCATGCGCACCACGCTTGCGACGGGACAATCCATTATCGTCGGGTTTGTCGTCAGCGGTGGATCGAAGGATGTGTTGGTTCGCGCGGCCGGGCCGGCGCTCAGCCAGTTCGGACTCAGCGCCGCGATGGCCGATCCGCGGCTGGAACTCTACCGGGGAGCCGTGAAGGTCGTCGAAAACGACAACTGGCCCGGCAGCTTGAGCGGCACGTTTGCTGCGCTCGGGGCCTTTCCTTTCGCTGCGAACAGCCGTGATGCTGCCGTGTTGCAGGCGGTCAGCGGCGGCCACAGTGCGATCGTGAGCGGCAGCGGCCCCGGCGTGGTGCTGGTGGAAACTTACGATGCCAGCACCAACAACGCGGTGCGGCTGATCAATATCTCCGCGCGCAACCGCGTGGGCGTGGACGCCGATATCCTGATCGCGGGCTTTTCCGTCGCGGGCTCGGGCACGAAGACCGTGCTCATCCGCGCCGTGGGGCCGACGCTTGGCGCCGCGCCCTTTAACGTGCCCGGTGTCCTCGCGGACCCGAAGGTCGAAGTCTACGACTCTGCGGGGGCGCTGATCGTGGAGAACGACAACTGGGAAAGCTCGTTGACTGCGACCTTCGCGAGCGTCGGGGCTTTCCCCTTTGCCTCCGGGAGCAAGGATGCCGCGTTGATCGTGATCTTGCGCGCCGGCAACAGCTACACTGCCCAGGTGAAAGGTGCCGACGGCGGCACGGGCGAGGCGCTCATCGAAATCTACGATCTGCCGTAGAGGAGAAAATCGCCGCACCCTTACTTCGCCAGATCGTAGAGCGCGTAGCCGGCGAGGAGGTTCGGGAGCGTGCGACACGGCGTGTGCCAGTTGCCGGCGAGGTGGGCGCAGCGCGCGATGCGGATGTTCTTCGCGGCGCAGAAATGCTCAAAGTCCGCAATCGTGAGCGGATTCGACGGGCGGCTCTCGAACCACTCGGTCGTGTAGACGGCGTTGCGAATCTTGCGGCCTTGCAGGAGGGCGTTGACGCGGTTCTTCCAGAAGCCGTGGTTGACGAAGCCGACCGTGAGCGTGCGGCCCACGCGTAGCGCCTCGAGGATCACGCCCGTGGGATCGGCGAGCTCCTGCACGGTGCGCGAGCAGATCACGCGGTCGAAATGTTTCTCGGGAAACGCGCGCATGAACGTCGTCATGTCGCCCTGGTAGGCGGAGAGCCCGCGGCGCACGGAGGCGGTGATGCGGCCGAAATCGAGGTCCACGCCGACGGCGGAGACTTTTTTTGTTTGCACGAGGTAGCCGAGCAGCGCCCCCGTGCCGCAGCCGAGATCGAGCACGCGGGTGTTGGGCTCCACCCAGTCCCCGATGATCTGCATGTCGACCGTGCGTTTTTCCGTGGGACGGGTCATGGGGACGGGTTTTTTTGGCCCTCGGAACACACGGAAGACACGGAAAAAATACCGCGGCACCCGGCAGCAGGTTGGGCGCGGGAAGTTTTTCTCAGGTTGGCTTTCATTCCGTGTAATCGGTGTGTTCCGTGGGCAATCCTCGGTCGATCTCAGATTGAGTAATCCGAGTCGTAATTCTGGCCGCGCTCAAGGAAGGCGCGGACGAGCGAGTAGAGCTCCTCGGACTCGAGGAGGAACGAATCGTGACCGAGGTCGGTGCTGAGTTCGGCGTAGCTGGCGCGTTTGCCGGCGCGGAGGAGCGCGAGGGCGAGGGTGCGGTTCTGCTCAGGCGGGAAGAGCCAGTCGCTCGTGAAGCCCACGATCAGCGTGTCGCCTTCGACCGGCGCGAAGGCCTGCTCGAGCGAGCCGTAAGCGTGCGCGAGGTCGAACTGATCGAGCGCGCGCGTGATGTAGAGATAGGTGTTCGCGTCGAAACGGTTGATGAAGCTCTGGCCTTGGTGGCGCAGGTAGCCCTCGACCTCGAACTGCTGCTCGAAGGTGTAGGCATCGCCGTTGGCGTTCTCTTTTTTCCGGCGGCCGAATTTCCGGTCCATGCTCGCATCGGAGACGTAGGTGATGTGCGCCATCATGCGCGCGATCGCGAGGCCGGTGCGCGGGCCGGCGTCTTTCGGGTAGTCGCCCCGGTTCCACGCTGGGTCCTGCATGATGGCTTGGCGGCCGACCTCGTTGAACGCAATGGCCTGCGCACTCTCGCGGCCGGTCGTGGCCATCGCGAGCACGCGGCGCGTAAACTTGGGAAACTCGATCGCCATCAGCATCGCCTGCATGCCGCCCATCGAGCCGCCAATCACACCGTGTAGTTCGACGACGCCGAGGTGATCGAGCAGGAGCTTCTGCGCGTGCACCATGTCGCGGATCGTGACGAAGGGAAACTGCCCGCCGTAGGCGCGGCCGGTCTCGGGGTTTGTGGACGAAGGTCCGGTCGAGCCCTGGCAACCGCCGAGGACGTTGGCGCAGACGACGAAGAAGCGGCGTGTATCGACGGCCTTGCCGGGGCCGATGAGGTTGTTCCACCAGCCGGGTTTCTTGTCGGCTGGCGAGTGCCAGCCCGCGCAGTGATGATCACCGCTGAGCGCGTGGCAGATCAGAATGGCGTTGTCGCGCGTCGTGTTGAGTTCGCCGTAGGTTTCGTAGCGCAGCGTGAAGCCGGGGATGACTTGCCCGCTCTTAAACGTGAAGGGCTGCCGGTGCGCGAAGTCACGCGGGGGCACAAGCCCGACATCGTCGGGCGCGTGGTGGCGCGGCACGGCGCCGGGGGCGGGCGAGGCTTCAAGATCGTCGGTCATCCGAGGCCGGGACGAAACCACCGCGGCGCCTGCGACGCAAGTGGCGGGGTGGGTTATGACGTGGGCGTGAGCGGCGGGCGCGAGTGCGCTGTGATGGAAGGCCGGGTCGCCGAACCCGGCTCCAGCCGGAACGATGCAGTTGAATTTAAGATCGCGCGCGAGTTTGTCGGTTTGAGGTGGGGGGGGGGGGGGGGGGGGGGGGGGGGGGGGGGGG
>JANNEY010000149.1:0-4278 GCA_031379235.1 Opitutaceae bacterium | reverse complement strand
GCCCGCTCGATCGCGCCGCGCAAAAACGCCGCGTTCAGCGCCGTATGTTCGCGACTGAAGCGCCGCCAGAGGATCTGCGATTTCGAATTGTAGATGCCACTCCCCAGAAACCGATCGGCCCGGTCGCGGCATTCCACCACTTCGCCGTCGTGTTCTGGCGAGAGCAGCGCCTCGACCTCATTGGCAAACACCCACGGGTGTCCGCTGAGGACGCGGGGCTTGGCGTTGGGTTTGAGCTTGAGAAAAGGAAGAGCGGCCACGCGGCCCACCTTTACGCGAATACTTCGTGCCGCCAGAAAAATGTGCGGTGCACGTTCCGCCGTTTCATCCCGGTTTCGGCCGCCTCACTTCGCTCTTCCCTCACTCGCGCAATCCCTGTTGGTTGTCCCCTCGCCCATGTCTCCCGCCGAAGAAATCGCCCGCCGTCGCACCTTTGCGATCATTTCGCACCCCGATGCGGGCAAGACGACGCTCACGGAGAAGTTCCTCCTCTACGGCAACGCCATCCATCTCGCCGGTTCCGTCACGGCGCGAAAGAACCAGCGCGCCACCGCCTCTGACTGGATGGAACTCGAGAAACAACGCGGCATTTCGATCAGCTCGACCGTCCTCCAGTTCGACTACACCGGCTATGCCGTCAACCTGCTCGACACTCCGGGCCACAAGGATTTTTCCGAAGATACCTACCGGGTGCTCACGGCCGTCGACGCCGTCGTGATGGTCATCGACGCCGCGAAGGGCATCGAAGCGCAGACGCGCAAACTCTTCGAAGTCTGCCGCCGCCGCGGCGTGCCGATCTTCACGTTCATGAACAAGTGCGACCGGCCGACGCGTAACGCGCTCGAGCTGCTCGACGAACTTGAGACCGTGCTCGGCCTGCAATCCTCGCCCGTCATCTGGCCGCTGGGGAATGGCCCTGGTTTTCGCGGGGTGTTCGATCGCCGCACGCGCGAGGTTCATCTCTTCGAGCGCACGCCCGGCGGCAAATTTCAGGCGCCGGTCAACGTTACCTCCCTCGAAGATCCCGTCGTGCGCTCGAAGCTCGACAACTATACCTTTGATCAGGTGACCGAGCAGCTCGCCATGCTCGACGGTGCCGGCCATCCCTTCGATCTCGCCGCCGTGCGCGCCGGCCAGCAAACGCCCGTCTACTTCGGCAGCGCCGTGAATAATTTCGGCATTCAGCTGCTCCTCGACGGATTTCTGAAGGACTCGGTCCCGCCCGCGCCCCGCCGCGCCGCGCCGCCCGTGACGATCCACGCCGAACCGGCTGCGCCCAAAACGGTCATTCCCGTGGCTCACCCGAAATTCTCCGGCTTCGTCTTCAAGATTCAGGCCAACATGGATCCGAAGCACCGGGACCGCATCGCGTTTGTGCGCGTGTGCTCCGGCAAGTTTGAACGCGACATGATGGTCACCCACCAGCAGTCCGGGAAAACCATCCGCCTCTCCTCTTCCCAAAAGCTCTTCGGCCAGGAGCGCGAAACCGTCGATGTCGCGTGGCCGGGCGATGTCATCGGCCTCGTCGGACACGACGTGCTCGGCATCGGCGACACCCTCACGGAAGACAAGGCGATCACCTACGACGAGATTCCGCGCTTTCCCTCTGAGGTCTTCACCTACATCTCGAATCCCAACGCGGGCGAGGCGAAGAAGTATCGCGCCGGTATTGAGCAGCTCCTGCAAGAGGGCGTCGTCCAGTCCTTCACCGCCAAGAACGCGCCGCCGGGCGCGACGCTGCTCGCCGCCGTCGGCCCGCTGCAATTCGAAGTCGTGCAGTGGCGCCTTCAGGCCGAATATGGCGCCGCGTCGCGCCTCACGCCCACGCCGTGGTCGCTGCTCCGTTGGTTCGAACCGCATCCCTCGCTCAAGGATTCCTCGCGCCTCATCGTCGCGAGCGGCGTCAGTTTCGGCACCGACAAGTTCGACCAGCCCATCGCGCTTTTTCCCAATGAATGGACGATGCGCTATTTCCTCGAAAAGAATCCCGAGCTGAAACTCCACGAGCTGCCGATCGAGCAGACGCGGTAACGCGAGTTCACAAACCCGGCTCCCCGGAGGCAAAATGCCCGAGCGCAGCGGAAGCAAATTTGGCCAGGTGACGCCGGTGCATCCGCACCAGTGGCTGTGGGAGCCTCTCGAAGCCGACCCGACGTTTGTGCTCCGCTCGATGTTTGGCGCGAAGGCCGCCTACCTCGGTGGCAAACTCATGCTCTGTTTTTGCGCGAAGGCGGAGCCATGGCGCGGCGTGCTCGTCTGCACGGAGCGCGCGCATCACCCGGCGCTGTGCGTCGAGTTTCCCGCGCTCACGCCCCACCCCATTTTGCCGAAGTGGCTCTACCTGCCCGAGGCCGCCGACACCTTTGAACGCACGGCCACACACTTGGTGTCGCTCGCCCGTCGCCGCGATCCGCGGCTCGGCGTGACGCCGCCGGCAAAAAGGAAGAAATCTCCGCCGAAAAATGCGCCGCCTTCCTTCTCGCGCCGTCGGCCGCCAAAACCACGCCCATGAAAGTCGTCCACTTTAGCGGCCCCGCCGAGTTTCACGTTTGGCTGGAGAAAAATCACGCCAGCTCGACCGAACTTCAGGTCGGCCTCTACAAAAAGGCCGCCAGCAAAACCGGTATTACCTACCAAGAAGCCGTCGATGAGGCGCTGTGCTTCGGCTGGATCGACGGCATCGTTCGCCGCCTTGATGCCGAGAGCTACACGCACCGCTTCACGCCGCGAAAGCCGCGCAGCATCTGGAGCCGCGTCAATGTCGCGCACGCCAAGCGTCTCATCGCGGCGGGAAAAATGCACGCGGCCGGGATGGCGGCATTCGCCGCGCGCGATACCGCAAAGACCGGCACCTATTCGTTTGAGCGCAAGACGCCGCCGAAACTCACCGCGGCTCAGGCCAGACAATTTCGCGCCAACCAAGCCGCCTGGGCGTTTTTCTCCGCCCAAGCTCCGTGGTATCGGCGCACGGCGCTGCATCTGGTCGTCAGCGCCAAACAGGAGGCCACGCGCGTGCGCCGGTTGAAGCAATTGATCGCCGACTCCGCCGCCGGCCGGAGGATCGGCGAGCTGCGGCCCAGGCCGTAGCGCCGAGCCGCAGCGCAAAAAGTCCGCGAACTATTCACAATCGCCGGATTCAACTCGCCGCGCGTGGAAAAAATTCCCTTTCTCGCGCGCATGATTTTCGCGCGCCGCGGCTTCCTCATTTTCTTCGTCACCCTGGGCATGCCGCTCTTCGGCGCCGCCAACCGCGCCAAGCCCACCTCGCCCGACAACGCCACCGCCTACAAGGGCGCGATCGTGGTCGACGCCGCGACGGGCAATGTCCTCTACGAGGATCGCGCCGACGTCGTGAACCCGCCCGCGAGCATGACCAAGCTCATGACGTTTGCCATCGTGCACGAGCGGATTGCCCGCGGCGGGCTGGCGCTGACCACGCCCGTGAAAATCACCACCGAGGATTCGAAGAAGGGTGGCACGCAGGTCTGGCTCGATCCACGCGAGACGTTTCCCGTCGAGGAGCTGCTTTACGCGATGATGATCCAATCGGCCAACGACGCCGCCAATGCCCTCGCCCGCGCCACGGCCGGATCGGCGCCGGCGTTTGTCGAGCTCATGAACGCCAAAGCCAAGGAGCTGGGCATGACGCACACGACCTTCCGCACGCCGCACGGGCTGCCGCCGGCGAGCCGGAATGTCGAGGAAGGCGACCTCACCACCCCGCGCGACTTTGCCCTCCTTTGCCGCCACGTCATCGCGAAGACCGACGTCCTGAAATATACCTCGATCCGCGAGCGCGCCTTCGGCACCGGCACCCGGGCCAAGCCGCAGGATATGAGAAACCACAACAACCTCCTCGGCAAAGTCGCTGGCGTCGACGGCCTGAAAACCGGCTACACGGCCGGCGCCGGCTACTGCCTCAGCGCCACCGCCCAGCGCAACGGTCGCCGCGTCATCACCGTGATCATGGGCTCCTTCGGCCCCGGCGGCCAAATCGACAAAGGGGTGACCCGTGACCTCAAGGCCGTCGAGCTGCTCGAACGCGGCTTCACGGCGTTGCCCGCCGTAGCCGCGCCCCCCACCATCGCAACGGCCGCGAGCGACATTTCACCGATCGTGCCCGCACCGCGCAAACCCGTGACGCCAGAGGCGCCCGCCGAACCGATGGTGAAATTCTCGTTGCCGAAGAAATAACCCAATGGCGGACCAACGCCGAATCCCGCGCAGCGTTGTAGGGCGGGGTCGCCGAACCCCGCCGGTTTGGAGCCTGGTCCAGCC
>JANNEY010000104.1:0-4222 GCA_031379235.1 Opitutaceae bacterium | reverse complement strand
ACGGAAATTGAAGTGGATTTCAGCGAGCCGGTGCAGGGCGTCGATGTCACCGACCTGCTGATCAACAACACGGCTGCGTCCGTTCTCATTCAGGGCGTGCCCGGACAGTATGTCTTCCAATTCACCCAACCGGCCACCGGGACGGCCCCCCCCACCCGCTGACAGTGCATCGCAGCCTCTAGTTCGCCTTCGGCACCGTCACGCGGCCGACGATCACTTCCTTGGTCTTCTTGATGATCGACCAGAGGGTGCCGGGTTCGTGCGGGTCCCAACAGAAGGCCTGGCCCTCGGAAGGAAACGGAATCGTCGCGATCCATTTCAGCACCGAGCCGGCTTTCGGGAAATCGACGACGTAGAGCTCCGTGTTGTCGTGACCCGTGAGATAGAGGAAGCCGCCGGGACCGAACGCGCCGCCGGATGCACTGTAACCGCGCCCGCCGAACCGGGCGAACAAATCCGACGGTAGCGCCCAGCCGGCGGTCCGGCGCCACTCGTCGTCGAGCGCGAGAATTTGGGTCCATTTCGCGTCGCGATTCGGCTCAGCGGCGCGGTTGCCGTAGTGGACGAAGCATGCAATCCACTTGCCGGCGGCCGCCGACGTGGCGCTGCGCGGCGCCCGGTCGAGCCACGTGAACGATCCGTCCATGCGGCCGAAGCTGTGCGAGGCGGTGTGCGCGAGCGTGGCGGGATCGAAAATCTCCAGCGAGCTGAGCATGGGCACGCCGGGAAAATTGGAGTGGATGGTGAGGAGCTTGCCGTCGCGGATAAGGCCGGCGTTGAGGTGGATGATCTCGCCGCCGGCGCCGCCTTCCCAACCGGCGACGCGCTCACCGGTCTTCTTCACGTATTTGCCGATGGTGTGGTTGTTGATCGCGTAGAAGAACGCGCGGTCCACGGCCACGCCCTGCCCGGCCTCGGGAGCCTTGAAACGGCGCAGCTCCGTGTAGCCCCAGCCGGGCGTCGTGAGCTGTCCGATCGGTGGAGAAACGGCGGGCTCGGCGGCGGACAACCACGGCGCGAGCACGCAAAGGAAAACGAGGAACGCGAGTTTCATACGGCTCCTCTCATGCACGGAAACGGACCCGCCGGCCAGTCTCGACGACGAACGTCGCGCACCTTTCTCAGCGGCGCACCGCCGCGCGTGACGAAGGTCTGCGCGACCATCCGTGCGGCATCGCTCCCATGCGAGCGCCACTGCGCAATTTCTCCCCAAGGGCTCGTCACGCGGGAGAATTTCGTGTCACCTCCAGGCATGGACAAACCCCGCTCCTACTCGCGCCGCGGATTTATTTCCCGCGCCGCTACGCTTGCCACCGCCGGCCTCGCCGCGTCCGTCCCCGCGCCGCGCGCGCTCAGCGCCGAGAGCACCGATGCCGCCAAGGCCCTCGGCCTCAAGATCACCGGACTGAAAACGTTCCTCGTCGATACCGGCCCCGACCGCGATGAGAACTACGTCTTCGTCAAAATCTACACGAACAAGGGCATCGTCGGCCTCGGCGAGGGCACGATGACCGGCCGGTGCAAGACCGTCGCCACTGCGATCGAGGAGCACGAACGCTACCTCATCGGCAAGGACCCGACCGACATCGAGTATCTCTGGCAGGCGATGTTTCGCGGCCTGCGCTACCGCGGCGGCCCGATCCTCATGTCGGCGCTCGGCGCGATCGACGTGGCGCTGTGGGACATCCTCGGCCAGGCGCTCGGCGTTCCGATCTGGAAACTCCTCGGCGGCCGCGCGCGCGACAAGGTGAAGGTCTATGTGAAGCACACGCTGCAGCCCATCGACCCCAAGCTCAGCCCGGAGGAGAAGTTCATCGCCCGCTGGGTCGGTATCCAGAAGGACGGCTGGTCGGGCTCGAAGTCGTCGTTCCTCGACATCCCGCCCGACGGCACAATGGATTTCCCCAAAGCCATCCGCCGCGGCATCGATCTGCTGCGCCGCACCCGTGAGGCGGTCGGGCCGGACTTCGACATCCACATCGACGCGCACGGCCAGCTGACCACGCCGATGGCCGTCGAGTTCTGCAACCGCGCCGAGCCCTACCGCCCCTTCGTGATCGAGGAGCCCACGCAGCTCGAGGATCTCGGCGAACTGGCCCACGTGCGCGCGCACACCAAGGTCCCCCTCGCGACCGGCGAGCGCATCACGACAAAATATCCCTTCGCCGAAATCTGCGCGCGCCACCTCGTGGATTACGTGCAGCCCGACATCATCCACTGCGGCGGTCTGACCGAGGTGAAGAAGATCGCCGCGATCGCGGACGCTTTCCGCATCGAGGTGCTGCCGCACAACCCCAACGCGCGCGTCTGCACCTTTGCCTCGGTGCACCTCTGCCTGAGCACGCCCAACGCGACCGTGCTCGAGACGTCCGGCAGCGAATCTGCGCGCTGGGACGAGCTCTTCTTTGGCCGCCGGATGATCTACAAGGATGGCTACGCGCTGCCGCCGGAGCGCCCCGGCCTTGGCATCGAACTCAATGAGGAGGAAGCGAAGCGCCACCCCTACTCGCCCAAGCACTGGTCGAGCCTGCGTTTCCCCGACGGCGCGATCCACGATCGGTGACGTAGCGCTGTGCCTCCCTGCCCGCCGGTTCAAGACGTCCGGCCGGGTTCCGAAATCTTCGCCAACACTCGAACCCTCAAACCTCGGCGGGCAGGGACGCCCGCCGCTACGACGGAAATCGCGCGCAAGCGCGCTCCTACCTCAGCGACGCCAGCGCATCCGGGATCGACACCGTCTGCCGCTGGCGGTCGAGGAAGAAACTCACCTCGCGAAAGCCGAGTGACGCGAGCTGGCGCAAGGCGGCGGCGTAACCATCCCCCACGCGTTCGGGCCGATGGGCGTCGGCCCCGATCACGATCGGGATGCCGCGTTCACGGATCATCGCGAGGATGCGCGGGCCGGGATTGATCTCGGGCAGCGCCTTGTTCACGCCGGAGGTGTTGAGCTCCATCGCGACGCCGGTTTTTGCGATGCGATCGAGTGCGCGCAAAATGAAGGGCTCGATCCGCGCGAAATCCCACTCGTGGGGAGCCTCGTTTTTCACCAGGTCGGGATGCGCGAGCGTGTCGAAAAGCCCGGTCTCGGCGGACTGCGCGAGGTGCTCAAAATACGTCTGCTGGTAATCGAAATAGTCGCCGCGGAAATATTGTGCGCGATAGTCGGGCACTTGGGTGTGCACCGAACCGAGCACGTGGTGCAACGGCACGCGGGCGTGGAGTTTTTCCAGCCAGGGCTCCACGCCGGGGTAGAAATCACTCTCGAGTCCGAGCCGCACATCGACGCGGCCCGCGAATTTCGCGCGCGCCCGCGCGACGAGCGCGACGTAGTCGTCATATTGCTCCGGTGCCATGCGCACGCCGTGCGAGATACTGTCGGGCAGCGGGCAATGGCAGGTGATGATGAGGCCCTTGAGGCCGCGCGCTTCGGCGACCGCGGCGTAGTCCTCGGGCTCGCCACGCGCGTGTTTGCACAGCGGCGTGTGCGAATGGGATTCGTAGAGGAGCGGTGCGGCGGCGGCAGGCATCAGAATGAAGGAGCGGAAATTTTCGGGAATCAGCCCCGAGTGCAATCCCGCACACGGGAGCGCGCCACGCACGGGTCCGGGAATTTTCGCCTGCCGGCGGGCTTGCGCCCGACAAGGGCGCTACCAATCTCCTCCTTCTCATGCCCCCTTCCCCCTCCGCCCACGACGATGTCGTGCACAGCGAGTCGTTTGTCCGTTCCCTCATGCGTCGGCAACTCAGTCTCTCGATCGCCTGCGCCGCGACCTTCCTCGTCGCGCTGCTCGGCATGCCGCTGCTCAATTATTTCGCCCCCGCCTTCATGGCGACGCGCGTCGCTGGCTTCACCCTCAGTTGGTTGATTCTCGGGGTGCTGTTCTTCCCGTTCGTCTGGATCATTTCCTACATCTTCATCAAGCGCTCGCTGCGGCTTGAGGAAGACGAAGTCAAAGAGGCGCGCCGCTAAGCCATGAATTTCCCTCTCGCACTCATCGGCGGCGTCGATCCCTGGATCTTCGGCTTCTCGTTCATCACTGTCGCAGTCACCCTCTGGATGGGTTTCCGCTCCGCGAAAACATCCAAGACCGCGAGCGACTTCTTCGTCGCCGGTCGCTCCGTCTCGGTCGGCTGGAACGCCTCCGCGATCTCCGGCGAATACCTCTCCGCCGCGTCCTTCATGGGCGTCGCCGGCATGGTCATGTCCTCCGGCTACGACGCG
>JANNEY010000095.1:0-8992 GCA_031379235.1 Opitutaceae bacterium | reverse complement strand
AGCTACTCGATCATGGCGCAGGGCCAGATTGATCAGATCCTGTCGTCGAAGCCGGAGGAGCGGCGCGCGGTGTTCGAGGAGGCGGCGGGCATCACGAAATACAAATCGCAGCGGCGCGAGGCACTCCAGAAACTTTCCCTCACCGATCAAAACATGGCCCGCGTGGCCGACGTGATCGGCGAAGTCTCGCGTCAGATTGGCAGCCTCCGCCGGCAGGCCTCGAAGGCGATGCGCTACAAGCGGCTCAACCACCGGCTGCGGCATCTCGCGCTCGGCTGGAGCGGCTATCATCACGCGCAGCTGTCCGCCACGCTCGGTGCGTTGGAGACCAAGGTTGGGACGCTCCGCGCCGAGGCCAATGTCCGGCGCGCCAGTCTGGAAACGCAGGAAGCGGCGCTCGCCGAGAAACGCAGCCACCGCGGCCGTTTGAATCAACGGGTGCAGGATGCCCAGCAGGCCGTTTACGATGTGCGGTCGCAAAAGGACGCCGCGGAAAACGCCGCGAACCTCGCGTCGATCAAGCGCGGCGGTCTGGAGGATCGGCTGGCGTCGTCCCGCGACAATCTCGGCGAGGTGGAAATGCAGCTGCGCGAGGTGTCCGCGCAGGTCGACACCGGGGCGCTGGACAAGCAGAGCCAGCTGGAGTTGCTCGGCGGGAGCGATGCGGTGTTTCAGCAGCGCAACCGCGAGCTCGCGATCATTGAGGGCGAGTTGAGCAAGTTAGAACAAGAGCTGAACCAAGCAAAATTTCACCTGCTCCAACTGGAGAGCACGGTCGCGCGCCTGCGCACCGACTGCTCCGGCTACGAAGTCGATCAGAAGACGAGCGTGCACAAGCACGACTCGATGGCGCAGGAGCTCGATGGCGTGCGGGCGCAGAAGACCGCGGCCGAACAGCTCGCCGCCGAGACCGAGGCGCGCACCGAGGAAGCCACGGCGGAAAAATCCCGGGCGAACGGCGAAGCTGCCACCGCGCAACAGACGATCACCGACCTCACGCGCGAGTTTCGCGAAGCGCAGCGCAAGCTCTCCGAAATCGATCGCACGCTCGCGCAACGCACGGCGCGGCTACGGCTCCTCCAGCAATTGCAGGAAAAATGGGAAGGCTTCGGCGAAGGCGCAAAGGCCGTCTTGCAAGGCCGGCTCGACGCCGCGCTGAACGGCGCCAAGGTCACGCCGATCATGCAGGGCCTTGTCGTGCAGGCGGAGTTCGGCAAGGCCGTCGAGGCGATCCTCGGCAATGCGGCGGAAGCGATCAGCGTCAGCGATCTCGCGACGGCGCGGCGGATTCTGGCCCAGCTGGATGCGGAGCAGATCGGTTCGGCCGTCCTGCGCGTTTCGGAGATGGGCTTGCGGACCGAGGGATTTTTCGAGCTGCCGCCCGGACTCGTGCCGGCCGCGCAGGCGGTAAGTGAGACGGCGGCGGCGCACCCGGCGCTTGGCGTGCTGCGCGAGTCCTACATCGCGGATGACCTCGGCGCGTTTCTCGAATTCTGGAAAGCGAACCCGGCGTTTCCGTTCCTCGCAGTCGCCACGCGCAAGGGCGATCTCGTGGATCGGCGCGGGCTGGTTTACGGCGGCCACCACAGCACCAAGCGCGCGGCGCACAGCATTGTGCAGCGCGAGATCGATCTGCGCGAAACGGCGAAGGCGCTGGCCGAAGATCAAAAGATTCACGACGAGCAGAAGACGGCGATCGACGCGCTTAATCTTCGGCTCACCGAGGCGGAGCAAAACTTGGAGCAGCGGCGGGGCGAAGTGCTGGCCGCGACCCAAAGTCTGGCCGCCGTGCAAGCCGAGCAACGCAACGCCCGGCAGAATCTTGAGAGCGCCGCCAACCGGCTGGCGCGCATGGAAAATGACCTCGCCGCGCTGGAGCATGCGCGCAACGAAGCCCACGTCCGCTGGGAAAAAGCGCAGGTCGGGCTCAACGCCGCCGATGCCGCCGCCATCGCGCAGCGCGAAAAGATCCGCCAGCTTGAAACGCGGCTGACCGAAGTCCGCACGGAGCGCGATGTGAAGCGTGAGACCCTCGCGCAAGCCCGCCTCGAACTCGCGGAGCGCCGGCAAAAAGTCGAAGTCATCGATCGCGGGCTCGGCGAAATGGAACGGCGGCGCCAGCAGTTGAGCGAGTTGCTCATCCAGCGGCAGACGGAAATCGAAGCTTGGACGGAGCAGACCGCCGAGCTGGAGCGCGAAGCTGAGGAGCAGCGCGCGCGCGGTTCGCAGTTGGCGGAGACGTTCGCCGTGGCGCAGGAGCAAGTGGAAAAAATCCGCGTTGAACTCGTGGACGTTGAGCGCGCGATTAACACGCTCGAATCGGCCCAGCACGCGGTGCGCGACGAGTCGGAATCAGCCCACGATGAACTCAGCACGCACGAGGTGAAACTCGCCGAGAACCGGCAGCGCGCGCAGTTTCTCAGCGAAGAAGTTTCCCGGGAATTTCAGACCGAAGTCGGCGCGATTGACTGGCGGCTACAGGTCTGGCGGGCCGACGACGAACCTGAGGGGCTCAAGCCGCTCGATCTCGATGAGGATGAGGACGCGGCGGAAACCCCAGCCGTGGACGCGGAGAAACCGAAGCGCAAAAAACAGAAAGCCCGGGGCGAGCCCACTGAGGATGATTTGGCCGAGTTGGCGAAGACCGACTGGGGCGCGATTAAGGCCGAAGTCGATGCGCTGCGGCAGCGGCTCAACAGCATGGGCGCGGTCAATCTCGTCGCCATCGAGGAATATGCGGAGCTCAAGCAGCGCCACGATTTTCTCCAGAATCAGGTCAACGATCTCACGACGGCGAAAGCGGAACTCATCAAGGTCATCGACGAGATCAATCAGACTTCGCTCCAGCAGTTTCAGATTACCTTCGAACAGATTCGGAAGAACTTTGAATATACCTTCCACACCTTGTTCGGCGGTGGCCGGGCGCACCTGGAGCTGATCCAAACCGATGACATCCTGGAGAGCGGCATCGAGATTGTGGCGCAGCCGCCCGGCACGAAGCTCAAGGGCATCACGCTGCTGTCGGGCGGACAGAAGACGCTCACCGCGGTGGCGCTGCTCTTCGCGCTCTACATGGTGAAGCCCTCGCCGTTCTGCTTGCTCGACGAACTCGACGCGCCGCTCGACGAATCCAACATCGGCCGCTTCACCGAGCTGTTGAAAAAGTTCGTCGATGAGTCGCAGTTCATCATTATCACGCACAACAAACGCACCGTCTCGGCGGCGCAGGCGATCTATGGCGTGACGATGGAGGAACGCGGCGTCTCGAAGACCGTTTCCATGCGGTTCAACCAGGAGCGCGGCGAGGCCGAGACGCAGCCCCGCAACATCGCCGAGGCGGTCGTCGGAGCGCGGTCCACGGCGAGCGCCGGGGTCGCGCCGGTGCCGGCGTAGGGTCTATGTCGCGCGCGCAGTTCGCCGGACTCGTGGTGCTGTGTGCCGCGCCCTTCACGGCCGTCGCGCTTGGGGCCGCGGAAGCCGCGGTCTCCGTGGCTGAGCAGGTCTTTTTTGAGCGGTTGCGCGCACTCGTCGCCGCGCAACGCTGGAGCGACGCGACCCGCCACATCCAACAGGCTCAGGCGCTGCGACCGCCGCCGCCGTGGCTCGGTGACCGCGATAGCGAAGTGCGGCTCGCGCAGGTGCGGATCGGCCTCGCGCAACTCGATTTGCCCGCGGCCGTGAAAGCGGCGCGACTTTTTGCCAACGGAGACGAGGCCCGCTCGCAAGCGCTGCTTGCGCTGGCGCGGGAAGCGAAGGCGGCGGGCAACACCGCGGTGGCCGTGGCGCTCGCCAAAGTGATCGTCGGCCGCGCCCCGGACTTTGGCGCGGCTCAGCGGGCACTGGCAGAGTGGGAACCAAAGGCGGAGAAAAAAGCGTCCGCGCCAAAATCGCCGCCGGCCGACCCGGACGATGAGCCCGCGCTGCTGCTCGCGCGGGTGCGCAGTGCGCGCGCGGCCGACAATCTCCCTGGGATGCTCACCGCCGCGCGACTGTTTCTGAGCGGGGATCGCGGGCGCGCGACGCAGCTGCTCGCGCTGGCGCGCGAGTATTTTTCCGCGGGAGATCGGGCGGTCGGGGTGATGCTCACGCGCGAAGCGGTGCGACGGACCCCCGGTTTTCCGGTGGCGGAGCGGCAGTTGGCTGAGTTTCAAGCGGAGGAGAAAAAATAGCCGCCCGTCATGTTCGGCTTCTTGCGCAGGATTTGGCCGTGGCGAGCGGACGGTGACCGAGGCGCCCAGGGCGAACGCCTTGCCGCGGACTGGCTGCGGCGCGAACGGGGCTTTGCCCTCATCGCGCGCAACTGGCGCAGCCCGCGCGACCGCCGCGATGAGATCGATCTGGTGGGCCGCGACGGCGAGGTGCTGGTGTTTGTCGAGGTCAAGAGCCGCACCGCGGGCGCGCTGGTGCCCGGCTATCACGCGGTCGACGAGCGGAAGAAACGCGTGCTGCGCCGCGCGGCGGAGGCCTATCTCGCGCGACTGCCGGCCAAGCCGCGGACGTTTCGCTGCGATATTGTCGAGGTCACGTTTCCGGTGGAGACCGGCGCGGGTGGGAAGGCCACGCCGGAGATTCTCCACTTTGAAAACGTGCCGCTGTTCGCGAAGCACTTTCGGTCGTAAGCAGCCTGACCCTCGGCAATCTTGACTTGAAACCCGTGCGCGAAGACATCCAAGAGGCAATCGAGACGCCGACAAAGTAAGCGCTCCAGCAGGTCGACGCGATGAGCCCGTTAACATCAGCCGATACTCCAATGCAAAACCTCCAGCGGAATTTTCTGATCGCCATCGTCCTGCTGCTGCCCGCGCCGCTGTTTGGACAGGGATTTACCACCCAAAGTGTCGTCGACACTCGCATTCAAGGCGGGATTGGATCCCTTGTGGATATTGCGGCGCGCGTGAGCGGCCGCAGCCTGCACGATGTCGCCACCACGACGTATCTGCAGGGGCAGCAATTGCGCACGGACGACGCCACCTCCGGCATGATCATTGATCTGAAGGCGGAGCGCATGATCGAAATCGATCACAAGCAGAAGACCTATTCGTCGGTGACTTTTGCCGAAATGAGCGCGGCGATGGAGCGGGCCCGCGCATCGGCGGCGCAATCACGGGCCAAGGAAGAAGCCAAGGCGGCAAAGGCCGACCCCGCCACGGCCAACAAGAAGGGCGAGGTCAACGTGAAGTATCGGGTGACGGTGGACCGGCCCGGCAGTTCCGGAAGCGGGATGATCGCGGGCTGCAAAGCGGAACGCATGTTCATCACCATCTTCCTTGAGGCCGAGGCAGCGGCGGAAGGGAAGAAGGCCGAGCAGGTCGGGACCATGGTCTTCCTGCTGGACCAATGGATCGCGAAGGACGCGCCGCAGGGACGAGCGCTCGCGGAGTTCTATCGTTTGTATGCGCAGAAGCTGGGCCGGGAATTCCGCTCACAAGTGCAGGGATTGCAGGCTCTGTTCGCAACGGATGCACGGCTGAAGGACGGCTTCGAAGCGGCCTCGAAGGAAATGCAAAAGGTTTCGGGCATTCCCCTGCGCAGCACGACCCACGTGGTCCTCGTCCCCGTCAACATGACCTTTGATCGTGCCCTGACGCTCAACGCGGCGGCGGAGTTGGCGGCGGCGGCGGCGAAGTCGGCCGAGGCGGAAAAAAATAAGAAACCGAAGTCAGGATTTGGCGGATTTTTAAGCTCGGTCGTGTCGGCGGCGGAAGATGCGAGCAAGGCGATGGACAAAGGCAATCAATCGAATAACACACCGCCGAAGCAGACCACGCTGCTCGTGACGGTCGACGAGACGCAGAGCATTTCGCCTGGTGCGGTGGCAGAGGCCATGTTCGCCGCGCCCGCTGGCTACCGCGAGGCGAAATCCAAATCCTTTTAGTCATGGCTTGGGCCGTTGCCGGTTCACCCGGCGAAACGTAAATCGGCCGAGAAGTCTGCGGTTGGCCCACTCACGTTCGCGGACGTTACCGGCTTTCGGCTCGTTTCTGGCTGCTCTACTCTCGCCGCCGGATTTTATCTGCCGGTCGGGTCTTAGCGGCCCGAGCGCCTTGCGAAAGGAGTTTCGGGGCATGGCGGAGCCCGGGTGCAAGATCCTTTTCCGATGTTGGTGAGTCGGCCTGATTGCAGCGCGCCGGCGCAAGGGCGGTCTTGCTTCGCCGGGCGCCGCGCATTTCCCTTGCGCCACTCCGAGCGCGCTCGGAACACTCCCGCACCCTCATGTCCGACTCACCGCGCCACCCGTTCCTGAATGGTCTCAGCAAGCACCGTGGCGCGCCGCCGACGGTCGTCGTTATTTTCGGCGCTTCCGGCGACCTCACGGCCCGCAAGCTCATCCCGGCGGTCTACAACCTCGGTCACGACAATCTGCTGCCGGCTGATTTCTATCTCGTCGGTTACGGCCGCAAACCGATTCCCGATGGGGAATTTCGCGGGCTCGCGGCCGAGGCGATCAAGGAATTTTCCCGGCGCGAACTGAAGGCCGATGTCTGGGATCGGATCGGGGCGCAGGCCAGTTATGTCGCGGGCGGTTACGACGAGCGGGCGGCGTTCGACAAACTCGCCGCGCACATCGATGCGATTGAACAGAAACTCGGGCGTGATGTGCAGCGGCTGTTCTACATTTCGACGCCACCGTCGGTCTTCGCTCCGATTTTGCTGAACCTCGGCGCGAGCGGGCTCGCCGCCAAGCACCTCGGCACACCGCAGCACTCGAAAGTGATCATCGAGAAACCCTTCGGGAAGGATCTCACGTCGGCGCGCGAACTCAACGGCACGATTCGCTCGGTGTTTGCCGAGCATCAGGTTTACCGCATCGATCACTATCTCGGCAAAGAGACCGTGCAGGACCTGCTCGTGCAGCGTTTTGCCAATGCGATTTTTGAGCCGCTGTGGAACCGGAACTTCATCGACAGCGTGCAGATCACGGTGGCGGAGGAAGTCGGCGTCGGCACGCGCGGCGGCTACTACGAGCAGAGCGGCTGCCTGCGGGACATGATTCAAAATCATACGATGCAGCTCCTCGCGCTCACCGCGATGGAGCCGCCGGGCTCGCTCGATGCCGAGGCGATCCGCGACGAGAAGGTGAAGGTGCTCAAAGCCATCCAGCCGCTGACCATCGGTCCCGCCGGCGATGTGGCGCGCGCGCAATATGCCGCGGGCATGATGGCGGGCAAAGCCGCGCCGGGTTACTTGGAAGAGGAGGGCATCGCCCCGCAGTCCAACACCGAGACCTACGCCGCGATGCGCCTCTCGATCAATAACTGGCGCTGGCAGGGCGTGCCGTTCTACCTGCGCTCGGGCAAGCGCATGGCCCGCCGCGTCTCGGAAATCGCGATTAATTTCCGCCGGCCGCCGGGGACGCTCTTCGCGGGCGAGACCGCGCGCTTCGACCTCGCGGCCAACACGCTTTCTTTCCAGATCCAGCCCGACGAGGGCCTCAGTCTCATTCTCAATACCAAGGTGCCCGGCCTCGAAACGCGCACGCAGCCGGTGAAAATGAGCTTCCGTTACGCGACGACTTTTGGCTCGAACACCGCGGAAGCTTACGAGCGCCTGGTGCTCGACGCGATGATTGGCGACGGCACGCTCTTTATCCGCGGCGACGAAGCCGAGGCCTCGTGGAAACTGTGCACGCCCGTGCTCGATTACTGGAGAAGTGTCGGCCGCACGGGGATGGATTCCTATCCCGCCGGCTCCTGGGGACCGCCGAGCGCCGATGCGCTGCTGGCGAAACAGCATCACTGCTGGCGCCAGCCCTGATCATGCCTGCCATTTTTGATGCTTTGCCTGGAATCGAGGTGCCCGTCGGTGGGATCTCGAAAAGCCTCGCGCAGATGTGGACCGACAACGCCGCCGACGGCCGACCGGCGATCGAGGCCGACGATGCCAAGGCCACGCAGGTCAACTTCGTGCTCCACCTGGGACTCAACACCACGCCGGAGGATGCCGCGCGGCAGTTCGAGATCGTCGTGAATTTCTCCCGGCGCACGCCGAGCCGGATCGTCGTGCTCTGTCCGCTCCACGCCGATGTGCCGCAGCCGATCATGCGCGCCAAGATTTTCGGCGAGTGCTTCCTCGGGAAATCTAAGTCCGATAAGCGCTGCGTCGAATTTGTGCTGCTGAGCTATTCGCGCAGCGCCCGGCCTTTCCTCGAAAATCAGGCTTCGATCTGCCTCTCGACCGATTTGCCGCTCTACTATTGGGCGCATCGTTTTTCCGCGAGTGGCAAACTGGCCGACTACCGTTATCTGCTCGGCCGCGCCAAACGTGTCCTGATCGACAGTGCGATCGCGCCGGCCGATGCGCTTGGCTACACTTGGCCCAATCCCAGCGCGATTCGCGATCTGGTTTACTGCCGGTTGCTGCCGGTGCGGCAGAGCATCGGACAGTTTCTCTCCGCCTACGCGCCGGCAGTGCTCGTGAATGGGCTGCAAGGCGTGACGGTCTCGCATGAGGCTGCGCTGGCCGCCGAGGGCCGCGTGCTGCTCTCCTGGCTGCGCCGGCGCCTGACGGCATGCGGGGTTTCGCCGGACGTGCTGTCGACCCAGCTCGTGCCCCTCGCGCGCGGCGAGAGCGGAAGCCTTGCGGTGAGTTTTCAGTTTGCAGCTTCGGGCCGCGTTTTTCGCTGGAGCGGCGATCTCATGACCGGCCATGCCCTTTTCGAGGCGAATCTCGGCGCTGGCAGCACGCGGCTGGCCGCGGCCGTCAGCCTGCTGCCGGCGGAAAATGCGCTGAGCGAGGCGATGTTTTTCTAGGAAATCTCCCTCACCATGAAAACAAAACTACGGGTAACCGGCCTCGGGGGCGTTTTCTTCAAGGCGAAAAACACGAAGAAGCTCCAAGCGTGGTATCAGAGGCACCTCGGCCTGCCGCTCGACCCGAACTGGGGCGGCATGTCCTTCGAGTGGCGCGAAGCGAAGCGGCCGGAGAAAAAGGGCTGCACGGTCTGGAGCGCCTTCGAGCCCGACACGGAATACTTTGGTCCGGGGAAGCAGAC
>JANNEY010000147.1:0-3311 GCA_031379235.1 Opitutaceae bacterium | reverse complement strand
GGCACACTTTCGTCGCGACTCGGCGTGCGCATCCGCCAGCAGGAAGGTTTGTCCTATGGTGTGACTTCAAGTTTCTCGGCGTCGTCGTGGGAACCTCGCGCCAGTTTTTCCATCACGGCCATCTGCAATCCGCAGAATATGGCGCGCCTCGAAATCTGTGTGAAGGAAGAGTTGCAACGACTCCTCCGTGACGGCGTCGCGGCTGAGGAGTTGGATAAGGCGCGCCAGGGTTATCTCGATTCGCAAAAGGTCGCGCGGGCCAGCGACACCGCGATCGCCGGCTCACTCGCGGGGTTGCGGCACCTTGGCCGGACGCTGGAGTGGCAGGCGGAGATGGAGCGCCGCATCAAGGCGCTGACGCCGGCCGCCGTGAATGCCGCGCTGCGCAAGCACATCGATCCGGCCAAACTCGTGATCGTGGCCGCCGGGGATTTCACGAAACCGGCCGGCGGATGACGTTCGACCGGTGGAGCGCGTTGCCCCCAGCGCGCTGGTTTGGGGTAGGGCCGGCGCTCGCCGCCGGGCCGTTGCGTGACGCACGTGATAACCGCGACGGCCTGCCGACAAGCGGCAGCCCTACAAAAGCGCGTTGAAGGCAACGCGCTCCACCTCGAACGCTATGGCTTCGTCGTCACGGGCGCAGCCGTCATCCCCGCGACCACCGTCTGCACGACCGTGCGGATAATTTCGCGCTCGTTGGCGTGATCGGTGGTGAAAACAACGAGGACAAATTTCGCGCCACCGGACAACTCCACGTAGATCGCATCGTGGCGGGTTTGGCTCGTCCAACCGGCCTTCGACCAGAGCTTCGCGCCGGGCGGGAGTGCGGGACCGGAGAATTTCGCCTGATTGTCCGGGTCGGTGTCCGTGGTGTTTGGGTCGCGGGCGAGTAGCGCCATCATGTCGGCACTGCGCGCCGCGGTGATGCACTTCCCGGTGGCGATTTCCCTGAGAAGCTGCGCGGTCGCATCGGTCGTGAGCATGTTGCGCTTCGGCTCGAAGAGCCGGATTGCCTGCGACTCGCGCCCGTAGGGACCGTCGCCCCAGGGCTTTTTGTTCGCGATGACATCGGCGTAACCGAGCCCTGCGAAGTAACGGGTGACCGAGTGCCGCTTTTCAAACCACACTTTGATTTCGTCGTTGCTCAACTCGGGGCCGCTTGTGGTGTCGGTCAGCAAATCGATCAGGTAGTGCGTGGCGTCGTTGGAGGAATCGACAATCATGTCCTTCATCGCCCGGCGCAGCTCGGGCGTGTCGGTGAGTTTTCCGTCTTCTAGCCACCGGTGCGTGGCGGCGAGATAGAACAACTTGATCACGCTGGCCGGATAGATCGGCGCGCTGCCGCGCACGCTGGCCCGCGGGGCTGCGTCCGCCGAGTTCAAATCGATGAGGGTGAGGGCGAGCTGGGTGGGGAGAAGTCTCTGACCGGCATATTTCGCCAGGGTCACGCTAGCGGCGCGCTCGACGAGGGGCTGGAGCCGATCCGGCGCAGCTGCGGCGTTCGCCAGCGAGCCGGCGGCCACGGCGAGGGCAAGCCAGTGGTAAACACGAGGAGAAGAGGTCATCTCGCGAGCAAACAGCCCGCGACTCATGCTGCAATGATTTCACTCGCGCCCGGAAACGGGTCCGATCGCGTCGACTTGGGCGTGGAGTTGCAGGGCGAGTCGTTCCGTTGATTCCTGCCTTCCAAGTGCAGTCGCACGCCGGGCCGCGCGACGGACGTCCAGTTTGCGGCGAAGTTCGGTCGCCTCGCGTTCCAGCGTGTCCTGTTGCGTGCGCAGCGTCGCGAGTTGCGGTTCGAGCACAGCGGACGTTGCGCCGATCACGTCGAGTGTGCTCGGCGGTAGCTGCCGCCATTGCCAACCGGGCCTAGTAAGGGCGCGCGTAGGCATGGTGCAGGCTGGAGAAAATCGCGACACGAACCAGTGGAGCAATGAGGTGGATCGATTTTATGCGATGGGGTGCGCGGTCTTCAGGCCGAATGGGCCGCGAAAATATTAGAGCGAGATTTCGCACTGACAACGCCGCGGCGTTCCGCGTAGCCTCTAGCGGTTCAACTCATACATCCCATGATTACCTCACGTCTTCTCTCCCTGTTCGTTTTCACTGCGCTCGTGTCCGTGGCGCGTGCCCAAGCTCCTACGCCGGACTACGGTGCGGCCATTCCGCTCGCCGACGCCAAGCGGGCCGTTGCCGCCGCGCAAGCGGAGGCGGTGAAGAACAAATGGAATGTCGCCATCGCGGTGGTCGACAGTGGCGGCCACCTCGTGGCCTTTGAGCGCATCGACTCGACGCAATATGGCAGCGTCGATGTCGCGCTCGAGAAAGCACGCACGGCGGTCGCGTTTCGCCGCTCGACGAAAGTGTTTCAGGACGCCGTCGCGAGTGGCGGCGAGGGCCTCCGCACGCTCAAGCTTCCGGGCGCGACGCCGATCGAGGGTGGCCTGCCGCTCGTGGTCGGAGGAAAAATCGTCGGTGCCATCGGCGTGTCAGGCGTAACGTCGGCGCAGGATGGCCAAATCGCGGCCGCGGGTGTAGCCGGGCTCAAGTAACTGGGAAAACATCGCTGTGAAGAAACGGCTCCGGCATTTTCTCCTCGCCGCGCTCGTTGCCGGTGCGGTCGGACGGGCGACCGCGGCGGAGCCGTTTTTCTTCATCCAGCTCAGCGATCCCCAGATGGGGATGTTTTCCGACAACAAGAACTTCGTGCAGGATGCGGCGAATTTTGAGTTTGTCGTCGCTGCGATCAATCGACTGCGGCCCGCGTTTGTCGTCATCACCGGCGACCTCGTGAACAAAGGCGGCGATCCCGCGCAGATCGCGGAGTATCGGCGTATCGTCGGGCAGATCGATGCGGCGATTCCGGTGCATAACGCCGCAGGGAATCACGATGTGCAGAACGTGCCGACGCCCGCGACGCTCGAGGCCTACCGAAAAGTCTTCGGAGCTGATCACTACTCGTTCCGGCTGCCGGGCTTCGTCGGCATCGTGCTCAACTCGACGGTGATTCACTCGCCCAATCAGTGTTCGGACGCGCTCGCCGCGCAGGACCAGTGGCTGCGGGCGGAGCTCGCCAAGGCGAAAGCGGAGAGCCCGCGCCACATGGTGGTTTTCCAGCATCACCCGTGGTTTCTCAAGACGGCGGATGAGCCGGATCAGTATTTCAACATCCCGCTCGCGCGGCGCGCGACGTATCTCGGGCTGTTTCGCGCGGCGGGTGTGCGATATCTTTTTTCCGGCCACTACCATCGCAACGCCGAAGCGCGCGACGGCGAGATGGTGAACGTCACCACCGGCCCGGTGGGCAAACC
>JANNEY010000066.1:0-25008 GCA_031379235.1 Opitutaceae bacterium | reverse complement strand
CGGTGATGAGCGCGGCGATGACGCCGGCGAACACCGCGAAGTAAAGCCACGCTTGCGGCGCAAGACCGGCCGGAGCCGGACACAGGGCGACAAGCGCAGTGAGCAGCAGGGGGCAAGCTGCGCGCATGAAGGGGTTCATGATCGGCGAGCTAGAAGATGCGACGAACGTTTGCCCAGTGTGTTCGCGCTAAAGTTTTCGCGGCTTGGGTCGATATTGCCCGCATGGTTCGCCTCTTTTCAGTGCGGCTCGCCGCTCTTGTTTGCTTCCTCACCGGCTCCGGTTGGGCAGCCGAGGATGAGGGCTGGGCGAGTTTGAAGCCTGGTCTGACAAGGAGTGAAACGGTTTCCATGCTGGGCCGCGAAGTCCTCGGCAGCCGTGGTCGCGGATTTGAAATCACGATCTATGATGGCCGGGCCGAGATGGTTTTTCTCAACGGCAGCTTGGTGGCTTGGACCGCGCCGGCGGCGAGCCTGAGCGGCGCACCGATGCCCGAGAATACGTGGAAATTTGACCAGCAATGGCGGCCGCGCTTGCGCGCGCTGCCGTTGATCGAACCGCGCAACGAGCCCGCCAGACGGTCCCAGTTTCTACCGGTTTACTATCGGTAGAAACGGCCGCAGACGTCGGGGCGCGCGTCGGAAGTAGGGCGAAGCGCGCGGCGCTTAACGGCCCGCACCCGTGACGGAGACCGAGACGGAGTAGAGTGATTTGCGGGCGGTGATGAAGAGGGTTTTTCCGTCGTCGCCACCGAAGCAAAGGTTGGCCGGTGCCTCCGGCACGAGGATGCGACCGATGCGGCTGCCGTTGGGCGCGAAGATTTGCACTCCATCGCCGGCGCTCGACCACACGCGACCATCCCGATCGACGCGGATGCCGTCGGGGCCGCCTTTGTCGATGGTGCAGAAGACGGCGCCGCCGTTGACGGTGCCATCAGCGGCGACGTTGAAGATTCGAATGTGACGCGGCGTGCCGGAATCAGCGACGTAGAGTTTCGTCTCATCGGGCGAGAAAGCCAACCCGTTGGGCTGGACGAAGTCCTTCGCAATCACCGTGGTCCTGCCGGTTTTGGGATCGTGGCGGAAGACGTAGTTGCCGGGCTGCTGTTTGTCTTCCTTCTGCTTGGTGGTCGGGTTGGTCTTCAGGCCATACTCGGGATCCGTGAACCAAACGGTGCCGTCGGAGCGGACGACGACATCGTTCGGCGAGTTGAGCTTCTTGCCCTCGAAGGAGTCGACGAGCGTGCGGATCTTGCCGTCCTTTTCCAAAATCGCGACGCGCCGGCCCGTGTGTTCACAGGTGATCATGCGCCCCGTGAGATCGGTGGTGTTGCCGTTGGCATTTTGGCTGGGCTTGCGAAAAGTCGAGACCCCGCCGGTGGCCGTCCACTGTTTCAATTCGTCATTTGGGATATCGCTGAAAACGAGCGTGCGAATGGCCTTAAGCCAGACGGGGCCTTCGATGAAGCCCATGTCGCCGGCGATTTTTGTGACGGTCGCGCTGGGGGGCACGCAGCGCGCGAACTCCGCGGGCTGGTCGGCTTGGCTGTCGGCCGCGCGGGCCGACAGCGCGAGACTCGAAAGCGCCGCGACAAAGGGGATGAGCAGGGTATTTTTCATGGGGAGGAAGGAATCGATTCGTTGGGGCGCGCGATCGAGCAGTCCAGCACAACCGGTCGGGGTTAATTCAACCCTAGCGAGGCAGAGCCTGCCCGATGCCGCGCGGTCACGCCGAGAGCGTGCGGGCGGAATGGCGCTGCGCGGGCCGGGAGACGATATCGACATAAGCGACCGAGCCGCCGGCGCGTGCCACGGTATCGAGCGCCGACGAAACATCCTGCAACGCCACGACGATGGCGTCATCAGCACTGGCACCGATTTTGCAGTCGAATTCCAGGCGGTTAAAGCCGTCAGGCAGGGGCTTGCGATGCTCACGACGCACATACTTGCGCACCTCGTGTTTGATGGCATCGAGGACGCGGGCATCGGCCTTGCCCGGGGCTTGAAGCGAAAATGTTTTCTTCATGACCGAATGCCATAGCAGGCGGCGCGGGGAAAACAGAGCGTGAATTCGAAAAATTTCCGGCAGGCGCCGGGACGGATGTGCGCGCCTTCGTTCTTGCGACCGACATGAGGCCACGAAGACTCCCGGAGCAGCGGGCTAGGACGCTGCGTCCTCCTGTGAAAATCATCGCTGCTGCTGTGCCTGGCTTGAGTTACGGTTCCCCGTCGGGAATGCGCTTCGCCGCCGGTAGCGGGTTCGGGGCGACGCGAAATCGCCTCACGATTCCTCGGGTGTTCATCCGCGAAAAGCGCGCGGGGGCGAAGGTGACGCGCTCGGTCGATTCCTGAGATGTCCATCCGGAATGCAGCCCGCTGGGCCGAACACCCGGCCGTGCATCTCGCGTTGCTGGCGGGATGGAGCATCTGGCAGCTCGTGATTTCGTGGCGGCGCTGGCCCGATCCAGTGGTGGATTTCGGCCGGGAACTCTACATCCCGTGGCGGCTGGCCGAGGGCGCCGTGCTCTACCGCGATGTCGAGGATTTCTACGGTCCGCTGTCGCACTATTTCAACGCGGTCCTGTTTCGGGTCTTCGGTCCTGGGATGATGGTGCTCGTGACGGCGAATCTGATCATCTTCGCCGCGATTGTGACGCTGCTTTATCTGCTCGTGCGCCGGGCGTGGAGCGCGTGGGCCGCCTTGGCGGGTGGGATGGTTTTCGTTTCGGTGTTTGGCTTTTCGCGTTATGTTTATGTGGGGAATTTTAACTACGCGACGCCCTATGCGCATGAGACGACGCACGGGATGCTCGTTTTGCTTTTGCTCGCGATGGCGTTGGTGAAATGGTGTGCGAGACCGACCATTTGGCTCAGTGCGGTCGTGGGCTTGCTCTGCGGGCTGACACTCGTCTTGAAACCGGAAATCATGCTGGCGGCGGCCGCGATGACGGCGGCGGCGGCGGCGTGGCGAGTTTGGCAAGAGCGCCCGTTGGGGCTGCGAGAGGTGAGCGCCGTGGGAATCGCGGCAGCGGCTCCCACGGCTCTTTTCGTCGCGTATCTCTCGCGCCATGTGGCCTTCGCCGAGTCGTGGTCATATGCCGGCCGGGCTTGGCTCAATGTGCTCGGCACCACGCGCTACATCGCCGAGCCCGCTCAGCTCAAATACGCCGGGCTCGATACGCCGGCGTTGCATCTGCGGGAGCACGCGCTGGCCACCTTAGCCGCGCTGGCGCTTTTCGGTGGGGTTGGTTTTGCCATTTGGATTTTTGAACGCCGTGCGAGGTCAAAGGCTGCGGTGCTGCTGGCCTTGCTTTGGGGCGCGACGCTTTCGGTGGGGGGCTGGCTCTTGTCGTGGCCTTGGTGGATCGAGGCCGGGCGCTGCCTGCCGGGCCTTATGCTGGCCTACGTCATCTATGGCGTCGTTCGGCTGCTGCGCCATCGGCCGAAGCGGGGCGAGGGTGACTTGGCGCAGCTGACGCGACTGACCGTGGCCGTGCTGGGGGCGTCACTGCTGGTGCGCATGATTTTGGCGGGGAAGATATATCAGTTCGGATATTATCAGGCCGCGGTCGCCGCGGTGGTGGTGGTCGCGCTGCTGGTGCACGAACTTCCGGCGCGCTGTGGCGCCACGTCGGCGGGTCGATTTTTTGGCGGTGCCATCGGGTTCGTCGTGCTGCTGCCGGGCATTGTGCTGCTCGGCGAGAAGAGCCGTGAAATTTACCGCCACGTGAATTCTCCCATGGGAAACGGCGGTGATCGTTTCTACATGTTCAAGCCCAGTGAGCCTTTGAGCGCGGTAGCGGCCGTGCTCGAAAAGGAACCGCGGGGTAGCACGCTGATGGTGCTGCCGGAGGGGCTGATGCTGAACTACCTGGCCCGGATGCCGAGCCCGGTGCCGCATTTCTTTTTCTACTCGGCGGTGACCGAGCATGGCAACGAGGCCCGGCTCGTCGCAAAGCTCGACGCGGCACCGCCCGATTTCGTCGTGATGCTACCGCGGGATCTACGGGAGTATGGCATCACGAACTATGGTGAGCGTTCGGGGGCGGGCGGCGATATCCTCGCGTGGATGCAAGGCCGTTATGAATTGTATGGCTGGTGGCGCGAAGGCGCTCCCGAGCCAGAACCGCCGGTCAACGTGGTCGCGTATCGCGATCGCTATTTTCAGATCTATCGAAAGAAACGCTGAACGCGTGCGGCGCGCAGATTACGACGATCATTTCTGCCGCACGTAATCCTGCTGGAAACCGAAGAGGGCGGGCTCGCCGAGGTGTTTTTTTAGCAGCGCCTGCAACACGGCGGGGTCGCGCGTTTCCGTGGGGATAACTTTCCTGCTGACGACGCGCAGGCGCAGGCGTGCACCGTTGTTCTCCAGGCTCCAGCCGAGGAAGGCGTATTTGCGATTCTGCGCGTCGAGATGCAGCACACTGACAAACGGCGTTCCGGCGACGTCGGTGTGCTGCGCAGAATACAACTCCTGATTGTAACTGATGACGTAGGTGATCTCGTCGAGCAGGCGCACCCGCATGGTGTCCTTGCCATCGACGGAAACCCAGTTGCCCAGTAAGGCGTCGTTCAATGGTCGCGACGGGATGGTCGCGATCGGAATGTCGTATTCGCAGGCGGCGAGGAACGCGCATCCTAAGATGGCGACGCCGCGAGCGAAATACTGGAAAGTAACGCGGGCGTTCATGGTTTGATGGCGCCCGCGATTCGCCGCTAGACGAGCAAGAGCGCCGGGCTCTCAAGCAGCGTTTTCAGCGCCCCGAGGTAGCGTGCGCCGACGGCGCCGTCGAAGACGCGGTGGTCACACGACAGCGTAACGGTGAGGGTCTGGCCCACGACGATCTGACCGTTCTTCACGACCGGCTTTGTCACCGTTGTGCCGATGGCAAGAATGGCGGCGTTCGGCGGGTTGATGATCGCGGTAAACTTCGGGATGCCCATCATACCGAGGTTCGAGACGCAAAAGGTGCCGCCAGTGAACTCCGCGGGCACGAGCTTCTTCTCCTTGGCCTTTTTGCCGAGCGACTTCGCCTCGGTGCTGATTTGGAAAATGCTCTTGAGATGGGCGTCACGGATGACGGGTGTGATGAGCCCGTCTTCCATTGCGACGGCAAAGGCGACATGCGCGGCACCATGGTGGCGGATGTGGGTGCCTTCCCATGAGCAGTTGACGGCCGGCACGCGCCGCAGGGCCTCGGCGCTGGCCTTGAGGATGAAGTCGTTGACCGAGAGTTTGACGCCTTCCTTCTCCAAGCCGGTGTTGAGCTGCTCGCGAAGCGCGAGGAGCGGGGCGGCGTCCATCTCGATGTCGAGATAGACGTAAGGAATCTGGGTGGTGCTCTCGAGCATGCGTTTGGCAATGACGCCGCGCATGGTGGAGACGGGCACGAGGCGCTCTTCCTGGACCGGCCCCTTGGGCGCGAGGGCTCCGCCGCTGAATGTGCCGCCTGCTTTTGCGGCGGGAGGATTTTTTTCCGCGGCGAGGATATCGGCGCGCACGATTCGGCCGCCGGGGCCGGAGCCGGTGACGCGGGCGGGATCGATTTTCTTTTCGGCGGCGAGTTTTTTGGCGAGAGGGGAAATCTTGATGCGCTCACCCGCGGTAGGGACGGGCGCGGCGACGGGAGTGGGGGCCGCGACGGGGGCGGCAGGTGCCACCGCGACTGGCGCAGGCGCGGCGGTCGCGGGCGCGGCGGCAGTGGGGGCTGGGGTGGCGGCCGGCGCCTCCACTTTCTCTCCGGGTTTGCCGATGGCGCAGAGGGCGGCGCCGAGCGCGACCTGCGAACCCGCCGCGGCGAAAATCTTCAACAACGTGCCATCGAAGAAACTCTCTAACTCCATCGTGGCTTTGTCCGTCTCGACTTCCGCGAGCATGTCGCCGGCTTTTACGGCGTCGCCTTCCTTCTTCAGCCACTTGATCAGCGTGCCCACCGTCATGGTGTCGCTGAGTTTCGGCATTTCGATGATATTGGCCATGGACGAGAGCTGTGCGTTGAAAGTTGTAAGGCGAAAGTTGAAAGACCGGTCAGGCGACAGCAGCGAGGGCGGCCTTCAGGACGCGCTGCGGATTCGGCAGCTGCTCAGTCTCCACGGGCGGGCTGTAGATCGCGGGCGCGTCGATCGTCGCGAGCCGATGAATCGGCCCATCAAGTTCGTCGAACGCCTCGCGCTGGATCATGTAGGCGAGCTGGGAGCCGACGCTGGCGAACGGCTTTTGCTCCTCGACGATCAAGACGCGGTGCGTCTTGGCCACGGACTTCAGGACGGTGTCGATGTCGAGCGGGCGGATGGAGCGCAGGTCGACGACTTCGACCGAAACGTCGTGCTCCTTTTCCAGAATCGCGGCGGCGGCGAGTGAGTGCAGCACGCAGCGACCGTAGGTGACGATGGTGAGATCGGTTCCCTCGCGCTTCACGTCGGCCTTGCCGAGCGGGATCAGATATTCCGCCTCGGGAATCTCGCCCTTCTCGCCGTAGAGCATGGTGTTTTCGAGGAAGAAAACGGGGTCGTTGTCGCGGATGGCGGACTTGAGCAGACCCTTCGCGTCGTAGGCGGTCGAGGGCACGACGACTTTTACGCCGGGATGATTGGCGAGGACGTTTTCCGGCGTGTGCGAATGCGTGGCACCGACATTCGTGCCACCGTTGGCCGGACCGCGAATCACGATCGGGCAGTTGATTTGACCACCGCTCATGTAGCGGACGTTGGCGGCGTTGTTCAGAATCTGGTCGAACGCGACCGAGTAGAACGACCAAAACATCAACTCCATCACGGGCCGCACGCCGAGCATAGAGGCTCCGATGCCCATGCCGATGAAGCCGGCCTCGGAGATCGGCGTGTCGACGACGCGGCTCGGGCCGAATTTGGCGAGCAGCCCTTCGGTGACTTTGTAGGCACCGTTAAACTGGGCGACTTCTTCGCCCATCACGACGACATTCTTGTCGCGCGCGAGTTCTTCGGCGAGGGCGTGGCGGATGGCTTCGCGGTAGGTAAACTGAGGCATCTCGGAAAAGTTGAGAGTTGAAAGCTGAGAGTTGAGAGAACGGACGGCTTAGTCGAAGAACAGCCGGCCTTCGGATTTGCGCTCGGAGGGATTGTCGGCCTCCCAGTAAACGTCCTTCTGGATGTCATCGGGCGTAGGGTAGGGGCTCGCCTCGGAAAAATCCGCGGCGGCATCCGCCTCGGCGCGGGCCTCGGTGTCGATTTTCTCGATCAGCGCCTCGTCCAGCACGCGCTCGGCGACGAGCCTGTTCTGGAAAACCTGAATCGGATCCTTGGTGCGGCGGTATTCCTCGATCTCCTGTTTACTGCGGTAGGTGTTGTCGGGATCGGCGACGGAGTGGCCGCGGTAGCGGTAGGTGCGAATCTCGACGACGGCCGGCTTGGATTCCTCGCGGGCGAGCCTGAGGAAATGATCCATGGTGGCGCGCACTTCGTAAACATCATGGCCGTCGCAGACGCCCCAGGCCATGTCGTAGCCTTCGGCGCGTTTGGCGAGGGCGCCGGCGGAGGAGCGCTCCTGACTCGTGCCCATTGAGTAACCGTTGTTCTCGATGACGAAAATCACCGGGAGCTGCCAGAGCGACGCGAGGTTGTAGGCCTCGTGCACGGCGCCTTGGTTGACCGCGCCGTCACCCATGAAGGCCATCGCCGCGCCCTTGTTGCCCTGATACTTCACGCCGTAGGCGAGACCGACGCCGAGCGGAATCTGGCCGCCGACGATGCCGTGCCCGCCCCAATAATTGCGCGTCGGATCGAAGTAGTGCATCGAGCCGCCCTTGCCCTTGGAGCAACCGGTGGCCTTGCCGTAGAGTTCGGCCATGAGCGGCTTCGTGTCCATGCCGACGGCCATCGCGTGACCGTGATCGCGGTAAGCCGTGATGACGTGGTCGTGTTTCCCCATCAGCGAACAACAGCCGACGGCGACAGCTTCCTGCCCAATGTAGAGATGAAGGAAGCCCCCGATCTTCTTCGCCTGATAGGCGCGGAGGCTGCGCTCTTCAAAGCGCCGGATGCGCACCATTTTCCGGTGCAGCTCAATTTTTTCGTCGCGCGACAGCCGCGCGTTGATGGCCGCGAGGGCGGGATCGTGCGCCGGCGCGGTGGGCGCGGACTTTTTCTCGGCGGTGGCAGTCGGTTTCTTGCTCACGGATGGTCAGTAGATTGAGGAAAACGGCAAAGTGTTTGGCCGCGCCCGGGGAAATCAAGCGTGGATTGGGTGCGGATGTCCGCAGTGCGTCATCAATTGGGTGATGTGATGGCCGGCGTGATCTGCTCGATCTCCACGAGCACGGGTTTGCCGGGCAGGCAGTCGGCTTTCAGGGCGACGAATTTTTCGCGGTAGCGGTCGTAGATCGGCCAGAGGGCGTTGCGGTCGGTCTCGGGGATCGCGAGCGCTTCGATCGCGGCGCGGGAGAAGAACGCAAATTTCCCCTCGGAGATCGGCGGCGGGAGGGCCGCGAGCGGGACCTTGCAGCGGAAGAGAAACATCAGCCAGTGCGACTGGCCCTCGTAGGCTTTCTCCGCGATCATCGCGAAGAGATGGAAATCGGCCGCGGTCACGCGGTGGCCGGTCTCCTCGAGGGTCTCGCGCACCGCGCACTCGAAGGGCGACTCGCCGATGCCGGTTTCCAATTTGCCGCCGATGGGGCTCCAACTGCCGAGGTTCGGCGGCTTGGCGCGGAGCATGAGGAGTTGTTCCCCCGCGTGGTTTTCAAGAAAGACGAGGACGGCGATTTTGTAGGCGAGGGCCATGAGGGGGAAGACGGGAAGACGGAGAGCCGGAGGGAAGGAGAGAGTGGGAGATGGGAGGACGGAGAGACGGGAGAGCAGGAGAGGAGAGGCTGGGGAATGGAGCGCTCGGGTGGATCACACTACAGCGGTTGCATAAAAACTGTAGCCGATATTCCCCGATCGGAATAATAAACGGGGAAGTGAAACAGGAAGAGCGGGAAGGCCGGAAAGAGCGGGGTTTCGCTTCCCGAACTTCCCGATCTTCTTGTTCTACTCGGTTCGGGGCGTTGGGTTTTCGGCGACTGTTTTATTGAAAATGCTCTGGAGCGCGAGCAAGGTCGTCCCGCGCGGGTCACTAACTCCGGCCGACCCCGCGTTTTTTCAAATCGTCGCGCGCGGACTCGAGCTTGGCGCGTTCCTTGGCGGTCAGACTCCCGATGCCGGACTGGGCGATCTTGTCGAGGAGGGCGTCGACCTCGGCCATCGTGGTGTCGGCGGGCGCGGGGCTCGCAGGCGTGGCCGTTTTTTTCGCCGGCAGATCGGGGAGGACGCGGAGCTTGGGTTGACGTTTCCAGAAGCGCAGATCGGGGAGGGTGAAGTGGCCCTGCTGATGACGAACGAACAGGTGCGCGTAGCCGCAGGTCGACCAGAGGAAAATGAGCGAGGTCCAGTCCCGCGCGGCCAGGGCCATGAGGGTGTAGACGCCGACGAGAATGAGGGCCGCCCACTTGGAGAGCAGGGTGAAGAAAACCGGGGCGCTGGGAAAGTGCGTGGCAAACGCCACGAAGAGGGCGAGTGCGCCGGGTTCGCCCAAAAATGCCGTGGGCTTGATGAAGCCGACCAGTGTGAGCACGACCACGGGCACCAGATAGATGCCGGCGTAAAGGGAAGCGTATATTTTCCGTCCAAACGTCCGTTCGAGTTCCCCGCCAAACCACCACAGCATCAGCATATCGAGCGCAAAGGGGACGATGCTCGGTGGATTGAAGAGCCCATAGGTGAAGAGGCGCCAAACCTCACCTCTGAAAACGTCGGCGCTAGTGAAACTCAACCAACGAAAGATCGGGCTCGCGTGGCTACCGAGCACCGCGACCACCACCATCAGCGCGCAATACACGATGACAACAAAGTGCGCCGCGTAGATCGGGTAACCGCGCCAGTAGGTGACGGGTCTGTGTTCTTCGGAATAGCCGTAGCCGCTCATGGATTGCAGTGACGTTGGGCTGCGGCAGGAGTAGCGGCAAGCTGGGAGCAAAGAATCTCGTGACCGCATGTGAGCGGTTGCATTCCTCCCGGCGCTGAGCCAACACGTTTTCGCCGCGCCTTTTTCCCTGCGGGCCACGTCAGTTCCCTGCGCTTTATTTTCCCCATGAAAAACCTCCGTCTTCTCCTTGCCCTTGGCCTCGTGCTCGCGTCGGCGTTGCGCGCCGAGCTGAAACTGCCCGCGATCATCGGCGACCATATGGTGCTGCAGCAAAAGCTCTCTAATCCCATCTGGGGTTGGGATGCGCCGGGCACCAAGGTCACCGTGACGTTTGCCGGTCAGACGCACGCGGCGACCGCCGGGGCCGACGGCAAGTGGCTGGTGAAACTCGCCGCGCTGCCGGCGAACAAGGCGCCGCAGACGCTCTCGATTACGGCCGGTGCGACGAAGCGCGACATCACCGATGTGCTCATCGGCGAGGTCTGGATGTGCTCTGGCCAGTCGAACATGCAGTGGTCGCTGGGCCAGACCTACACCGGCGATATCGAGGGCGCAGGAGCGCGTCGCAGCATGCTGCGCATCGTCTCGGTGCCGCAGGTTGGCACACAGGAGCTCAAAACGGATTTCAAAGGCCAGTGGGAAATCGCCACGGCGGCCAACGCCAAAGATTTCAGTGCCATCGGTTACATTTACGGCCGCTACCTGCACGACATCCTCGATGTGCCCGTCGGCCTGATTGACAATGCGTGGGGCGGCTCGGCCGCCGAGGCGTGGGTGCGCCGTGAGACGATCGAACGCGACCCGCGTTTTGCCGCGCTCATGGATTCCACCCGCACGCGCGAGACCAACGCGCAGTCCGAGAAAGCCCGGACCGACTACGTTGCCGCGCAGGCGAAGTGGAAGGAAAACGCCGACAAGGCGAAAGCGGAGAAGAAGAATCCGCCGCCCGCCCCGCCGGGACCGCAGCAATATCTCGCGGGAAATTCCCGGCCCGGAAACATTTTTGCCGGCGTCGTCAACCCCACGCTCGGTTACGGCATCAAAGGTGTGATCTGGTATCAGGGCGAGTCCAACGCCAGCCGTGCCTATGAGCATGAGCAGTTGTTTCCCTTTCTCATCGAGCAGTGGCGCAAGGAGCAAGGGCAGGGGGATTTTTCATTCTACTGGGTGCAACTCGCCGACTACATGGCGGAAAAGCCGCAGCCCGGTGAAAGCGCCTGGGCCGAGCTGCGTGAGACGCAGACCAAGACGCTCCGCCTGCCCAACACCGGCCAAGCCGTCATCATCGACATCGGAGAAGGCCGCGACATTCACCCGCGCAATAAATACGATGTCGCTTCTCGTCTCGTGCGCTGGGCGCTCGTGAAGGACTACGGCTTGAAGTTCCCCTACCGCAGCCCCGAATATCAAAGCGTCGAATTTGCCGGCAACAAAGCCACCGTCACGATGGATTGCTTCGGCAGCTCACTGCGCGCCTTCGATATCGCCGAGGGCAAAGGCTTCGCCGTCTGCGGCGAGGATCGGAAGTGGGTTTGGGCCACGGGTAAAATTGTTCCGCCGAACAAAGTCGAAATCACGAGCGACCAAGTCGCCGCGCCGATCGCGGTGCGCTACGCGTGGGCCGACAATCCCGTGTGCAATCTCTTCTCGGCCGACGGCCTGCCGGTGACGCCGTTTCGCACGGACAGCTTTGACATGACCACGAAGCCGAAGCCCGCGGTCGCGGCGAAGTAGGTCGCTGGTCTTAGTCTTAGCTTGTTGTAGGGCGGGGTCGCCGAACCCCGCCGGGCTTGAAGTGGTTTCGCACGCGCCCAGACGGCGGGGTTCGGCGACCCCGCCCTGCATCTGACCAGAACCCGGCCGCTCTTTCGCGTTTCCGTTTGCCCCGCGCCGGGCGCCTCGCCACGGTGATCGGTTACGTTCCATGAGCGACCTGCATTCCGACATTTCCCACGACCAACACGCGGTGCGCCGGCAGAAGCTGGCGGAGATGCGCGCCACGGGCTTCGACCCGTTTCGCGCCAACGTCGCGACCACGCATTTTTCCGGCGATGCGAAAGCGCTCTACGCCGACGGTCAGGACTATGCGCAAACCGTCACCGTGGCCGGCCGGCTCGTGACCTTCCGCGTGCAGGGCGGCAGTTCGTTCGTGAAGATCTTGGATCAACAGGGCCCGATTCAGCTCTATTTCCGCCGTGATGTGCTCGGCGAGGAGCGCTACGGCGTTTTCAAAAAGTCCCTCGACCTCGGTGACATCATCGGCGTCACCGGCGCGCTCTTCAAAACCAAGACCGGCGAGATCACCGTGCGCGTCGATGCCTTCACGCTCGTGTGCAAGGCGCTCCGCCCGCTGCCGGAAAAATTCCACGGTCTCAGTGATCCCGAGATCATTTATCGCCAGCGTTATCTCGACGTGATCATGAACGCCGAGTCGCGCGCGCGACTGATGACGCGCTCGCGCATCGTCTCGCACATCCGGCGCTTCCTCGAGGCGCAGAGTTTCATCGAGGTGGAAACTCCCGTGCTGGAATCGACCGCGGGCGGCGCGGCGGCGCGGCCGTTCAAGACGCACCATAATGCCCTGAACGCCGATTTCGTCCTTCGCATTGCGACGGAACTGCGGCTGAAGCGCATGCTCGTCGGCGGCTTCGACCGCGTCTTCGAAATTGGCCGCATCTTCCGCAACGAGGGCGTGTCGCGCCGGCACAATCCCGAGTTCACCATGCTCGAAGTTTACCAAGCCTACAGCGACTACCGCGGCATGATGACGCTCATCCGCGACCTGCTGGTGACGCTCGTGCGCGAGGTCGTGAAGCCCGTGGACGGTTCGCTGAAGATCAAGCACGCCGCGAGCGGGCAGGAGATCGACTTCGGCGGCGAGTGGCGCGAGGTGAAATACAAGGATCTGATTCGCACCGCTACCGGCGACGCCGATTGGTTTGCGCGCAGCAAGGCCGATAAAATTTCCGGGGCCGAGAAACTAGGCCTGAGCGTGAATCCCGCCTGGGAGGAATTCGAAATCACCAACGAGATTTTCTCCAAGAAAATCGAACCGACGCTGATCCAGCCGACCTTCGTCACCCACCTGCCCAAGGAACTCTGCCCGCTCGCTAAGATCACCGCGGACGATCCGACGACGATCGACGTCTTCGAGCTGACGATCGGCGGCATGGAAGTCGCGCCCGCCTATTCCGAACAGAACGATCCCGACGTGCAGCGTCAGATGTTTGAGGCGCAGGCGGGCGAGGAAAAACAGAACATCGACCACGACTTCCTGCTCGCGCTCGAACACGGCATGCCGCCCGCCGGTGGTATGGGCGTAGGCATTGACCGCCTGTGCATTTTGCTCACCGGCGCCGAGAGCATCCGCGATGTGATCCTGTTCCCGCAGTTGCGGCCGGGAGCGTGAGCCAAAGAAGAAGGTAGCAACGTCGGAAAGAAGAAACTCGGAAGTCCGGAACTGTTTCTTCTTTCTTCGTTCCAGCGTTTCTACTTTGCCCGCCCATGCCTTGGTTCATCTATCTCGCGTTCAAGCAGCTTTTCCCGAGCGGGCGGCGGTTTCCCTTTTTCACCGCGATCTCGGTGATGGGGGTGATGCTCGGAGTGGCGGTGCTGGTAATTGTAAGCAGCGTGATGGGTGGCTTCGGCCACGAATTGCGGCGGATGATTGTGCAGACCGAGGGCGAAGTGCAGGTGAAGTCCCGGGTGGCGATCACTGAGCCAGCGGGACTGATCGAACGCATTCGCGGGGTGCCTGGGGTGGTCGCGGCCACGCCTTATGTCGCGGGTCCGGTGATGGTGCTCGCGGGCGGGCATCCGGCGTTCCCGATTTTTCGCGGGCTCGATCTCGCGACGGTCGAGCAGGTGGCGAATTTACAGCGCTTCCTGCGCGTCGGCTTGTTGAGCAACTTGGACGACGATTCCGTCATCCTCAGCACGGAGGTCGCGCGCCAGCTCGGTGCGGCGCCCGGCGACGAAATCACGATTACTTCGCCGCTCCTCATCGAGAAACTGAACAGCGACGAGATCTTTCTGCCGCGGCGCTACCGTGTCATCGGTCTCTTCGAGATCGGGCACCAGCATCTCGACAGCACGACGATCTACGGGACGTTGCGGGCCGCCCAGGAGCTCTATGGGCTCGGCCGCACCGTGCATGGCATCAATGTGCGGATTCAGGAAGGACTGAACGAGGATGAGATGGCGGCGCGCCTGAGCGCCGGGCTGCCGAGCGGCATGCAGGCGTTTTCGTGGACGCAGAGCTGGGAAAGTTTCCTCTGGGTGCTGCATCTGGAGAAAACGATTAATTTTTTTCTCATGCTCTTCATCGTCGTGATCGCGGCGTTTTCGGTGATGAGTTCGCTGCTGATCTCTGTGGTCCGCAAGACGCGCGAGATCGGTTTGCTCGGTGCGCTGGGCGCGCGCGCGGGCGCGGTGGCGCTGTGCTTTTGCACGCAGGCTTTCATTATTGGCGCCGCGGGCACCGCGGCGGGCGTTGGGCTGGGTTTCCTCGTGCTCGCGTTCCGCAACAACCTTGTGCACGGCATCGCGACGCTGCTCGGCCGCAGTGAGACCCTGAAACAGTTCTACCAATTCACCGATCTGCCGGCGCACACTTTGCCAAGCGACCTCGTGATGATCGTCGTCTCCGCCATCCTGATCTCGACGCTGGCCGGTCTGCTCCCCGCGTGGCGCGCGGCGCGGCTCAAACCCGTGGAGGCGTTGCGCAGTGAGTAACGCCGTCCTCGGCGCGCGCGCCCTCGCCAAATCCTACCGCAGCGGCGACCGCTCGATTGCGGTGTTGCGCGACGTGACGCTGACGGTCGCCGCGGGCGAGAGCGTGTCGATTCGCGGTGAATCAGGCTCGGGGAAGTCGACGCTGCTCAATTTACTTTCGGGCCTCGATACGCCGGACGCGGGCACGATCGAGTGGGCGGGGGCGGCGCCGACGGCGGATCGGCGCGCCGCGTTTCTCGGGATGGTGTTTCAGTCGTTTTATCTGATTCCCGAGCTGAACGCGGAGGCGAATGTGCTGATGGCGGCGCGGATGCTGCGCGCGCCACGTGCGGCCGAGCGGGCGAGAGCCAGGGATTTGTTGGCGCGCGTGGGTCTGGCCGAGCGCGCGACCCACCTGCCGGAGCAGCTTTCTGGAGGCGAGCGGCAGCGCGTGGCGGTGGCGCGCGCCTTGATGAATGCCCCCAAGCTGCTCCTCGCCGATGAGCCGACCGGCAACCTCGATGAACACACGGGCAACGCGGTGGTCGAGTTGCTGCTGGAACTTTGCCGCGAGACCTCGACCTCACTCGTGCTTGTCACCCACAACGTGGCCCACGCGGCGAAGACGAAACGGGCTTTGTTTCTCCGCGACGGCATGGTGCAGTAGCGCGGGCTCTGAACGCGTGCGAATTCCTCCCCGTGTCGACGGGCGAGGCAAAGAATGGTGCGACTTCACCTCTGTTGTTGCCGCGCACGGGGACGAACCCACACTCGTAGCGCATGTTCTCCAGCCCAGTTAAAATTAAATGCGGCGTCGCGGGGGTCGGTTCGCTCGGGCAGCACCATGCGCGCATCTACGCGTCGCTGCCGGGTGCGGAACTCACCGGGATCTACGAAACGAATGACGCGCGCGCGACGGAGATTTGCGCGAAGCACAATTGCCGGCGCTTCGCGACGATCGCGGAACTCGGGGCGGCGTGTGACGCGGTGTCCGTGGTGGTGCCGACTGACCAGCACGCGGAAGTGGCGTTACCGCTGCTGGCCGCTGGCGCGCACCTCCTGATCGAGAAACCGTTGTGCGCATCGCTCGACGAGGCGGAGCGCGTGCTCGCAGCCGCGCAGACGGCGAAGCGCATCGTGCAGGTCGGGCACATCGAGCATTTCAATCCGGTGATGGCGTTTCTCGAAAAGGAAATCGACGAGCCGCGCTACATCACCGCCGAGCGGCTCGCGCCCTACCAGCCCCGTGGCACGGAGGTCGGGGTCGTGCTCGATCTGATGATCCACGACATCGGCATCGTGCTCGCGCTGGTGAAATCGCCCATCGCGAAGATCGACAGCGTGGGGATTACCGTGCTTTCCAAGAGCGAAGATATCGCCAACGCGCGCATCCAGTTTCAGAACGGCTGTGTCGCCAATCTAAGTGCGAGTCGCATGAGCACGAAGAAGCAGCGCGAGATTCGGATTTTTCAGGGCGACGCCTATCTCTCGCTGGATTTCATGAACCAGGCGGGGCACCTGGTGAAGAAAAGCGATATCATCGCCTACGGCTTGAAAATGAAGATCGGGCTCGTGAAGCCCGGCGACTTGAGTGCGATTCCGGTGCGCGAAATTCCAATCGAAAAGGGCGAGCCGCTGGCGCTGGAGCTGGCGCACTTTGTCGAGAGCGTGACGAAAGCGAAGCAACCGAAAGTCGGCGGTGCCCTCGGCAAGAGCGCGCTCGAAGTCGCCATCGCGATCACGGAACAAATTCGGGCGACGGAGAAAAAATGAAACGGATTTTGCAACGCGCCGGACGCGGAGGGCGCCGAGACCGGAGGAATAAGTTCGTCCCGACCTCCGTGTGCTCCGCGTTGCCAAAACGGGGATGAGTTCAGCCGCTCTTCCTTTCCGGTTGGCGCCACCGTCCGGTGGTCGCGTCGATTTGCTCGTTGTCGCCGGCGAGCACTCGGGGGACGAGCATGCCGCGCAGATGGTGCGCGACCTGCGCGCGGCGCAGCCGGGTCTGGCGGTGGCGGCGCTCGGCGGTCCGCAGTTGGCCGCGGCCGGGGCGCAGTTGTTGCACGACCTCACCGGTTCGTCGGTGGTGGGGCTCGTGGAAGTGCTGAAAAACTATTCGTTTTTTAGGGCGCTCTTCGAGGCGACGGTGCGCTGGGTGGCGGAACACCAGCCGCGGGCGGTGTGTTTCGTGGATTATCCCGGCCTCAACCTCCGGCTGGCGGCGGCGCTGCGGGAGCGCGGGCTGTCCGTGCAGGGCGGAGGAAAAATAAAAACGCTCTTCTACATCTCGCCGCAAATCTGGGCGTGGAAGGCGCAGCGGCGCTTTACCATGGCGCGCGACCTCGATGCGCTGGCGACGATTTTTCCCTTCGAGCCGAAATGTTATGCGGACACGGCGCTGCCGGTGGAGTTCGTGGGGCATCCGTTTGTCCGCCCGGATTATTGCGCGCCCGTGCGCTACGATCCGGCTGGGCCGGTCTTGCTTCTGCCGGGCAGCCGGAAGCAGGCGGTGGGGCGAATTTTCCCGTTGCTGTTGGGCGGACTGCGCGCGTTCGGGCCGCGCGCTGCCGTGGTGCTTTATCCGAGCGCGGATATCCTTGCCGTGCTCCGCAGCGCCAATCCGCCGGCGAATGTTAGTCTCCAGCAGGTCGAGGATGGCCGCGAGGGGGCCGGGGCTCAACCGGCGTCGGCCGTCCTCACCTCGAGCGGCACCATGTCGATGCACTGTGCGCTCGCAGGCATTCCGGGTGCAATCGCCTATCGCGCGAACCCGCTCACTTATGTGTTGGGCCGGATGCTCGTAAAAATCGAGTATCTCGGGATCGCGAATCTGCTGTTGGACGAGCCAATGTATCCCGAATTTATCCAAGGGGCCGCGACGCCGGCGGCGCTCGCGCGCGAACTGACTGCGTGCCTCCAGGAAGGCGAACGCCGCACGCGCACGGCGGCGCAGGCGGCGCGGTTGCGCGCGTTGTTGAGCGTGCCGGCAACCGCCACCGCGGCCGGCTGGCTGGCGCGGCACGCCAATTTTACCGCCGGAAAATAATTCACATGGATTCAAGCCCGCGTCGTGTTACCACGTGACTGTGCGCGAAAAACTCTCCTAACTCGCGCCAGATTTTTCCCGCCTCGATGCCAAACCCGATCCGATGAACTCGCCGCGCCCGCTCAAGAGCCGCGTTTTGCCTCTGTTGGTCGTGATGGCCGGGATTGCGACTTCGGTGGCCGCGTGGCTCTCCATGCGCATTGAGCTGCAACGCCAGGATGCGGTCCGGTTCGAGCGCTTGCACGAGCGGGCTTTGGCGGCCGTTGAGATGCGATTGAAAGCGGCGGAGCAGGCCCTGTCCGGCGGTCGCTCTATGGTTGAGTCAACTGGCGCGGTCTCCGGCCTGCAGTGGGCGCGCTACGTGGAGTCGGTGGTTCCTTTTCTCGACGAGCGCGTCGTGGGTCTGGGTTACGCCCAAAAAGTGCGGCGCACTGACCTTGAGGCGATCGAGGCACGGGTGCGGGCCGACGGCCGGCCGGGGTTTCGCGCCGAGCGATCCGGGGAAGGCCCCGAGGTCTATCTGGTCACAAACATCGAGCCCATGGCGCGCAACGCGCTCGCCCTCGGAGTCGACATCGGTTCCGGCACCACCCGGCGCACGGCGGCCGAGGCGGCGATGCTGACGGGCGAGGCCGTCATCACGCGGAAAATTGGGCTGATTGACGGAGCCGCCCGCACGCCCGGCTGGCTGTTGTTTCTCCCGGTTTATGCGCCGGGCGTGCCGCTCACCGGGCCGGAAGAGCGGACGCGGGCGCTCCTCGGCTGGGTTTACGCCTCGTTGCGAGTGGAGCTATTGGCTGACGCGGTGAAAGCGCCGACAGACTCGCAGCTCGAATTTGAAATCTTCGACGGTGACCGGGCCACGGCGGAAACGCTGCTGTTCGATTCCGACGGCAAAGTTCACCTCGACGACGCCAATTGGGTTCGCGCCAGTTCGCCCGCAGCGGCGTCTTTCTCCACGTCGCAAACGCGTTCGGTGCACGGCCGGACTTGGCTGTTTCGTTCGCGCACCCTGGCGGCCTTCGATGAACGTGGCGATCAGAGCCGCGCCTGGTTTCTGCTGGGGAGCGGGCTGGTGCTGAGTGTGCTGCTCGGGGCCTTTACGTGGACGCTGGTGCATGCGCGCAGCCGCGCGCTCCAATTGGCGAGTGAGATGACCGCGAACCTGCGCACGGCCGAGGCCGACTCCCGCCGGCTGGCGCTCGTGGCCAGCCGCACCGCCAGCGTCGTGATGATCACCGATGCAGAGTGGCGGATCGAGTGGGTGAACGAGAGCTTCGAACGGTTTTTCGGTTACAAGTCGGCTGACGTGAAAGGCCGGCAACCGGCGGAGTTGCTCCGCGGGCCGGACACCAATGTGGCGACGCTCGCCAAGATCGAAGCCGTGTGCAAACGCGGTGAGCCCTTCAAGGGCGAGATGCTCAACTACACGAAGTCGGGCGAGGCCCGCTGGGTCGAAGTGGATATTCAGCCGCTCAAGGATGCCGGAGGCCAGATCACCGGCTACATGAGCCTGCAGCTCGATATCACCAGTCGCAAACGCATCCAGGCGGATATCGCGCGCAAGGAAGCGGAGTTTCGTTTTATTTTCGAGGCCGTCCCGGTCGGCATCTCCTGGCGTCGCGTGGCCGCTGATGGCACCGAAGCGCGACTGGTCAATGAAGCCCACCTGCGGCTCTGCGATCTGACGCGCGAAGAAATCATGGAGCCTGGCGTGTTTGAACGCATCAGTGTGCCGGAGGAGTTTGCGGCGCAAAAAATCCTCTACGCGCAGTTGGCCGCCGGTGAGATTCCCGGCCTCTCGCTCGAGAAGCGTTACCGGCACCGGAACGGCGAGATGGTTTGGGTCGTGCTCACGCAGAAGCGGAAAAATAATGCCGACGGCGGCTTCGAGGAGCTTTCGACTCTCATCGATATCACGGAGCGCAAGCAGACGGAAGTCAGGTTGAGCGAGGAGCAGACCCGGTTCCGCTCGATCTTCGATCTCGTGCCGATCGGACTTTCCTGGTTCGTGATCGGGCGCGAGGCGGAGACTCATCTGGTGAACACCGCGCATGCGCGCATCACCGGCGTGCCGCTGGAACGCAGCCGCGAGGTGGCCCTCTACGACCAAGCGACGCATCCCGACGATTTGCCCCGCCAGTTGGAACTCACGGCGCGGATGCAGCGCGGCGAACTCGATCGGTTCGGAATTGAGAAACGCTTTCTGCACGCCGATGGCCGCGTGGTGTGGACCGTGCTGAACATCCAGATCATCGGCAATCCGGTGACCGGAGAGCGCTACCAGATTTCGGCGATGGTCGACATCACGGAACTGAAACGGCAGACGGCCGAGCTGGGGGCGGCGAAGGAAATCGCCGAGTCGGCGAATCTCGCGAAGAGCCAGTTCCTCGCGATGATGAGCCACGAAATCCGCACGCCCATGAACGGCGTGATCGGCATGACTTCGCTGCTGCTCGATTCCAAACTCAGCGGCGAACAACGCGATTACGTTGAGACGATTCGAGCCAGCGGCGACTCGTTGCTCACCGTGATCAACGACATCCTCGACTTCTCCAAGATCGAGTCGGGCCACCTGGAACTCGAACACATGGAGTTTGGCGTCCGCGAGTGCATCGAGGGTGCGCTCGATCTGCTCGCGCCGCGCTGCGCCGAGAAGGGGATCGATCTCCTGTATGAAATTGCGGACGGCGTGCCTGGCACCGCGCGCGGCGATCCTACGCGCCTCCGTCAGATCCTCGTCAACTTGCTCGGCAACGCCGTCAAATTCACCGAGCGCGGCGAGATCGTGCTCGGGGTGCGCGCCGAGCCGTTGCAGGATGGCCGCACGGAGCTTTCGTTTTCCGTGCGCGACACCGGCATCGGCATTTCGCGCGAGGGCATGGGCCGGCTTTTCCAATCGTTCACACAGGTCGATGCGTCCACGACGCGGCGGTTTGGCGGCACGGGCCTCGGCCTCGTGATCAGCAAGCGCCTCGCCGAAATCATGGGCGGCCACATGTGGGTCGAGAGCGAAGTGGGCAAAGGCTCGACGTTCCACTTCGGCGCGATGATTGAGCCGCTCGGGGCCAAGCCCCGGCCGTGGCTCTCGCCGAATCCGGCGATTCTTGAGGGCAAGTCCGTGTTGATCGTCGACGACAACGCGACCAACCGCCGCATCCTCGTCCAACTTGCGACCGGCTGGGAGATGAAGGCGAAGGCCGTCTCGTCCGGGGATGAGGCCCTCGCGTTGCTGCGCGAGCGCGCGACGTTTGACGTCGCGATCCTCGACATGCACATGCCGGCCATGGATGGCTCGATGCTGGCGCGCGAGATTCGGCGGATGCTGCCCGCGCCCACCATGCCGCTGGTGCTGCTTTCCTCGCTGGGCACCAAGGACAATGTGTCCGAGCCCGGTCTATTCGCCGCTTTTCTCACGAAGCCGGCGAAACCGTCGCACCTCGTCGAGACGCTCGCCGGGCTGTTTCGCAACGAGCCGCTCCCGCAGCGCATGTTGTCGTCGCATCCGTTTATTCCGCCCGGCAGCGGCGAACAGGCGGAGCGGGTGCTCCTCGCCGAGGATAACGTCGTCAATCAAAAGGTCGCGCTCTCCATGCTCGCGAAACTCGGTTATCGCGCGGACATCGCCGGCAACGGCGCGGAGGCATTCGCGGCCGTGCGGCGGCAGCGCTACGACATCGTGCTGATGGATGTGCAGATGCCGGAGATGGACGGGCTCGAGGCCGCGCGAAAAATCAACATGATGTGGCCCGAGCGGAAAGACCGCCCCTGGATCATCGCGCTCACGGCTAACGCCATGCTCGGTGACCGTGAGGCGTGCTTGGCCGCGGGGATGGACGACTACTTGAGCAAACCGATCAAGACGAAGGAGCTGGGCGTCGCTTTTGATCGCGCTCGCACCGCGCTGGGCCGGCGGCCGGCTTAGCCGGAACAATTCAGTTGAAAGGTGAAAGTTGAAGGTTGAAAGCGCCCAATCCACCAGCGGTAGCCAATGGTCCTAGTGGGCGGGCAGGTTTCCACCGATTGGTGCGTAATTGAATTCGAGCCCAATCGACGGTGGTTGGGTCTGCCTCCGGGTCTTTCAACTTTCACCTTTCAACCTTCAACTGCATGAGTCCGGCTTAGTGGGCCGCGCCGCGCGGTCGTTACGCTGGCTCCTGCCGCGCCACGCGCACGCCGGCATCGCCACCCGCGACGAGCGCCTCGATTTGCGGGGCGACTTGCCGCCAGAGCGCGTCGGCCTTCGCCTCCACGATCGCACGGCACCGGCCGATCTCGGCGACTCGGGCCGCGCGGTTTTCCTCGGCGATGCGCGCGAGGTCGTCGAGATTGTAGAGGAAGACGTTGGCGAGTTCCGCCGCCGCCGGATCGATATCGCGCGGTAGCGCCTGATCGATCAGGAAGAGCGGGCGCGCGGGGCGCTTCTGCATGGCGCTGCGGATCGTCGCGAGCGTCAGGACAAGATCGGGGGCCGCGGTGGCGCACACCGCGACATCGAATTCGCCGAGTCGCGCCTCGCACTGTTCGAATGGCATGGCGCTCGCCCCGAGCTGGGTGGCGAGTTCCATCGCCCGTTCAGGCCGCCGGCTGGCGACCGTCAGCGCCGCCGCGCCGCGACTCTGAAACGCCCGCGCCGTCTTTTCGCCAATCTCGCCGGCGCCGAGCAGGAGAATGCGCGTGGCGGCGAGTTCGCCAAATATGGACAGCGCCAGATCGACGGCCACGTTGGCCACGCTCACCTGACCCTCGGTGATCGCCGTCTGCGTGCGCACGTGCTTGGCGGCTTGAAAGCCTTTTTGGAAGACGCGGTTGAGCACGGGTCCCGTGGTGCCGCCGGCCTGCGCCGTCGCATACGCTTCCTTCACTTGCCCGAAAATCTCCGTCTCCCCGAGCATCTGCGAGTCAAGCCCCGACGAAACCTCCAACAGGTGCTGCACCGCGTCGCGGCCGCGAAGATCGAGCCGCAGCCGCGCAAACTCCGCGGGATCGAATTGCTGCCGCACACAAAAAGCCGCACTCACCCGCGCAATCGCGTCCGCGTGCGTGGCGACCCCGTAGAATTCGACGCGGTTGCACGTGCTGAGCAGGGCGAACTCGCGCAGACCGCCGATGCCGGCGAGTTCGGCTTGCAGCGCCGTGGCGCCCGCGGTCGTGAGCGCGAGTTTTTCACGCACGGCGAGCGGGACGCGATGATGCGTAGCCCCGATCACGAAAAATCCCTCGACGCTCATTGCCGGGCCTCCGTGGTTGGCGCGAGCGGACGGCGGCTGCGATTCACCGGTCCGAGCGAAAGCAAGGCGGCCGCGAAGAGCGCGAGGCACGTCCACGCGAACCGATTGGCGAGCAGTCGCCCTTGGAGCCGCAGGCCCAGCGTCGCCGCATACGCCACCCACACGGCGACGGTGACGATCAATTTGGCCACATCGACGGACGACGGATCGCGGAGCCAATAGACGGAGCCGACGCCGAGTGAAAACGCGAGGATCGCCACGCCGGCCCCGAGCAGCCGCACGCCCATGTGATCGAGATCGAGCAGCGACGGGAGAAACGTCGAGCGACCGCCGGGACTCTTGGTTTTCAGCGCGTGGTTGCGGAAGAGAAACAGGAGCGAGGTGAGCGACAGCAGCGCAAAGACGCCGTAGCTGAACACCGCGAGCGCCGCGTGCAGCTCAATCCACGGGTTGTTGCCGAAGATGTGGACGCGCTGCAGGGCGTCCCAACTGGGAATCGCGAGCGAGACAAGCGTGAGCGCCGCGGCGAGGGACGACGTGAGGTAGCCGAGCAGGCTGTTGCGAAACGTCACGCCTACGACGAGGTAGAGGGTGATCGCGGACCAGGCGGTGAATTGAAAAATCTCAAACTGATTGCCGAGCGGACAACCCGCCACCGCGCGTCCGCGCAGCCCGAGTCCGGCCAGTTGGAGCACGTAGCCGAGGACAATGATCGTGTAGGTGATCGCGCCGGCCGGCCGGCCCTGCCGCAGCAACGCAATCGTCCCCAACGCGAAACCCGCGAAGTAGAGTCCGGCGGCGGCCCAGAGCCACGAGCGGTCGGTGAATTCGGCTAACATGAAGGGCGCACGGTAGGGTGGGCCCGGCGCGGAGCAAGTCCGCGCGTGAGCGTAGCGCGTTCAGCCTGACCGCGGCCGGCCGATCTGCACGGGCAAGGCTGCCTATGCCAAGGTCGCCGGTAATGGGTCAGTTTGATAGTTTAGTGGGGCAGTCTAATTTGTCCTTGCGAGCCCGGCTCGGCGGGCGCGGCAATCCATCTGAAATTTCAGCTGGATTGCTTCGTCGCTGCGCTCCTCGCAATGACAACAAACAATCAAACTGAGCCACCACCCAGTCCTCCGGCAGACTTGCACGGGCAGCGTGCGCGTGTTTGCGTTTCCAACCCCGACCCTATGAAAACCCTCTGTTTCCGCCTCGCCGCTCTCATCAGTCTCACGCTCACCGGAACGGCCCTGGCTCAGAACCGCACTTTCACGAATCAGTATTCGTTCGGCGACAGTCTGAGTGACAGCGGTAACGTTTTCGCCGCGACGAGCGCGTTGGGTGCGCCGAATCCGCCCGCACCTTATTTTCAGGGCCGCTTCTCCAACGGCCGGGTCTTCACCGAACTCCTGGGCAACAACCTCGGCCTCGCCGCCACCGCGCCGGCCACGGTGCGCAGCAGCCTCAACTTTGCCTTCGGCGGCGCGACCGCCGGCGGTTCCAACACGCTACCGCCTTCGCTGGGTGTGCAGCTCGCGCTCTTCCAGCAGCGCGGCATCACGCCGTCGCGCACGGATTTGTTTACCGTGCTCGCGGGGCCGAATGATCTGATTCCAGTGCTGACGGCGGCCACGACGCCAACGAATCCTGCGGCGCTCGACACGGCGGGCTTCAATGCCGCGCAGGCCGTCGCGACCAACGTGCAGGCACTCATCGGCCTCGGCGCGAAGAACCTCGTCGTGGCCGGCATGCCGAATCTGGGGGCCACGCCGCGGTCGCTGGCCTCGGGTGGACCGGGGGGCGCGGGCGCGGCGTTTGGCTTGCGGGCGAGCAACGCTTTCAACAACCAACTCCGCTCGCGTTTGGGTGGCATCGCCGGAGCGGCGGCGGACGTGAACCTGCTCTACGTTGATCTGCAGGGCATCGTTGATCGGCTGGTGCTCGACTACCGCGTGTTTGGTTACGCGAACGCGACCAACTACTATCTGGCTCCCGCCGCGCAGGGCGGTGGCGTGGGCGATCCCAACGGCTACATTTTCTGGGACGACATTCACCCGACGGCGAAGACGCATGCGCTCCTCGCGGCGGTGATCACG
>JANNEY010000054.1:0-7608 GCA_031379235.1 Opitutaceae bacterium | reverse complement strand
CAAGGTGTGTGCGGCTCATAGACACCCCAGCCCGACCGCCTCACTTATCCGCCCGCTTGTGCTGGCTGAAGAACTCCACGATGTGCGGGATGGCGGGGCCGAGGACACTGCCGTGCGTGCCGCCGGGAATTTCGTGGTATTCGTGCGGGACGCCGAGCTTCTTCAACTCCGCAACCATCACGCGCGCGTCCTCTACCGGGATGGAGCGGTCGCTGTCACCATGGACGATGTAGGCCGGAACATTGTGCTGTTTGAGATTCTCGAGTGGTAGCGCGCTTACCACCTCAATGACGCTGTCGCTCGGCGCGAGGGCAGCCCAGATTTCAGCATGGCTCGACCCGAGGCTCCAGGTGCCGCGGCCACCTGCAGAGGTGCCCATGAGATAAATGCGCGCGGGGTCCGCGCGGTAGTTCGCGCGGACGAGTTTGAGCACGTTGAACACGTCCTGCTCGCTGAGCCGGGACGCGCGCTCAGACTCCGGATCGAGCTTGCCGAGCGGTCCCCTGGTCTGACCGTAACCGGCATCGCGCCGGTAGCCCAAGGGCGTGGCGACCAGAAAACCGCGCTCCTCCGCGACGCGCGGCAGCGCGCCGTTGCCCATCTGCATCATGCGGGTCTCCGTCGAGCTGGACCCGTGCAGCGCGATGATCAGCGGCAGGGCCTTCGCGCCATCGTAGCTCTTCGGCACCACGAGGCCATAGGGCATGATCTCGCCGGCGTCCGTGAAAACGTAGTGCCGCCACAGCAGGCCGCGCTCGTCGGGGAGCGGGTCTTGGCCGGCCTCGATAGTCTTCAGCAGCTCCTCGCTGCGTGCGAGGCCCCCGGTGAAGTCGTAGGATCCGGGCGCTACCGTCCCGCCGTTCACCACCCGCGCGAAGTCGAACGGGTAGCGAATGCTCGCCTTCGCCTGCTCGAATCCGGCGACCATCGCGAGCCGCGACTCGATGCCGGCACGCTTGGCGTCGAAGCCGCGAACCGTAATCAGCGGTGCGGCCAACAGATGGACGAGCCTCTCGCCGTCGCGCAGCTCGACGACCAGCTGGTAGGCGGAGTCTTCAAGAGGGCCGAGTTGCAGCGTGAAACGAAACGGCTCTTTCGCCATGTCGCCAACGGCGCCGGGAAACGCGCCGAGTGACAGCGCCGCGCTCTCCTTGGCGTTGCCATTCTGCGCCTGTCCACCGCGCACGAGCGAGGCATGCACCGAGAGCTTGGGATTGCCGTCGAGCGGCGCCGGGAAATATTGCCGAACGCGCACTGCGAGCGGCTGCGACGGATCGCAGACGACGGCCTCGGGCACGAGCACGAGAGAGGTCGTGAAGGCGACCTGCGTGGTCCAAGCGCGGCCTTCCAGCAGGGCGATGCCACGATGGAGTTCGCGGAAGCTGAGGCCCGTCTCGCCCCTCGCGCGCGCGGCATTGGCCGCGTCTTCCAGTTTTTTTAGCTCGGCCTGCTGCACTTCTTCGAACGCGGCGCTTTGGCTCAGCGTCTTAACGCGGCGCGACAGTCGCGAGAGCTCGACCGAGGTCTGGGCAAGAGCCGTCGTGGGTGGCGCCGACGACGAGCAGACCGAGGAGGACAGCGGAGAGTTTCATGGGAGGATTTTCTGAAGAACTGGACTTCAACGCCGGGGTAACGCGGGCGGACGATTCACCTCACTCTGAGATCGGGCGATCACTCGTCAAACTATCGAATGTCGTGCCACGACTTTCTTACCCATCCCGCACGCTTCGCGCAACGACCTCGGCCCTGCCCCACGGCCGCCGCGTTGAACCGCCGTCAGGGCTTTCGGCCAAAACACCAGAGCGCCTGATGGGTGCGCAGGAAAAACTCCCCATTCGAAATCGCCGGAGAGGCATTGCACGTTTCACCGAGCGCGTGCGTGGCCATGAGTTCAAATTGTAGACCGGCGCGAACCACAAAAATGTCGCCGCCCTGATTCACGAAATAAAGTTTTCCATCCGCCAGCACCGGCGAGGTCCAAATCGCACTGTTGCCGCCTTTGACGGGCAGGCGCTCATCCCACACGATTTTTCCAGTTTCGAGTTCGATACAATCGGCAAAGCCGCCCGTGCGTGATCCGTAGAAATAGCCGTTTTGAATCACCCCGGTTCCGACCCGCACCCGCGAGGGCGTCTTGCGCCATAACACATGGGTCTTGGAAACATCGCCCGCGCCACCGAGGCGCACTGCGACCTCGGACGTCTTCGGCTCAAAATCGCCGGTCAGGACCACCACTCCATCCCCCGCCACCGGGGAGGCTTTGGCTTGGAGTCCCCAGTCGTTGACCGTCCAAAAGACTTTACCCGTTTTCGGATCCAGCGCGGCCAATTCCCCGCGCAGGGCTGAAATCAATTCCACCCGTCCTTGATGTTCGACGATCAATGCTGTGCTCCAGGTTCCGAGGATATCATCGGCCCCGGGCACCGGCGACGAGTGGCGCCAGACTTCTTTCCCCGATCTCTTGTCCACCGCCACCAGAAACTCCCGCACCCCGGGTCCGAAATTGAGGAAACAGAGCTCACCTTGAATCACCGGCGAACCGCCATAACCAAAGCGATGATCGTGACGGCCCAAATCGGTCCGCCAGATTTCCTTCCCGTCAAAATCATAGGCGACCAATCCTCCTGAGCCGAACCAGACAATGACCCGTTCACCATCGGTCACCGGCGACGCGGAGGCATAGGGGTTGGTCTTGTGCGTGCGTTCCTCCAACTCCACGCCAACTCCATTTTTCCACAGAAGTTTTCCATCCTTGCGATCAAAGCAGAGCAGGTTTCGACGAGTGCCTTCGGACTGAGTCAGGAAAATTCTTCCCTTCGAGACGATGGGCGTCGAGTTTCCGGGTTCGGGTAGTGGCGTGCGCCACCGCACATTTTGCGTCGTGCCCCAGTCAAACGGGAGACCCTTTTCCGCGGAAACGCCCGTCCCTAACGGACCACGCCACGCCGGCCAATCCGCCGCCGCAACGTCGGTGGCCAAGAAACCGAAGGGAGTCATCACCGAGGCAAGAACGAGTCCGAAACGGAACCAGAGGTGAGGGGTCATCAATTGAAAAAACAAGACGTGGCGAGGCGTGGGAGAGCGGCGGAGCTTCATGAACTTTGGCGCGAGAGAGTGCGACTACTTGTTCTTCCTTTTCTTTTCCGGGGGCACGCGCGGCGGATTCAGGCTCGCGGGCCGGGCGTCTTTGAATTGATCCAGCGCCGCTTGGAGTTTGCGGGCCGCGAGCGCGGCGTCGCCTCGCAAGTCCGCGAGACGGAGCGCCGTATTCTCCTCCACGTCGGCGTCGAGGTCGAAAAACTTGCCGGTGCTGTAGAGCTTGAAGCGCCGATCAAACGCCTGCTCCACCGCGCCGCGGGTCCCGACATGCTTGGTCTGCGACGCGCGCAGCGGCACCCAATAGCTGTAGATCCAATCGCGCGGCCGGCCTGGCTCGCCGCGCACTTGAGGGAGGAAGCTGCGACCATCCAACGTCAGCGTCTTCGGCACGGCCACACCCGCCGCTTCGCAGATCGTGGGCAGAAAATCAGTCATATCCACGAGATCGGGGCAGACGGTGCCCGGCTTCATCTTGCCGGGCCAGCTCGCGATGAGCGGCACATGCATGCCTCCGCGGGTGGTGCTGCCTTTTTCCCCGTCCTGCTCGCGTCCGTCTTCCAGCAGAGAGGTCGCGCCGCGGCCCGTGCCATTGTCGCCGGTGAATAGGATGAGCGTGTTGTCGCGCAGGCCGAGGGCTTCGAGTTCCTTCGTCAAGTCGCCGATCTGCTTGTCCATGTAGGCCACCATGTCGGCGAAATGCTGCTGATTGGCCGACTTCGCCTTCGCGCCCGGCTGGCCGTAGTCCTTGCTGTCCGGCGTCGCCTCGTAGTGACCGTGCGTGAGGATCATCGGGTAATAGACGAGAAACGGCTGGCTGCGATTTCGGCGGATGAAGTCGACGACGAACTCCTGGCATACGTCCGGTCCGTATTTTCCAGCTAAGGTCTTCAACTCGCCATTCACCGCAAGGCTGGGATCGGCGTAGCGCTCGCCGCGGCCGAGCAGCGACCACAGGCAGTGCTCATCAAAGCCGAAGTGCCTGGGCAGCGTGGGATCTTTGGAACCGAGCTGCCACTTGCCGGCGATGCAGGTGGCGTAGCCGGCCGCGCGGAACAAATGGCCGAAGGTCGTCTGCGATTTTTCCAGTGAACCGAAGTCCACATAGTTCCGGACGTTCGACATGCCGGTCATCAACTGCACGCGCGTCGGCGTGCAGTTCGGCTGGGCATAGCATTGCTCGAAGCGGACACCCGCGCGCGCCATGCGATCCAGGTGCGGTGTCTGGTAGGACTTGCCGCCGTTGGCCCCGATACATTCGTAGCCAAGGTCATCGGCGAGGATGACGATGACGTTAGGTTTGTCGGCGGCATGAACCGGGGCACAAAGCACACTGAGGACTGCCAGCAGGGAGAGGAAGCGTGTCATGGGTGGGGTGTGTGCGGCGGTGCATTGGGCCACTGTTTTCTTACCCTCGCGACTGACCCCGACCGGAAACTGAACTGATCGAAAACGGGGTTTCAGGGAGATCGAATACGACGGGGGATTAAAACAACCAACGAGACTGAATAGTGCGTATTGGCAAAAAAGCGGGATGGCAATCGAGCGGTGACCTCGTGCGCAAAAGCTTGCTTCGAGCGGTTCGACGGGCCGATGACTTTCGATTGTGTCTGGCCGCTGGCACGCGGCCGCTAGTCGTGCCACGACTTTCTTGTCCAATCCGGCATGGTTCGCGACATTACCTCCGCCCTGCCTCAATGCCTTTTCCTGCCCATCCCATGCGTATCCTATCCTGCGTCCGAAATCCGCTCCGCTCCCTCCTCACCATCATGCTCGTTGGCCCGGTCGTCGTCGCATCGCACGCCGCGAGTGCCCCGACCCGCCCACCGAACATTGTCCTCATCGTCGCTGACGATCTCGGCTACGCCGATGTGCTCTTCAATCCGCAGCACCCGAAGGAAGTCACCGCGCCGAATCTCGACCGCCTCGCGAAGGAGAGCGTGATTTGCCGCCAAGGCTACGTGACCGGCCACGTCTGCTCCCCCACTCGCGCCGGTCTCATGACCGGTCGTTACCAGCAGCGCCTCGGGCTCTACACCGCCGGCGAGGCCGGCTCCGGCGTGCCAATGAAGGAGCAAATCTTTCCGCAGTTTCTCAAGCCCGCGGGCTACACCTCGATCCAGATCGGCAAATGGCATCTCGGCCCCACCCCCGAATGGAGTCCGGCCCTGCGCGGCTTCGACGAAGTCTTCGGTTTTCTCGGCCGCGGCGCGCACGACTACTACAAGCTCAATGACCCCGAGGATCCGATCTACCGCGGCACCACGCCCGTCAAACTCGACGGCTACCTGACCGATCATTTCGGCAACGAGGCCGTCGCCTTCATCGACCGGCAGAGGGCGAAGCCCTTCTTTCTCTACCTCGCGTTCAACGCCGTGCACGCGCCGCTCCAAGCACCCGACGACGAGATCGCGAAATTCAACACCGGCAACAAAGACCGCGACACCCGCCTCGCAATGGGCAAGCGCATGGACGACGCGATCGGCAACGTCGTCGACAAGCTCAAGCGCGAAGGCCTTTGGGAAAATACGCTCCTGTTTTTCATCAGCGACAACGGCGGCCCGCTCCCGCAGTCCGCCAACAACACCCCGCTGCGCGCCGGCAAACACTCCGACTACGAAGGCGGCATCCGCGTGCCGTTCCTCGTGTGCTGGCCTGCGAAACTCAAAGCCGGCGAGAGCCAGGCCGTCGTCAGCTCGCTCGACATTCTGCCCACCGCACTCGCCGCCGCCGGACTCTCCGGGTCGACCGAAAAACCGCTCGACGGCACCGACATCTTGCCCGTGCTCCGCGGTGACACAGCACCGAAGCCACGCAATTTGTTCTGGTCCGCCGGCAGCGACGAAGGCTGGTGGGCCGTGCGCTCCGGCAACTGGAAACTCGTCGGCGAAAAAGGAAAAATCGGCGTGTTCGATCTAGGCAAAGATATCTCCGAGCAAAACGATCTCTCCAAAACGATGCCGGAGAAACTCGCCGAGTTGACCAAGCTCCACGATACGTGGCTCGCCGAGATGGCCATGCCCGTCAAAGCCGGCGGCAAGCGCTACGGGATGGCAGCACCCGAGGGCAGCGCGCCGAAAAAAGCCAAGGCCGACCGCAAAAAGAAAAGCACCACCGTGCCATGAGATTGGTTCCCTGCCGAATTCAGAGTCGGACCCGCAGTGACCGGGAGCCCCAAAGGGGCGAAAAGTGGATAGCCCAGGGCACCGCCCTGGGAAACTGTCGTGAAAAAACCGAGCCCTGAAAGGGCGAAACTTCCCGCGGGTATCGCCCTTTCAGGGCTTGAAAATTACCTCCATCCCTTTCCCCGGGCGTTGCCCGGGGCTGTCAAATTCCGCCCCTTCGGGGCTTCCGACCGCGTCGAAATCTTCCCTCTAAAAATCACGTCCGCGCTATGAATTTTTCTCCCACGCTCTGCCTCGTCGCTTTTGCCGTGATGCCCCTGGTCGTCGGCACGCTCTCGGCGGCCACGCCGTCTCCGAAGCCGATCAATCTGCTCTTCATCATGACCGACCAGCAGCGCTGGGACGCCATGAGTTGCGCCGGCAACACCGGTCTCAAGACGCCCAACCTCGACGCGCTCGCGGCCCAAGGCGCGCGTTTTTCCAAATTCTACTCGGCGTGTCCCGTCTGCGTGCCCGCGCGCACGGTGATTCTCACCGGCCACGCGCTCGAATCCAACCGCGTCTGGAGTAACGCCAACGTCGACACCTCCGAACTCCCGGCCGCGTTTCTCTCCTTCGACCAAGTGCTCCTGCGCAACGGCTACCACGGCGAATACTACGGCAAGTGGCACGCACCTTACCGCCTCGCGCTCGACTACACGCGCCCCGTTCGCTGGTTGAACGGGAAAAACAAGCCCCCGCTCAGCAAAGCCGACATGTCCGACTCCGACGCTTATCGCGCCTATGTCCGCAAAAATGTCCCGTCGCTCGCCGCCAAGCCCGACCAACTCCTCCAGAAAGGCGGCATCTGGCCCTACACACCGATCCCGCTCGACGAAAACTACGGCAAGCCCAACGCGACCAAAGGCTCGCAGGCCGAAGCCTACGGCCGCCTCGACATCCCGCCCGAACACAGCAGCACCGCCTTCACCGCCAAGGAGGGCATCGAGGCCCTCGAACGCCTCAAGGACGGCCCGTTTACTCTCACCATCTCCCTCGATCCCCCGCATCCGCCGATGATGGTGTCGGAGCCGTATTACAGCCTGCATCCGCCGGAAAAAATCCCCCTGCCCGCGAGCCTCACCGACCCACGCACCAACTCACCCTATGCTGATCGCGCCAAATCCGCTGACGATGCGCGCTACCGCGACCCGCAAAACATCCGCCAGATGATTTCCATTTACTACGGCATGGTCGCCGAGATCGACGCCTGGGTTGGAAAAATTCTCCACCGCCTCGACGAACTCGGCCTCGCGCAAAACACCCTCGTCATTTTCACCAGCGATCATGGCGAAGAACTCGGCGACCACGGTCTGCATGGGAAATTCGTGTTCTACGAGGGTTCCGT
>JANNEY010000144.1:0-3559 GCA_031379235.1 Opitutaceae bacterium | reverse complement strand
GAAGCCCGAGGACTACGTGACGCGCTGCTGCGAACTCGCGAACGTGCGCAAGATCGCGATGACGAATACGCCGTTCGACGACGCCGAGCGCCCGGTGTGGGAGCGCGGCTTCACGCGCGATCCGCGTTTCGTCGCGGCGCTCCGTTTTGATCCGCTGCTCGTGGACTGGCCGAATGCCGCGAAGCGTCTGCACGGCTGGGGCTACAAGGTGAGCGCAGATTTCTCCGGGCAGACTTTCGCCGAGGTGCGCCGCTTCCTCGCCGACTGGACGAAGAAAATCGATGCGCAGTATTGCATGGTGTCGCTGCCGCCGGAGTTCGCGTTCCCCGCGCAGACGGACGCGGCGAAAATCATCGAGCACGCGATCATGCCGCACGGGCGCGAGCACAATCAGGCCTTTGCACTGATGATCGGCGTGCGGCGCAATGTGAACCCGCAGCTCCAGCTCGCGGGCGACAGCGTGGGCGTGGCGGATGTCACCGCCGTCGAGCGGCTGTGCGCGGCTTTTCCCCAGAACAAATTCCTCTGCACGATGCTCGCGCGCGAAAACCAGCACGCGCTCTGCATCGCTGCGCGAAAATTCCGCAACCTGCACGTCTTCGGCTGCTGGTGGTTCATGAATGTGCCGAGCATCATCGAGGAAATCACGCGCATGAGGCTGGAACTGATCGGCCTGAGCTGCACGCCGCAGCACAGCGACTGCCGCGTGCTCGACCAGCTCACCTACAAGTGGTCGCACAGCCGCCCGATCATCGCGAAGGTGCTCGCGGAAAAATACGACGCCCTCGCGGCAACCGGCTGGCAGCCGACACGCGCGGAGATCGAGCGCGATGTCCACGGCCTCCTCGGCGGTGCTTGTGAGGAGTTCCTCGGACGCAAGTAGCCTCCGCGCACTCAGCGCTCGCAGGGTTTATTGCAACCGCACGCCTCCGGAATGCAGGACGCGGAAGATTCGGAAAGCAACGGTGCTCGATCCCGGCGCTAGAGCGGTTCCGCAAATACTGTAGCCGCACTCGTGAGAGTGCGGGCAGATCGTCTCCCTTGAAAAAGACCGCTGGCAACTGGGTTGAGAAAGCCGGAGAATGTCGGAAAAGCCCGGAAATACAAAGAGACGGCCGGTTAGGGAGTGAGATGGGCCGGTGTGAGCCTGTGGGGCCCTGAAAGCGGCCAGTTTGCAAAGGGTTGAGAAAGTTTCCCGCGCGCCGTGGAGACCAATACAGGAGCCTTGCACGTCATCTGCAAGCCAGCCACGCTTGCTGCCACAAACATGCGTTGGAGGAGCAGTCCATGATTCCCTGAGTTGGCGTAAAGCGCAGGATGCCGCATCCGAATGGCTCGGCTCCCTGCGGCTTGGCCGTGATTTAACCGGGCAGGTGATAGACCTGCGGGACCGCGGCGACACCCTCAGTGCCACCGGGACATTTCGCGTCATGATCATGGACGCTGCGAGGCGTAAGCTCAAAGCGCGAGGAGCGAAGGAAGTCGTCATGCCTCAGTAGCCCTCTCCTGCACGACCTGCCACCGACTCAGCCCGAGCTGTGGCACGTCGGGCCTCCACAGCGGCGGCACCGTCCCCAGCGCCGGCTCCCACGTCGCAAGCGCGGTGTCCTGCGGCATAGCACGCACCACGCCCCGCTCCAACTCGTCAAACACCCGCGCGAACAGCCGCAGTCCCATTGGCGCAAGGTCCCGCGCCCACAATTCGCGCGCATCGTCGCCCGGCTGCACATGGCAAAAGTCCTGCGCGGCCGCCGGCCCTCCGTCCACGGTATCGTTCAGCCAGAACACCGACCCGCCGGCGACGGCCTCACCGAAGCGCAACGTCCACTCGATCGCCGAGCGGCCGCGGTGCCTGGGTAGAAGGGACGGGTGATAGCCGAGCGCGCCAAGTTCCGCGCGCGCCCTCGCCTTGGAGGAAATGAACGTATGGCAGTGCGCCGCGACGATCATTTCCACCTCCGCGGGCATGAGCGCCGCCGTGAGTTGCCGTGCGCCGTGGACTGCCAGCCCGCGGTTCAGTGCGCCGATCCGCAGCCGGTCGTCACCCTCCGGGCAAAAGACCGCGGCCACATCCCAGCCGCGCGCCAGGATGAGTTCGAGCACATCGCGCCCGAACCGCTTCTGCCCCGCCACTACGACGCGCACGGCACGGCCTCCTCTCCGAGATACCGGAACCCCTGCACCGCGCGGAAATGACCACCATAACCTGACCCGACGAGCGTGCCCTTCAGTTTGGTGCCATTCCGCTTCACACTGAGCCGCAGCGATTCACCACTCCGCGCCTTGTTGTTCCCGCACAACGCTGCACTCACCTGCCTCCATCGCCGGTCGCGCCGCAGTGCCGCCGCAAGCCCTGGATGGCTCGTATGGAAAAGCGTCGGGCACTTCCGCCCCCACTTATTCCCGCCGTCGAGCTGCCGCTGGCACACGGCATTCAGGAACCGCATCCCCAGCCCGCACCCTTGCCACTCCGGCAACACCACCAGGCGGCACGCCCGCATGTGCCCGATGTCGAGCCGCGGCGACACCGCCACATGCGCCACAGGCTCACCATTCACCACCGCCACGTAGCACGTCGCGCAAATCATCCGCCCCAGCTTCAGATAATGATGCGGCTCAAACAGCGGCCAATAACGCCAGTCCGTCTCCCACAGCACGACCTCCACAGCTGGGCGTCGCCGAAGACACCGGGCCGTGAAGCGCCCGGTTGCCGTGTCGAAAATCCAATCCGGCTTCAGCCAGGGCAGCACGTCGCGATGACACGACAGCAGCACGGCCTTCCCCTTCGTCCGCCGCCAAGCCTTCGCAAAAGCCAGCGACCCCACGCGCGCGATCTGCCGATCAATCACACTCGTCCACTCATCCACGACCACCGTCCGCGAAGTCTCGCCAGTGCCGAGAGTTGGAGCCTCGCACAAGAGCCGCGCCAGCCCGGCCCTGAACTGCTCCCCATTCGACAGCACCGCGAAAGGCCGCAGCCAGCTCGGCACGCTGCCGAGCCCCACGGCCGTCAGCGCCGCCGGCACCGCGTCGAACGGCACACCCGGCGCGATGTCTTCGATGATCGGCGCACTGCTCCAGCCTTCGCGCAGATTCACCACGTTCCCGAGCAGACGCCCGAGGCTCGTCTTCCCGCTCCCGCTCGGCCCCACGATCACCCCGAGCTGCCAGTCGATCCCTTCAATGGGCAGATCCGCGCGCAGGTGAAACTCCGCGCCCGAGTCGCAGTTGAAAAGTGACTTCACACGCGCTGCCCGGTAGCCCGGTGCCTCCGCGCACCGGTGATGCACCTCGGCGATCATACCGTCACCACCCGCACGGTCAGGCCGCGCTTGCTGAGTTGTTCGAACTTCTTTTTCTGGTCCGTCTCGTCCTTGCAGACGATGATCAGCCCGTGCTGCTGCCGATACTGGAACGGCTTTGCGGCCATCCGTGGAGTGTCTTTTTTCATCGCGGCGAGAATCGCACGCCGCACGGCCGGATTTTGCGGATGCCACCGCGCTTTCTCCAGCGCCCCTGTTTCGATCCGGTGAATGGTGGAAGGTTCGCAGTCGCACCA
>JANNEY010000006.1:0-9024 GCA_031379235.1 Opitutaceae bacterium | reverse complement strand
CGGCGATCAGCGCCCCGCGCCCGCGCGCTGTGCCAAGTGCGCCGCGCCCGATATCCGCTGGCGTGGCCTCGGCACGCAGCGCATCGAGGAGAGCGTGCGTCGCGTGGTTCCGCGGGCGCGGGTCGAGCGCATGGACACCGACACGATGTCCAAGAAGAACCGCTTCCGCGAAGTGCTCGCCGACTTTCGCGCCGGCAAGATCGACGTGCTCGTCGGCACGCAGATGATCGGCAAGGGCCTCGACTTTCCCAACGTGACGCTCGTCGGCCTGATCGATGCCGACATGTCGATGCACATCCCGGATTTTCGCGCCAACGAGCGCACCTTCCAGCTGCTCGTGCAAGTCGCCGGTCGCGCCGGTCGCGGGGATCGCGCAGGCGAGGTGATCGTGCAGACCTTCACCCCGCAGGCGGAAGCGATTCAGTTTTCGCGGCACGCGGATTTCGCCGGTTTCGCCGCGGCCGAATTGAAAATACGGAAGGAGTTCCGCTACCCGCCGTATCGCCACCTGATTCATCATCTGTTTCGCGGGCCGAATCCGGAGAAGCTGAAATTTTTCGCCGAACAGTGGGCTAAACTTGTGGAGAAAACGCTCGGCGACCGCGTGGAGCTCCGCGGTCCTTCGCCTTCGCCGATTGAGAAAATCAAGGACGAGTATCGCTGGCAGCTCTGGTATTTCACGAACAGCGTGACGAAGACCGTGCCTGAGCTCGCGCGACTCCGCCGCGATTTTGCGTGGCCGGACGACATCACGCAGGTGCTGGACGTGGACCCGGTGAATCTCAGCTGAGCGAGAACACCCGGTTAGTCCGACCGCAGCGCCTCGACTGGGCTCAGGCGTGAAGCGCGGACCGCGGGGTAGATGCCCGCGACCACTCCGATCACTCCGCTGCTCGCCACGCCAACGACGAGGGCAAACGCCGAGAGCTCGGGGCGATTCGCGGCCGAGGACCAGACCTGCTGCACCTTGATCAAGGCGACGCTGGCCACCATCCCCAGGACGCCGCCGGAGACGGCGAGCGTGAGCGACTCGGCCAAAATTTGCACCAAGATGTCCACGCGCTTGGCGCCGAGCGCGCGCCGCACGCCGATCTCGCGAATGCGCTCGTTGATCGAGGCGAGGATGACGTTCATGATGCCGATGCCGCCGACGATGAGGCCGATGATGGCGAGGCTGCCGAGCGAGACGTAGTAGTTGTTGCGCTGCGTCTCGAAGCTGCGGAGCAGGTCTTCGCGGGTCTCGAGCCGCACGTCCTGGATGCCGCGGTGCGTGTGGGTGAGGACGTTGGAGATTTGCTCGAGCGCATACGGCATGTCGTCGATGTCGGCGAGTTGCACGTTCAGAACGTCCACGTTCTCGTCGATGCGGAAGAGTGTCTGCGTGGTCGTGAGCGGGATAAACACCGCGTAGTTTTTTGTGCTAAACCTGCTGCTGCCGCCCGTGCCGCCGCCCGTGGCCTGCGTTTCCTGCAAAATGCCGACGACAGTGAAGGGCTGGCCGTTGATGGTGATGACGCGATCAAGGGCGTCGATGCCGCGGGGAAAAAGATACTCAGCAATCGAGGCGCCGAGCACGACGACCTGGGTCTGCAGCTCGATGTCGAGTTCGCCGATGAGCCGGCCCTGCGCGATTTCGAAACGATCCATGACGAACGTGGCGGGCAGCACGCCGCGAACGATCTGACCGGTGGCGCGACCTTGGAAATAGAGCCGCGCGCCGTTGGGAATCAGCACCTCGGCCGTCACGCGCTGCGCGAGCGGCACGGCCTGCAGGATGGCCTCGACGTCGTTCATCGTGCGGCCCGGCGAGAGCGGAGCATTTTCGCGCTGGCTCTCGGGCGGTGGTTTGGAAAGCACGCTGATGCGCTCGATGCCGCCCGTTTCGTAAATCATCGTCTCGAAACTGCGAAGCATGCCCTTGACGACGCCCATCATGCAGACGAGCGAGGCGGTCCCCAGCACGATGCCAAACAGCGTGAGGAAGGAACGCAGCTTGTGCGCGAGGATCTCGCGCCAGCCGCTCCCGATGCCCATGAAAAGGAGTCGCATGGGACCTCAACGGCCGGATGATTTGCCGCTCGGCTTTGACGCTGGCCGAGGCGGCGGCGAGGAGTCGCTGTCGCGTTTGCCGCCCCGCGCTTTGGTCGTTGGCTCCGCAGTGGCCACAGGCAGCTCGCCCTCGAATTCCAGCGGGCGCGTGAGCGCCACTTCGTCGCCGAACTCTAGACCGGAGAGAATCTGCACGCGGCGGGTGTCGGCGATGCCGGTTTCCACGGGATGCACGGCGAAAGCTTCGCCCTGTTTGAGGAAAACATAGCGGGCGGACTCGGCAGTGGAAAACACCGCGGAGAGCGGCACCGCGAGCGTGTCCTCGGCGCGCGCGAGGGTAAACATCACGGTGGCCGACATGCCGGGTCGCAGCCGCTCGTCGGCCTCCTGGAGAATCACGTCGACGGGAAACACGCGCGTGCGATCGACGGTGCTCTCGGTGGCGCTCGTTGCGATGCGCTTGATCGCGCCGGTGAGCTGCACGGTGCGGATGGAGTCGACCCGCACGCGGGCGACATCGCTGACGTGCAGGCGCGCGACGTCGATTTCGTTAATGTTGGTCCGCACCATCAGCGCGGCCAGATCGGCGACTTCGCCGAGGAGCGTGCCGCCGTTTTGTGCCGCGGCGCTGGTGATGACCTGGCCTTCGGTGAGATCGCGGAGGAGGAGGGTGCCGGCGTGGGGCGCGCGGATCACGGTCTTGGTCAGCTTGTCGCGAAGATTGGCGGCTCGCGCCTCGGCGATCGCGGCATCGTTTTCACTCAGCGAAAAAGTGATGCGCGCATCCTCGAGATCCTTGGTCGTGACAACGCCCCCCTTTTGGAGATCGACGAGCCGCTCGTGGTCGCGCCGGGCACGCAGGGCCTTGAGCTTGGCGGCCTCGATGCCGCGGTCGATTTCCTGAATCTGGGTGAGGAGATCCTGTTGATCCATGCGCAGGATTTCCTGATCGCGCGCCACCTTCTGGCCGTCGATGGCGAGGATTTTGATGATGCGGCCGTTGACCTCGGAGCGCAGCTCGGTGGAAAACGTCGCGCGCAGCCGCCCGACGGCGACGATTTCCTCGGAGATCGTGGCGGTGCGGACCTTGGAGACTGGGACTTTTTCCTGCCGCTTGGTGCCGAAAAGCCCCGGGCTGATCTGCTTCCATAGGATGCGCCCGCCCCAGCCGAGCCCGGCCAGCACCACGACGACAATCAGCCAGCGGAGGAGTAAATTGGGGCGGCGGGCAGTCGGGGCGGGCGATGACATGGTGACAGAGTGACGTGCGGAAGGGTTTTTGGAAACACGCACCTTTGATTTCGGCGAGAATAAAAGCGGATCGCAACGATCATGCGTGCGGCGGCGAATTGCGGCTTCCTTCCTTTCCGTCGCGCAGCTACACCGCCAGCCATCACGGATGAGAATTTACTTCATGGGCATTTGCGGGACGGCGATGGGGAATGCGGCGCTCCTCGCGCGCGCGGCCGGGCACGACGTGCTCGGAGCCGATAGCGGCATCTATCCGCCCATGAGCACCGTGCTCGCCGCGACGGGCATCGTGCTCCACGAGGGCTACGAGGCGGCGCGGCTGGAACAACTGGCGCCGGATCTCGTCGTGATCGGGAATGCGATGTCGCGCGGGAATCCGGAGGTCGAGTGGTTGCTCGACACGCGCGCCATCCCGTTCACCTCGGTCCCGGCGCTGCTGCACGACTTCATGCTAAAGCACCGGCGCAATCTCGTCATCTGTGGCACGCACGGGAAGACGACGACCACGGCGGTGACGGCATTTCTCCTGCGCGAAGCGGGGCGCGATCCGGGATTCCTCATCGGCGGCGTGCCCCTGGATCCGCCCGTGGGCGCGCATCTCGGCGCAGCGCAGGATCCGTTTGTCATCGAGGGCGACGAATACGACAGCGCGTTCTTCGACAAGCGCAGCAAGTTCATCCACTACGCGCCGCACATCGCCGTGTTGAATAACCTGGAGTTCGACCACGCGGATATCTTCCGCGATCTCGTGGATGTGCAGCGGACGTTTCAGCACCTCACGCGGATCGTGCCGCGCAACGGCGGCATCGTCCTTAACGGCGACGACGCCAATCTCCGCACGCTGGGGGCCATGGCGTGGACGCGGGTCGTGCGCGTCGGCCTCGACGAGGCGAACGACGTGCGCATCGTGGATTTTTCGGAGCAGCCTGCCGGCGCGTCTTTCCGGCTGTTGTGGCGCGGTCAACCGTGGGCGGAAGTGACGTGGTCGCTCAGCGGCCTCTACAATGCGCGCAACGCCGCGATGGCCGCGACCGCCGCCGGGCTCGCACTCGATCCGACAAATCCCACGGTGCTGCCGCTGGCGGCGCTCGCGCGGTTTCGCGGTGTGAAACGGCGGCAGGAAATTCTTTTCAAGAGCCCGCGCTACACCGTGATTGAGGATTTTGCGCACCATCCGACGGCGCTCGGGGAGACGCTGATGGCGTTTCGCGCGCGTTTCCCGGGGGCGCTGCTCACGGCGGTCTTCGAGCCGCGCAGCAACACGGCGTGCCGCCGTTCCATGCAGGAAGGGTTTACGCGGGCGTTTGCGCAGGCGGATGAGGTTTACCTCGGACCGGTTAATCGCCCGGAGCGTCTGAAGCCGGAAGATCGTTTCGATCCGGAGGCGGTCGCGCAGCATCTCGAAACGCAGGGCGTCGAAGCCCATTTCGCGGCGACGAATGCGGCGCTTTTCGAAAAAATGCTGGCCAACACGGTCGTGCAGCGGGCGGAGAAACCGCGCGTCATCGCATTTTTCAGCAATGGCAGTTTCGACGGTATCATCGGGAAATACGTGACCGCGGCCCAGCAGGCGGCGGGTGCATGAGCGGGCGGCTACTTGTCGCTTGCCTCACGTCGGCACTTCGCCTGTCTCGCGCCAGCGTTGCCACCCCATGAAATTGTCGCCCCGAGCCGTCCTGATCCGAATTTTGTTTGCCGTGTTGGCGTGCGCCGGAAGCGTGCCGGCGGGCCGCGCGGCGTCGGCGGAAAACCCGATGCTCACACGGGTGTTTCCGACGATCGTGCGCATTGAGGCGATCCGGCTGCGGCCGAGCGACGGGCGGCTCACCAAGCAGTGGAGCGGCGGCAGCGGCGTGATTATTTCCAAGGAAGGCCATCTGGTGACGAACTGCCACGTGACCGAGGACGGCGATTTTTTCCGCTGTTATCTTTATGATGGCTCGCACGTGGAGGCCAAACTGATCGGGCAGGATGCGCTCACCGATCTCGCCGTGTTGCAGCTTGATCTTGCGCAGCGCGCCAAGGGCGCGCCGGCGCTCGTCGTCGCCCAATTTTGCGACTCAACGGCGCTCGCGGCCGGTGCGGAAGTGTTTTGGCTGGGCAGCCCGGGCTTTCTCTCGCAGTCGGTCACGCGCGGCGTGGTTTCCAATCCATCGCTCGTGCTGCCGGAGCAGACGGTCGGCCGCATGATGTTGCGGGGCGAAGACGTGGGCATGCTCGTGCGCTGGGTGCTCCACGATGCGCGAATTTTCGGCGGCAATAGCGGCGGCCCGCTCGTCAATGCGAAGGGCGAGATTGTTGGTATCAATGAAATCGGAGTCGTGAGCCTCAGTGGTGCGATTCCGAGCAACCTCGCCAAAGACGTCGCGCAGCAAATCATCACGACTGGTCGCGTCACGCGCGGTTGGTCGGGCGCGACGGTGCAGCCAAGGCTTGAGGCGGACAGCGAGGCGATCGGAGTCGTGATTGGCGATATCACGGCCGAGTCGCCGGCGGACAAGGCAGGGCTGCAACCCGGCGATGTCGTGCTCGCGTGCGACGGTTACGCGATCGAGGGCGCGGAGGAGAAAGCCGTGGCACACTTCAACCGCCTCGAAGCCGGACAACTTCCCGGCAACGTCTTTGCCGTGGATTATTTGCGCGGGGGCAAGAAGCAGACAGCGCGCCTGACGCTGGTGGCGCGCGAGCCGGCGCGATCCGACGATGCCGAGCTCGGCAATTGGGGCGCCGTTGTGCGCGACCTGACGCAAAAGATCGCGCGCGCGGAGCGTCTGCCGGATGCGCTCGGCATCTGGCTGGAGAATATCCGGCCGGCCGGCCCATGCGGCCAGGCGGAGCCGGTGTTGCGGCGCGGCGATGTGCTGATCGCGGTTGATGGGCAGGCGGTCGAGAGCGTGACGGCGCTGCGGGCGTTGACGGCAAAGCTCATGGTCGATGCACCGAAAGGCGTGCGCAGCGTGCTGGCCAATGTGCGGCGCGACGGCGCGGTGGTGAGCGCCGTGGTCGAATTGCGGACGGTGGACGAACGCAACGTGACCCCGCAGGCGCGCAAAGCCTGGTTGGGTGTGTCGTCGCAACCGCTTACGCCGAAACTCTCGGTGCGACTCGGCATCAAGGCCGAAGGCGGCGTGCGCCTGACGCGCATTTATCCCGGCACGAAAGCCGAGGCCGCCGGGCTGCAAGTCGGCGATGTCGTGCTGGCGGTCGATGGTTCGCCCGTTTCCGCCCGCCGGCCGGAAGACACGGATGTGTTCGCGCGTCAGATCCGCCAATACCGGACGGGCACGACGACGAAATTTTCGCTCTGGCGGGAAGGGGCGGCGAAGGAACTTGAGGTCGTGCTCGAAGAGCAACCGGTGCCGGCCGCCGAAATGCCGTGGTGGCAGGATGTGCAGCTGGAATTTTCCGCCCGGGAAATCGCGTTCGACGATCGCGTGCGACTGCAAATCGGGACCGACGCGCGGGGCGCCATCGTGGAGAGCGCCGCACCGGCCGGCTGGGCCGCACTGGCCGGACTGCGCGCGGACGACGTGATCGAGCGCGCCGGCGGAGCGGTCGTCGCGAATCTGGAAGATCTGAAACGCGCGCGCGAGGAAGCCATGACGGGCGGGAAGGCGTGGTGGGTCATGCTCGTGCGCCGCCGCGGCCAAACTCTTTTCGTCGAAATCAGTCTCAAACCCATCCACGTAAAATGAATCGTATTTCTGCCGTCGTTGCGCTGGCCCTGCTCACGGGCAATGCGTTGGCCCAGTCGAGTGCATCCGACAGCGATGCCGTGGCGGGCCGGGCGCTCGTGAAACGCTACGCGGATGCGGTCATCAGTGTGGAGCTGGTCGTCACGATTAAGATGAAAGCGGGCGACCGCGAACAACCGCCGCGCGAGCAAAGGATCGAGGTGAACGGCACGGTGCTCACCGCGGGCGGACTCACTGTAACGAGTCTCGCCGCGGTGGATCCGCAGGTGGCGTTCGATGCCGCCCGGTCGGCGCAGCAGAACATGCGCGTCGAACTCGTGGGCGTTGATTTTAAGGAAGTGAAACTTCGCCTTGCCGACGGCAAGGAAGTGCCGGCGCGTTTCGTGCTCAAGGACGCCGATCTGGATCTCGCCTTCATGGCCCCGGAGACGGCCGAGCCCGGCCGCGAGTATCCGCATGTGAAACTGGCCGAGGCGGCGGAGGGGGCCGTGCTCAACCGCTATTTTCTCGTGTTGCGGGCGTCGAAAAATTTGCAGCGCGTTCCGCTCGTTCGCGCCACGACGATTCTGGGCATTGTGGAAAAGCCGCGCCGCTTGTTTCTCCTCTCCGACCAGGCCCTCGCGATTCCGGTCTTCGATCCGCTGGGCCAGGTGTTGGGCGTCACATTGCAGCATTTCGCGAACGGGCAGCCGAGTGGCATTGTGGTGCTGCCCTCCGCCGACATCGCGGAGATGGCGAAACAGGCGGCGGCCGCCCAGGCGGTGCCGGCCAAAACCGGCAACTGACAATATCTCCCGCTACCGCGCCGGCTGCGATGTGGCGTCGGCGCTATTGAGTGAGTCGAGCAGCATCCGGAATTTTCGCACGTCGAGCGGCTTGGTCATGTGTTCGTCCATGCCGGCGGCGAGACATTTTTCGCGCGTGCCCTTCGTCATGGAGGCGGTGAGGGCGATGATGGGCGTGTGGCGGCCGGATGCTTCCAAGACGCGGATGCGGCGCGTCGCCGTGTAACCGTCAACATCTGGCATCTGGAGATCCATCAGGATCGCGTCGTAGTGATCGGTGTTGGCCAGCCGGACGGCTTCTTCGCCGCCGGTGGCGAAGCGCGGATCGAAGCCGTGGCTCTTTAAGAATACCGCGAGCTGAAAACGGTTCGTTTCGAGGTCGTCGACGACCAAAATGCAAGGCTTGGGCGCGCCCATCGGAGGCTGCGAATGGCTCATCTCGGGCTCGTCGGGCAGGACGAACGGCGCGAGAGGAAGCAGGACAGAAAACTCCGAGCCTTCCCCGGGTTTGCTCGTCGCGTTGATCGTGCCCCCCATCAGCACTACGAGCCGCTGGCAGATTGCGAGGCCAAGCCCGGTGCCGCCGTAGCGCCGCGTTGTCGAGGTGTCGGCCTGCGTGAACATCTGAAAGAGATCTGAGATTTTCTCGGGCGCGATGCCGATGCCGGTGTCGCGCACGCGAATCGACATGCGCCCGTGGGGCAGCCCGCCCATGGGGGGCGTCCATTCGAGAAAGATGGTGACCGAGCCCTGGCTGGTGAACTTGACGGCGTTGTCGACGAGGTTGACGAGCACCTGTCGGAAACGCAGCGGATCACCGGAGACGAGCAAAGGGCCGGCGATGTGGGCTTCAAAGCGCAGCTCAATATTTTTCTCAGCGGCACGCGGGCCGAGGAGGCGCAGAACGTCGTGGACGGATTCAACCGGCGCAAAAGGCAGGCGCTCCAAGATGAGCCGGCCCTTCTCAATCTTCGTGAGGTCAAGCACGTCGTTGATCAGTGACCCGAGGCGGCGGCCTTCGTTGATGATCGTGGTGACGAAACCACGTTGAGATTCGTCGAGACGCGACTCGGCCAGCAGGCTGGCGAAACCCATCACGGCGTTGAGTGGAGTGCGAATCTCGTGACTCATTACGGCGAGAAAATCGCTCTTGGCCCGGCTTGCTTCGTCGGCTTCGTGCTTGGCCTCGCGGAGCTGCTGTCCGGTATCGGCGTGCGCGCGGAGTTCCGCGCGCAGGAGCGCGA
>JANNEY010000623.1:0-13926 GCA_031379235.1 Opitutaceae bacterium | reverse complement strand
GAGCACGAGCAGCAGCACCACGAGCAGCGCGAGACTGAGGTGGAACTCATAAAAGTTATTGAACACCGCCGGCGCGACGAGCGCGACAAAGAGCCCGCCCACCGCGCCACCCGCCGCGATCATCAGGTAGAACGACGTGAGGTGCTTCGGGTGCGGCCGCAAGTGGTAGAGTTCACCGTGACACACCATGCAGCCCACGAAGAGCGTCGCCGAATAAATCACGACCTGCTTCACGATCGGCATGTCGGTGCCCTCGAAGAGGGCGTAGCATACCGCCACCATCGCGCCGATGAGGAGCAGCGTGAACCAAAAGCGGGAATACCAGCGCGGACTGTCGAAGCTGATGATGAACGTCAGGAGATACAGCGCCAGCGGCAGCACCCAGAGAAAGGGGATGACGGCCACGTCCTGGCACATCTTGTTCGTCACCGCGAGGAGCAGCACCGAGGCGCAGGCCGGCAGGCCGAGCCAGAAGAGGCGTCGCAAGGCGGTCGGTCGCGCGGACGCCGCGTCCGCCACGTCAGCCGCCGTCGGCTCCGGCGTTTTCACTTCAGGCTGCCGCCACACGCGCCACGCACAAAACCCCGCGCACAGCACGTAGACGACGAGACCCCACGACCAAAAGCGCGCCTGCTGCAGGCGGGTGAAATTCGTCTCGAAATAAAACGGGTAACTGATGAGCGCGAGCAGCGAGCCGACATTCGAAAGCGCGTAGAGCCGGTAGGGCGACGCCCCCGGCGCCGTGCGGCGAAACCATTCCTGCATCAGCGGCCCCGTCGCCGACAATACGAGATACGGCAGCCCGAGGCTCACCGTCAGCAGCAAGAGAATCTGCCAGGCCGGGTTGCCGTCGGGCGTCGGCTTCCACGCGTCGCTCGGCGTAATCGGCAGCGAGGCGAGCGCCGCGATCAGCAGCACCGCATGCACGAGCGCCTGCGTGCGCGGCTGCAACCGCCGGCTGACGGTGTGGGCATACGCGTAGCCACCGAGCAGCAGCATCTGGAAAAAAAGCATGCACGTCGTCCACACGCCCGGCCCGCCGCCAAACCACGGCAAGATGTATTTGCCGACGAGCGGCTGGACTTGGAACAGGAGAAATGCTCCGGTGAAAATCGTGAGGGCAAAGGCAATCATGCAGGGGAAACATCAACCTGCCCGGTGGCCCCAGCAACTTGAAGCACAAAGGCGTGCGCCCGCGGCAGAATTCCCCGCTGATCCACGTTCAAGTCGCCCGGCGATTTTGTCCGTGAGGGAAACGCTGGGTGGTGGCTCAATTTCGTTCTTCGCTGTCAGGGCGAGGAGCGCAGCGACGCAGCCGTCCCGCTGAAATTCCGGTAGCGGTCCAGTTTGTCGGTGCGAGGTGTCCGCGAAGCGCCCGCCGAAGCAATCCAGCCAAGTGGATTGCCGCGCCCGGCGACGCCGGACTCGCGCTGACAATTCAGACTAAGCCACGACCGGAAACCTTATGTCCCGAACGGCTCCGCCACGCCAAGAACCGCTCAGAACTTCACCTGCGAGAGAAACGCCAGGCTCTGCGGAATCTGAGCCTCGGAGGTCGGCGACTCGTCCTCGATGAAGTAGTATTTCACCCCGGCCTTTTTCGCAGCCGCAAGGATCGCCGGCCAGTTCATCTGGCCTGTGCCGATGGCGACATCGTTGGTGACGTCGGTCTTACCGGTGAGAAAACCGGTCGCGACGCCTTTTTTCAAATCCTTCAGATGGATCAATTTCCAGCGGTCGGGATATTGCGCGAGGAGCTTCGCCGGATCCTGGCCGGGAAAGACCACCCAGAGGATGTCCATCTCGAAGCTCACGGTCTTGGGATTCGTCTCCTTGATCAGAAAATCCATCAGGGTGCCGCCGGCGTGCGGCTGAAACTCGAAGCCGTGGCAGTGGTAGAAAAACTTCAGCCCCTGCGCGGCCAGCACGTCGCCCGCCTTGTTGAACACCGCGACGATCTCGCGCGCCTGTTTCTCGTCGAGCGGCGCCTTGTGGTCGGCCCACGCACAGCCGGCGAATTCGAGGCCGAGCGCCTTCGCTTCGGCCGCGACCTTCTCCGGCTCCTCCTTGAAACGTTTGTAGGGGAAGTGACCGCTCACGGCCTTGATGCCGCGGTCCGCGAGCTGTTTGAGCAACTGATCCGGCGGAAGATTGTAGGTGCCGGCGAGCTCCGCGTATTTCACGCCAAAACCCTTCACGGTATCGAGTGTCTTCGGCACACCGTTCGCCGTGAACTGCGCGCGCAAAGAGTAGAGCTGAAGGCCGACCGGGCCCTTGAACGAGGCGCCGATGCCGGCTTCGGCCGCGCCGGCCGGACTCATGATGCCGGCGGCAAACGCGAGCACGGCAGGAAACAGAATGGGACGAAGGAAATTTTTCATGGGGAACGGAGGGAAATGTGCGGATGATGGAAAAACGAAGCCAACGAGAGAGCGTTGATTACTTCTTGGCCGCAGCCGCCGGCGTCGCCGCCGTGTCGAGCTTGCACGACTGCCAGGCGAGGAAACGCCACGCGCCTTTTTCCATCCGGTAGGCGGCGAGCACGCTGAGGTAGAGTTCGTTGAATGGCGCGGTTTTTCCGAGCTGCACGCGGCAGCGCGCCGTCATCAGCACGAGACCTGGCGCGACTTCGCGGAAATCGCGCTGCTCGTAGGTCACGGCATGGTAGACCGATTTGCCCGAAGCAATCGCGGGCGCGAACGTGGCCTTGGTGTCCACCTTGCCATTCGAGTGCACATAAATCAGGTCGTCGGAAAACGTCGCGGCCAATTTCGCCGGATCGGCGGAAATCATGGCGGCGACACGCGCATCATCCGCCGCCCGCCAAACGGCGGAGGCATCGGCGGCAGCGCGGAGCGGAGCGACGGCGAGAGTCAGGAGGGCCAAGGCGAGGAGCAGTGATTTCATGGGGAGGAAGCGGGAATGGGTGCGGGAAATCTGGAACGGACATCATTCGAATTCCACTCTGTCACTCAACGCAACAGCGGATGAATCAGTGTCAGCGGCTTGTCGCGAAAGCGGCGATAGACGGTGAAGTGAGCCGAGTCCGTCGTGATGACCGTGGCGCGCGGGAAAATCTCGGCCAGTCGCACGACGGCCGCGTCGCAGAAATCCATCTGAGGATAGTTCGCTGACAATGCGCGAAGATGGGGTATATGCTCGGGCAGCAAATCGATCACGCGCACGGCGCCGGCTTCGACCAAACCGTAGAGCCGATCCACGGCTTCGCGCGACGGACTCAGTTGCCAGCTGGCCTCCGCGATCACGGCTTCGCAGGTAAGCAGCGGCGGCATCAACGCCTCCATCACGCCCACGCTCCACCCATGCCATTGGTCGCGGGAATTGATCCAGCCGACGAGCGGGCCGGTGTCGGCGATGAAATCAGGCACCGAAGCCTTCCCGCGTCGAAAGCTTCCGCGGGCCAGCATAGACGCCCTTGGCCCGTGCGGCGAGTTCGCCGAAGGTCTTGGTCGGTTTCGCCGTTAGCACGAAGCTCTCGCCGGTGTTGCCATCCACGATTTCCACCGCCTGCCCTTTGCGGGCGGCGGCCCGAGCCTTGGGAAATTCACGCACCAGAGAACGGGTGGAAATCTTCATGGCCGACACGGTGTCTGACAGCTGCAGTTGGTCAAGCCTCGCGGGGCTCTGCCTCAGGCGCCAAAGCCCCAGCTTTTGCTCCTAACCCTTTTTTGCCTCGGGCCGCGCTCAGGGCAGTTCGTAAATCTCGACCAGAATGATGCCGGTCGCGCCGGTGGCGACGGAAACCTGCACGGTGTAATTACCCGGATTGAGACTGGCGACGACCGCTGCGTCGCGTGATCCCGCTGGCAGCGCGAAGGCACCGACAGACGAGAAGGCGGAAGCGAGCGCCGCTCCGCCGCCCCAATTGTCATTTGAAGCCACGACAGTCTGGCCGGAGTTGATCGTGAGTCGCGGGTCACCGACCACGCCGCCCACACCAAAAGCCGTGCCCAAGGTCGGCCCGATGGCGCGCACGAGCACACTCTTGCTGCCGTTTCCGCCGAGCACGAATCCGCCGGTGAAGCCCGCGCCGAGCGGTTTGAGCACGGAGACGTTGACGAGCCGCGGCGTGGTGGCGGCAAAACTCGCGGCCGGCGTCGCGTCGTAAATCTCCGCAATGACGGTGCCCGTGCTGTTGCCGACGCCGGACACTTTCACCGAGTTGTCGCCGCTCGTCACCGACAGAGCCGCCGCCGCATCGCGCGAGGTCGGCCCCAAGTAGGCAAACGCGCCGACCGCCGACATGGCATTGGCGATGGTGGCTGACCCGCCCCAGTTATCGTTCTCGCCGGCTTTCGTAGCGCCGGCAAACAGCTCGAGCTTGGGATCGTCGAGCGTGCCGGCGACGCCCAGCGCGCCGAGCGAGGGTCCGGCGGCACGGATCACCAGCGGCTTAGTCCCGCTGGTCCCGCCGCCGCCCACGACGTAGCCCATCGTGAAACTGTCACCCGCAGTGGCCAGCGAGGTCAGAATCGAGAGATTGATCAGCCGGCTGTCCACCAGCGTTTCCACGACCGAAACGGCATCGATCCAAACCTCTGCCGGGATCAGCCCTACATAAAACGCCAGATTCACCGTATCGGAAGTATTCGCGACAAATGTCGCCGAAAACGTGTTGGCCGAAGTGGTGAGCGCGGCTTGGCGGCTCAAGAAAATGGTGTTGGGGACGTGGTCCTGCTGCATGACCATGTTGATGTTCGCATTCCGGTCGGCCCGAGCCCTGAAGGTCAAAAGGTAGGATTTCCCGGCGGAAATCTTCATCGGCTGCTGTAACTGCACATGCCAATCGGTGCCCGAGGAAGCGGTGATCCGAACGTGCGCGGAATTCTGGCCGGAAACGACCGAGCCGGGAGCGATATCCCAAGTCGCGGCGGCACCAGCGTTCCCGAAAAGGCCGAGCACCCACTCGTTCTTTCCCTCGTCAAACTCGCCGTTGACCGTCTTGTTCAGCGGATTCGGTAGAACGACATCAAGGCCGGAGAGTCCGCTTCCATTCCCGGCCCGGTCGATGACTTTGACTTGGTATTGATAGTTCTCGCCGGCCGCGGCCACCCGATCTTGAAAGCTGGGCTTCACCGCCGCGCCGATCAAGACCCCGTTGCGATAGACCTCGTAGCGGGCGATGCCGGAAGGGTCGGTGGCTGCATCCCACTGCAGCTCCACCGGAAACGATGCGCCGGCGGATCGCAGCGCGCCAACCGCCGGAGGCGCGGCATTGTCGGAATAACCGAGCTGGGTGCGGAACGCTTTCTCCGTCGTCGCGTGAAGATACAACGGCGAACCCATTTCGTTCGAAAACTGCTGCTTCACGTAGTCATTCATCTCCAACCGGCCGTCGCCCCAAGTGGACCATTGGGGAAACTGCGACCAGTCACGATTGATGTAGCTGAGCAGCTTTATCTCCGGCCGGGACCGGATGAGATTGAAATAGGGGACGAACCAGCGATTCCAGCTCGTTTGTCCGTCCAGCACCCCGACTTGTTGCGGTGTGGACTCCCCTATCATCACCGGTCTTTTTCGGCTTACGGCGAGGTCCAGAAACGCATAGGTGCCGGGAGCAGTCAGGTCCCGAACCGCGAAGACGTTAAGTCCAAACCAATCGACATAGCTGTCACCAGGGTAGAAATCGGAGTAGTTGGTGGTCCCTGGGGCTGCGGCGTTCCACACCGTCGCGACCTCCAGATTCCGCTCTCGAATCTTATTGGTCACCCGGATGAACGCCGCTTTGTAAGTGGCCGGCAGGTATCCGTTCCATGACAATCCGTTGAACTCGTATCCGATCCTCAGATAAACGGGCCGGGCCAGCGCTTCGAGCCCGTCGAGGAGATTGTCGATCTCGCTGTCCATCAGACCGGCGGCAACGTCCCCCTCATAGTGGGCTTGTGGTTGTCCGTCGATCGTCATGCTCAGGCCGACTTGGGGGATGAGGAAATTGTCGCCGTATTTCGCCAACTCCGCCTTCAGTCCGCTGGTCCAATTTTTGCCGATGTTCCTGAGACCGACATACGTCATGTAGACCAGCGGTTTTTCGTTCGCCTTCATGACCCCCGAGTAGTTCGCAAATTCGGCGGGGTTTTGACCTGCACCATTGATCACTTTCCCGACGGGTTCGAGAAGTGCCCGATATTCGGTGCGCGGCTGAAACGCTTGGCTGAAAACGAGAGGGCAAGACACCCAGAGAGCGGCCAAAGCCACCACAAATGCTTTTGTTGGTGGCCACAGGCGGGCTGAAAGCATGGAATCGAAACCGGGCAACGGGCAGGGCGAGCGCAGCGGCCGGTAAGTTGGATTCATGGCAGTTCGTAGCAGACGCGGACGTGGTCGGGCTTTGGGGTGAGCGCGCTCACCCAAACAACTTCGTCACCGCCTTCGCCTTCACGAGTTCGCGGGGCTGGTTGAGGTGGTTGTAGACGATCGTCTCGGGGTCGATGCCGAAGGCGTGGTAGATCGTGGCGAGCAGTTCCGTCGGATGCACCGGATCGCTCTTGGGAGCGGAGGCGGTTTTGTCGGACTCGCCGTGGACGTAGCCGCGTTTAATACCGGCGCCACCAATGATGCTCGTGTAGCAATACGGCCAGTGATCGCGGCCGTCGGCGCTGTTGTTGTTGCCGCTGGTGCTCACGCCACGCTCGGGGCTCCGGCCGAATTCGCCGAGGCACACGACGAGCGTTTCGCTGAGGAGGCCGCGTTGGTCGAGATCCTCGAAGAGCGCGCTCAGGCCTTGGTCGAGCATCGGGCCGGACTTGCCCTTCATGCGCTCGGTCAGGCCCTGGTGGTGATCCCACGAATGGTTGTCGGAGTTGGCGACCTTGGGCCAGATGACCTCGACGACGCGCGTGCCGGCTTCGACGAGGCGGCGCGCGAGGAGCAGGCTTTGGCCAAAGGTGTTGCGGCCATAGCGGTCACGGAGCTTCTCACCCTCAGCGGCGAGGTCGAAGGCTTCGCGGGCGCGGCCGGACACGATGAGGTTCAGCGCGCGCTGGTAATATTCGTCGAGGTTGTAGTTCGCCGTGGCCTTCTCGATATCGGGCATCGCGGCGTCGATCGACTCGCGGAGCTTGGCGCGGCGCTCCAGGCGCATCGCGAAGACTTCCTGCGGGAGCTTCAGATCGTCGGTCTTGAGCCGGTTCATCTTCTCCATGTCGAGGTCGTCGCCCTCCGGGTAAAGCGTGTAGGGATCGAAGCCCTTGCCGAGGAAGCCGGCGCTGCCGCCTTTGCCGACGACGTTGGATTCCTGCAGCGGGCGCGGGAGCATCACGAACGGCAGCATCGGCGTATCGACGGGTTTCAAGCGCACGATCTGGGAGCCGAAGTTAGGAAAATCCTTCGCATTGGGCGGCTCGAGCTGACCGGACGGACTGACCTTGTCGGTCGTGTAGCCCGTCATGATCTGGTAGATCGCGGCGGTGTGATTGAACAGCCCGTTGGGCGTGTAACTCATCGAGCGAATCATGGTGAACTTGTCGTTCACCTTCGCGAGCTGCGGGATGATCTCAGTGAAGTGGGTGCCAGGCAGCTTGGTCGGGATCGTCTTGAACGCGCTACGGATCTTGTCGGGCACGTTTTCCTTCGGGTCCCAGAGATCGAGGTGCGACGGGCCGCCTTGAAGATAAACCATGATGACACTCTTGGCCTTGCCCCACCCCGGCACGCCTCTCGGCGCAGCAGGGGCGGCTTTCGCGCTGAGATTGAGCATCTGGCCGAGCGAGAGACCAAGGATCGACGAGCCGCCGAGCCGCAAGAGGTCGCGGCGCGTCAACTTCGCGTGGGTGTCGCAGAGGTCGGAATTGAGTCCACCGGGGAGTCGGATCATGGGAGTAAGGGGTTTGAAATTTATTGAGTCGGATCGGGAAACGCGCACAACGGCGCGGCGGTCTTGGCTGTTAGCGGATGGTGAGTTCCTTAAAGGTCTTCTCGAGATCGGCGAGCAGGTTGACGACAGAGGCGACGCCCCATTCGAGGTAGCGCTTACCGTCGGCGGCGGTTGCTTTCGTCGCGTCGCCCCACGTGCCGCTCTTGGTGCTGCGAAAGACGCTGCCGGGTGCCGAGAAATAGTAGGCCGTGTGCAGCGCGGGGGACTTGGTGACGGTTTCGGGAAAACTGAGATATTCCTTGTTCGCGCGCGCCATGTCGACGAGCGCGGGATCAAGTGCGAGCAGCATCGACGTCTCGGCAGCGCCGGCGTGCATGTCCTTGCCGCCGTCGGTCATCGCGCCGGCCTGCGCGGGCGTGAAGCCGTCCCAGTAGTTGAACGGAAACGCCTTCGCGCCCGCCGGCAAACGCTCCGCAGCCTGCGCGCAGGCGTAGGCGAGCGCGTAGGTGTTGTCGTAGTGGCCGTTGAGAAAAACGATCCGCTTGAACCCCGCCGCGCCGAACGAAAGCGCGAGGTCGCGCACGACAGCCATGAAGGTCTCGATGCTCAGGCTGAACTCGCTCGTGAAGCCGCGGTGCGGATAGGAAAGACAGTAATGGAGCGGCGGCGCCACGAGCGCGTCGCCCTGCCGCTCGGCCACGCGCCGCGCGATCTCCTGCGGGATGAAGACATCGGTGCCAATCGGCGCGTGCGGGCCGTGCTGCTCCGTTGCGCCCACCGGAATTATCACGGTGCGGTGCGTCTTCAGGAACTCCTCGATCTCGAGATTGGTATTCTCGGCGAGGAAGACTGATTGCTTCTTCATGGGCACGCGGCGGCTCAGCGGTTGAAGAGAAACGCCGGCGTGTTCAGGAGCGCCCACGCGAGATCCTGCGCGCCGGTGAGGCGTTGGTTCGTCAGCTGCGTTTCGCTGAGGGCGGCGTCGGCGCGGAGCTGGGCGAGCTTGGGATCGAGCAGCACGGGCAGTTCCGCGGCGGCGAGGGCGGCCTTGAATTTCTTGAGCTGCGCATCCTCGGGCACGGGGAGTTGCGCCTTGGCGAGAGCCTGCTGTTTTTTGTGGAGGCCGACATCGCTCGAGCGTTGGTAGGCGGCAAGGGCTTCACGTTGCGCGGCCGTGCGGTCGGCGGCCGGGATGCTCAGCACGGCGAGGATGTTTTCCGGCAAACCCAGCTCCAGTGGCGCGGCGGACGTCGTCGCCCAGAGCCGGAAACGTCCGATCGTGAAGCCATCGCGGTATTGGTGCTGGAGGAGGAAATTCAGGGTGGCTCCTTCAGCGCTGCCGATGGGTTCACCCAGCGAGAAGCGCGCATAGTGCGGCTCGCCGAATTTATTGGAGACCCCCCAACCGTCCTGCCCGCCCTCCACCTTGCCGTTGATGGCCGTCTTCACATCGAAATTGTTCTGCGAGTAGTCGGCGCGGGCGTCCGTGAGCTTGGCGTCGGTCTGGTTGCGGCGGCCGGCCTTGTCACCCCAGCGCAGGGAAATCTCGGTGAGCACAAAATTGCCTGCCATGCGGCCCGGGCCGTAGGCGGGCAGACTTTCGTGCGGCAGCACCTCCAGCATGACCCCGGTGATTTTTTCGAGCTTGGTCTCGACGGCGACGTTGTAGGCGACGTTGTTGGTCGACGGGCCGGACGCGAGGTAGGAGCCGTCGGATAGCTGCGCGAGCTTCACCTGATTGTTGGCCGTCGCGGTCTTGATTTCGAGGGGCTGCCAGGCGGTGCCGCGGCGCGGGGCGTCGAGCGCAGTCTCCCACTCGGAAAGCTGCGCGGCCAATTTTTCCTCGTAAGCGACCAGCGCTTTCGTCTCCGCGGCGATTTTCTCCTCCCGCTTTTTTTCCGCCTCGGCGACCTGTGGAGATACCTCGGCGGCCCGAGCGGCAACGGCGATGGTCGCGGCGGCAATCGCCGCATCGCGTTCCTTTTGTTTCTGGGCGAAGACCGGTTTCCACCATGCCTCGCGCTCGCCGAGCGCCGCACCGAGCTGGGTGTTTTCCGTTGCAATGGACTTCCAGGCGTCGAGCGCGGCGACGACTTCCCTTGGGGAGGCGTGCCGATTCAACGCGCGGAGAAAAATCTCATCCACCAATTGACGGTCGTCGGCAATCGATGCGACCAACTTTGCCAAATCGTTTTTCGCATCGTTGATGGCGCCGGAGACAGCGGGGCCGCTGAGCAGCGCCATGACGGAGCCGAGGCCGAGGTCGCCGTTGCGCTCGCACTCGCAGGCTGACTCCCGAGCCGGCCGGCCCAGACTCGCGAGCAAGCCACCGGGGACATCGACGGCGGCGTCCGGCAATTGTGCCGCCCGCATGCCGGGCTTCGCCCCGGGGAAATTCGGGACGGAGCCCGTGACCTTGAGCACGGCGTCAAACAGCACCTCGGCCGGCAGACGGCGCGCCATGGCGTGCGAATAATTGGTGCGGTCGTCGGCGTTCCAGCGATTGGTGGCGAGCGCGAGTTGATAGGTGCGCGATTGCACGATGGTGCGCTGGAGCCGCCGCACGTCGAAGCCGCTCTGGACAAATTCCTGTGTGAGCCACGCGAGGAGCTCTGGATTTGAGGGCGGATTACCCGCGCGGATATCGTCGAGCGGATCGATGAGGCCGACGCCCATCATGTAACCCCACATGCGGTTCACGTAGCTCAGCGCGAAGTAGCGGTTGTCGGGCGAAGTCATCCATTCGGCGAGTTTTTCGCGGCGCGTGGGAGCTGGCGAATTTTCGCTTTTCGATTTTGGATTCCTGCTTTCCGCGGCAGCGGGCGCGGTCATTTTACCGACCACGGCTAGTTTGGCCGGGTAAGGAAACGCGGGCGGCGTGACTTGGCCCGTGCGGTCGTGGGTGACTTCGCCCTCGGGCTTGTCGTAAGCGATTTCGTAGAGCGGCTTCGCGCCCTCGACCGCGGTGCCACCAATGGTTTTGTTCCCGCTCTCGGGATCCTTCTTGAGGTCCACCTGCGCGAAGAACGCGGACATCTGGTAATACTGGTCCTGCGTCCAGCGTTCGAAGGGATGGTCGTGGCACTTGTTGCAGTTGAAGCGGGTGGCGAGGAAAAGATGCGTGGTATTCTCCATCGTCTCCGTCGGCGTGCGGAGGACTTTGTAGTAGCTCGCCGCCGGGTTCTCCCGATTGGAGCCGGTCGCGGTGAGGATTTTCTTCGCGAACTGATCGTAGGGGATGTTGCCCGCGATTTCCTTGCGGATCCATTCGCGGAAGAGTTTCGCGCCGTCCTCACCGAGAAACTTCCGGTTCACTTGGAGGAGATCAGCCCACTTGTTGGACCAGTGGTCGACGTAGTCGGGCGAACCGATGAGTCGCTCGATCACGGACTCGCGTTTTTCGCGCGTCGGTCGCGCGTCGGCGAGAAACGCCCGCACGTCATCTGCACTCGGTGGCAGGCCCGTGAGGTCGAGATAGATACGGCGGAGAAACTCGTCGTCGGTGCAGAGACCCGAAGGCAGGATTTTCATCCGCTGCCATTTCGCGGCGACGAACTCATCGATCTTGTTCCACTTCTCGGGCTCGCTCCACGCGAAACCCGAGCGATCGCCCATCACGGTGACGGTCGTCGCGGCGTAATTGCCCTCGTAGCGCGCGAGGATGGGCGCTTCGCCACGGCGGAGCGTGCTGACGAGTCCACCGCGCTCGGTGAGCGCGACGTCCTGATTGCCGGACTCGATGAACCCCTCGGCCGTCACGTCGCGCTGCCGGCCGTCGGCGTAGCTGGCGATGATGCGCATCTGCTGCTTCGAGCCGATCGCCTGCAAAACCGGATTCTGCGGCGTGACCTCGATGCGCGTGACGCGGGTGGCGGCGAGGTCGAGCTTCGCGCCGTCGGCGATCCACGCGCGGAGGATGCGGTAATATTTGTCGTCGAACTTCGTCCGCTGTCCGCCCTCGTGGGGCACGGCGCCGGTGGCCTTGAGCAGCATGAGCGAATCGTCGGGGGAGGCGAAATTCACGCGCCGGCCCGCGTGGTCATCGACCAGCGAGCGCACGTCGTAGATCGGATCGTAGCCGCGGAGCGAAAGCTTGAAACCCGCTTTGCCATCCTTCGCCCCGTGGCACGCGCCGGCGCTGCACCCGAGCTGCGCGATCACGGGGTTTACGTCGCGAATGAAATCGACCTTTTGGTTGGGATCGAAGGCGACGACCTCGAGTGCGGCCTGCGCGGATTTGCCGGCGATTTTGACGGTGAGCTGGGTTTTGCCATTCGCGAGCGGGCTGACCAGGCCGGTGGCGGTGACAGCTCCGATTGCAGCGGCAGGTTTGCCAGACGCGGCGAGATCGAACGTCGCGAGGCGCGTGACATCGAGGCGCTCGCCGCCGACGAGCGTGGCTGTGACGAGGAGCTGCACGGCGTCGAAGCAGCCCTGGAGCTTGATCGTGGCGGGGGCGATTTCGAGGGAGGCGATTTTCGCGCCGGGGGGAAGGGCCTCGGGCGCCGTGAGTGGGTTGAGCGCGGCCATCGCGGTGGCAGCGAAGGAAAGGCCAGCCGAGGCAAGGAACAAGAGGCAGAGCGAAAACGAAAACGGCTTCATGGGTCTTAGCTTGGCATTGCGAGGTGCGCGAAGCGCGCCGCGCGATGACAAAGGGAGGTGGAAAGCATTTTTATCGTCCCGCGGTTTGCGTGGTCTTTTCTCCCGCGGGCACCGCCAGGGTAACTTTCGTCGTGGCGGCGAGCGGCACGGGCACGAACTCCTTCGCGACGGCGCCGTCGGCGGTGCTGATAAGCCGCACGCGGCCGTCTTCGCCGGCGGCGGCGATATTTTTGCCGTCGGGGCTGAACGCGAGGGCGTAGATGCCACCGGAAAATTTCGCCTCGGCCACGAGCTTCACCTCCGACGTCGTGAAGCGCTCGATCTCGGCCTTCTCCTCTTTCGAATAGGCGCTGGCGATCTTGTCGGCGTAAGCCTTGAGGAGGAGATCAGGAATAGTGGCGTCGAACTCGCCCGTGTAGATGTTCACGGCGCCGCGACCGTTGAAGCTGCTGGCGGCGGCGATGAGCTTGCCGTCGTGACTGTAATCGACGGCGAAGATGCGGCCTTCCATCGCGGGGAATTTGCGGAGGAGATTCGCGTTGTCGCCGATGCGGCGCTTGGTCTTGCGGAAGACCTGGTAAATCTGCGGCACCCCGTCGGCGCCTCCGATCAGGACTTCATCGCGGCCGGGACGGCGGGCCACCGCGTGCAGACCGCCGCGCAACGCGCCGGGTGTGATCGAGCTGATGTTGTCCACGAAGCGCTGGGTTTCGACCTCGGTGAGCTTGGTGCTCATGTCGCGGCCGACCGAGATGAGGTGTGAGCCGTCCTGGCTGAACACCGTGTCGAGCACCCAGTCGTTGTGCGAACCTTGCTGGAGCACGAAGGCGCCGGTCGTGGTGTCGATGGTGCGCACGTTGTTGTCGGGGCAGCCGAAGGCGACGTGCTTGCCGTCCGGCGACCAGCTCACGCCATAGACGGTGTCGTAGCCGACGGGGACTGAGACGGTGAGCTTGCGCTCGGCGACGTTCCAAATCTGCACTTCGCCCATTCGCGCCGGCAGTCCGCCCGCCACGGCGAGCCGCGTGCCGTCGGGCGAGAAGCGCACCGACTCGATGCGCTCGGACAACCCAATGAGCCGCGCGACCACGCCCGAACCATCGGCGTGGTGGAGCAGCACCTCGTGAAAGCCGGCGACCGCGAGGAGGTTTCCATCGGGAGAAAAATCGAGCGACGTCACCGCCGGTGGGCGCTGGTAGATCGGGGGATGATCGGCATCGAAATGCTGCACGGCGTTCTTCGGCGTGTCGTCGGTCGCCCCCTGCGCGATCCATTTTGTAATCAACGTCACCTCGTCGGCCGCGAGCGGCGGCTTGTCTTTCGGCATGTCGGCCTCGCCGTTTTTCGCCGTGATGGCCGCAATGAGCGCGCTCTGCTCAGGGTGCCCGGGGACAACGGCCTTGTCGCCGCTTTCGCCGCCCACGAGCAGCCGCGAAAAATCGGTCATCACGTAGCCGCCCTTGTTCTTCGCCGGCTGGTGGCAGCCCTGG
>JANNEY010000618.1:0-2454 GCA_031379235.1 Opitutaceae bacterium | reverse complement strand
ACTGCCGCCGAGTGCACGGATGATGGCGCGCGTGGCCCCCACCGCGCTTTCAGGCGCCCCGTCGCCCCCCACGCGGGTTGTGGGCACCGCGCTCCACCTCGGCTGCAATTCTCCGGCGCAGCGCGCGCCGGCCCAGTCGGGGCGCGCCGCGGACTGTCAGCTTTCACGCGGCAGGCGCACGCCACATTTTACGTTGTGCGGAGAACTCTTCAGACTACGAAGCGTCTAGCCCCCCGACGACGGCGTCGCGCCCCACCCCTCGCTTCACCCCATCGTGATTCCACCTTTGGGTCGCGCAGATCCCTTGAAATCCATGAGCCCCATCCTATCCCCACGGTCCGTTCGCCGGCTCTTCGCCTTATCCTTGGTCAGCGTGCTCAGGCTGGACCTAGGGACGGCGCACGCCCAAGTCGCACCCGCTCGTGTCGATGCGGCGACGCTCGCCAAATACGACGCCAATCGCAATGGCGTGCTCGACGCCGCGGAGCAGGCGACGCTCGATGCCGACCTAAAGCGCGCCGCCACCACGGTGAAACCAGCGAGCGCCAGCGCGGCCGGTGAAGAGGTGGTCAGCCTGTCACCGTTCGAAGTCGTCTCTGACACCAAGGGCTACTACGCCTCGAACACGATGTCCGGCACGCGCTTCAACTCGAAGCTCGAGGATCTCGCCTCTTCCGTGACGGTGATGACGAAGGAACAGATGCAGGACTTCGGCATGCTCGATATCAACGACATCTTCCTCTACACCGCGAGCGCAGAGGGCACGGGCACCTACACGGATTTCACGGTGGACCGCAACGGGAGCGTCTCCGAAAACGTGAGCCTCAATCCCAACCAGGCCAACCGCGTGCGCGGCATCGGCTCGGCCAATGTTTCGATCGGCAACTTCGAGACGATGGGCCGCACTCCCATTGATCCGCTCGCCATCGACTCGGTCGAGATCAGCCGCGGGCCGAATGCCAACGTCTTCGGCCTCGGCAATCCGTCCGGCACGGCGAACATGGTGCAGGCCAGCGCCAACCTCTCGCGCGATCGTTCGCAACTCTCGTTGCGCGGCGATGCGCTCGGCGGGTTCCGCTCCAGCCTCGATCTGAATCGCGTGCTCGTGCGCGGGGTCCTCGCTTTTCGCACCAGCGGTTCCTTCCAGCACGACGCCTACGTCCGCAAGCCCTCCGGTCAAAACACCGTTCGCTACAACGGCATGGTGAAATACCAGCCGTTCAAGAACACCACGATCACCGCGACCTATTCGTATTTCCGCCAAAACGGCAACCGCCCCAACTACAGCCCGCCGCGCGACAGCATCTCCTACTGGATCGCCAGTGGCCGTCCGACTTGGGATCCCGTCAACCAGGTGATTCACGTCAACGGCACGACCATCGGTAACGGCGGGGTCGGCACCACGACCCCCATCACCGCCGATGCCAACGTGCCCGATTACTTCAACCGCAGCTTCACCGGCAGCGGTCGCTTCTACGCCTATGTCGGCCAGGGCGGCCTCGAATATCTGACCGCCCCCGCGTCGACGGCGAACACCAATCCCGGCACCGGTTCCGGCACGCTGCGCCTCATGTCCGTCAGCGCCGGCTCGGGCATCGCCGCTGGTCGCTTCACCGGCCAGCCCCTCTTCACCACGACGCCCACCGTGACCGGCAAATCGATCTACGATTGGTCCGACGTGAACCTCGCCGCGATCAACCGCTACATGGATAAGTCGCTCACCGGCTCCGTGCAGATCGATCAGATTTTCATCAACACGCCGCGCCACACGCTCGCGTTCCAAGGCGGCTTCCTGCGCGAGGACTCCAAACGCTACACCCGCGTCACCATCGGCGAACTCAACGCCAACGGCCAGTCCGGCCAGCTCATCATCGATCCCAATGAGAAGAATCTCGATGGCACGCCCAACCCCTACTTCCTCCGCCCCTACCTCGGGATCGACCAGCCCTTCACGCTCTGGGCGCCGCGCAAGTGGGATGCCTACCGCGGCCAGCTCGGCTACAAGCTCGACCTCACGCAGGAGAAAAACGTGCTCAAGTGGCTCGGTCTGCACCAGCTCTCCGGCTACGACGAATACAAATACCGCGTGAACCGCAGCTACTCCTACAAGGACGGCGTGGCCGATGCGCACGCGTGGATTCCCGCCGGCGCGCCGCGCGTGAACCAGGGGGCCATCGCCGGCGGCGCTCCCGCCGCCGCGGGCATCACGCGCGGCTACTGGCGCTATTACCTCGGCGACGCCAACGGCAACAACGTCGATTATGCGCCGAACGATTTCAAATACGGCACCTACAACTTCCGCTACGGAAATCCGACCAACGGCTTCGTCAGCGAGCCCACGCTCATCTCGCAGGCCCAAGAAGCTCGCAATCGAAACCGGCGCTACTTCATTCTCCGGCGGCTTCATTCGCTCACCGGTGTTGTGCCCGTGGGGCTCTTTCTTGTGGTGCACCT
>JANNEY010000602.1:0-2794 GCA_031379235.1 Opitutaceae bacterium | reverse complement strand
GCTCTGAGGTCATCGCGCAGCACGGCATGGTCGCGACGAGCCACCCGCTCGCGACCCAGATCGGGCTCGAGGTGCTCAAGCAGGGCGGCTCGGCCGTCGATGCCGCGATCGCGGCCAACGCCGCGCTCGGCCTGATGGAGCCGCACAACTGCGGCCTCGGCGGCGACCTTTTCGCGATCGTCTATGAGGCGAAGACGAAAAAACTCCACGGCCTCAACGCCTCCGGCCGCTCGCCGTTCGGGCTCGGCGCGGCGCAGCTCAAGGCCGAGCTCGCCCGCCGCGGCCTCAAGTCCATCCCGCGGCGCGGCCTGCTGCCAATCTCGGTGCCGGGCGCGGTGGACGGCTGGTTCATGTTGCACGGAAAATTCGGCCGGCTCCCGATGTCGCGCCTGCTCGCGCCCACAATCCTGCACGCACGCGAGGGTTTCCCCGTCACCGAGATCATCGCGGACGAGTGGGCGGCCGGAGTGAAAATGCCGGGCGGCGAGCCGGGCGCCTTCATGGCGACGTTTGCGCCCGGCGGCCGGGCGCCGGCCAAGGGCGAGATTTTCCGCAACCCCGATCTCGCGCGCACACTCGCGCTCCTCGCGGACCGCGGCCGCGACGCCTTCTACCGCGGCGAGATCGCGGCGAAGATCGACGCGTTCTTCACGGCGCACGCGGCGGACGGCGGCTGGCTGCGCCGCGTGGATCTCGAGCGGCACACGTCGAATTGGGTCGAGCCGGTGTCGGTGAACTATCGCGGCTACGATGTCTATGAACTCCCGCCCAACGGCCAGGGCATCGCCGCGCTCCAGATGCTAAACATTCTCGAGGGATTCGATCTGCGCGCGATGGGTTTCAATTCGCCCGACGCGCTCCACGCGATGATCGAGGCGAAGAAACTGGCGTTCGAGGACCGCGCGAAGTTTTACGCCGATCCGGCGTTTTCCAAGATTCCCCTCGCTGGCCTGCTGTCGAAAAAATACGCCGCGGAGCGCCGCGCCCTCATCAGGATGGACGCCGCCGCCAGGACCTACGACGCCGGCGCGCCCGCGCTCCAGGAGGGCGACACGATCTACCTCGCGACCGCCGATCGCGACGGCAACATGGTCTCGCTCATCCAGAGCAACTACCTCGGCTTCGGCAGCCGCGTGGTGGCGCCGGGGCTGGGCTTCTGTTTCCAGAACCGCGGCGAGATGTTCACGCTCGAGGCCGGGCACGCCAACGACTACGCGCCGGGCAAGCGGCCGTTTCACACCCTCATCCCGGCGTTCGTGATGAAGGACGGCGCGCCGTGGCTGAGCTTCGGCGTGATGGGCGGCGCGATGCAGCCGCAGGGCCACGTGCAGATCGTCGTCAACCTGATCGACTTTGGGATGGGCGTGCAGGAGGCGGGCGACGCCGCGCGCTGGCACCATGCGGGCTCGACCGACTACAGCACGCCGAAGATGGCCGACGGCGGGCGCGTGGCCCTCGAGTCGGGCATGCCGGAGGCGACGCAGGCCGAGCTCAGACGCCGTGGCCACGACCTGCGGCCGGAAGTCGGCGTGTTCGGCGGCTACCAGGCGATCCGGTGGGACGCGAAAAACCAGGTCTTCCTCGGCGCGAGCGAGAGCCGGAAGGACGGGCAGGCGGCGGGCTGGTAGGGGCCGAGAACCGGTGGAACGGTTTCACGTTTCGCCGTCGGCGCGAGGTTAGGCTGGAATCGGCCACCGCTCTGCCTTTGTCTCGCCGCGTGCCGTCGCCCGGGTGGTGGAATGGTAGACACTAGGGACTTAAAATCTGTCAACCCCACCATTTGACAATCGCTCCGAGGTAGAAACATATCGTTCTTTTTCAATAACATCTGCATTTGTGCATCGACTACCGGATACAGCCAGTGAGGTGATTTTGGCCACTTCTTGGCCACTTTTTTGACCGCCCTGAGGCACGGCGGACATTGCGGACATTCCTGCTGGCGTCAGATAGCGCCACGCTGGTATTGAATTTATGGCAGCGCCCGGATGGCGAAATGGTATACGCTTTCGACTTAAAATCGAATTCCTGTAAAGGAGTGCGGGTTCGAGTCCCGCTCCGGGCACCATTTTAATTCATGCCCAACGGCTTCGAATGTCACGCGCCCATCCACAACTCCGCGAACAGCGACAAACGCAGAAGTGAGTCAGCGCTTCGCCGACGCGCTGTTGATGCGAGTTTCCAACGCGGTCAGCGTCGCCAAAATCTCCGACCAAGTCTGTGGTGCGCGGAAAAACATTTCCTGCATTGCCCGGTAATCACTCTCCAATGCGGCCAGTCGTTCGGCCGAGGGAATGAGCTTCAGCGTGCCAGGCACCGCCGTCTCATAATTCGCCCAAGCCGCCGGGAAAAACACCTGCTTGTGCGCCACGACGCGGGCGCGCAGATCATCGCGCGCGAGTGCCTCGGTCCCGGCAGTGTGTTGCCCCAAAGCGGCAAGATCGGCGTAGTGGCGGGAGAACCGCTCCGGGATGGCCTTGTCCGCCGGGCGGTGGGCTTCGGCGTGCAGGATCGTGGCCTTTTCCCAGAAGGTGCGCTCGATGCCCAACACGGGCACGGTGAAGGCAGCATCTGGAAACGCCTGCGGATACGCCTCTGCGAAGTAGGCAACCATGTTTTGCTCGGCGACGGGCCAACGGTCAGAGCGCGCCCCGCATGTCACCGGCCGGGTAAAACCAGCCAGCGCGGGCCGGGTCAAAACCAGCCACTTTGAGAGGTTAGTTTACGCCGTCGGCGAAGATCGCTTCGCCGGCGGGTGTAATGAACCAACTCAACGTGAGCATCCAACAATCGATCG